>CANJPX010000041.1 GCA_947476185.1 Bacteroidota bacterium
AGATGAAATAAAATTGATCAAAAAAGAAGGACTCTCAATATTTTTTAATGCGAAACCGGCTTCGCTTGGAATATGCGGACTTTGCTTCACAATTTGTAGAGCAAGATCCTTCAAAGAGGAAACGACAGCATCAAATTCTTTATCATCTTTTTTGGGACGTGATTCTGAAAATGCAGAAATTACAGCCTTCAAATAAGGTTGAGTTTGCTTAATTTCCTTTATTTCAAAACGTTTTTTCCCCTGAATAATAACAGTGGTATTTCCATCTGGCATGCGAAGCATTTTGATGATCTGTGCTACAGTTCCGATTTTATTAAGATCGTCAACAGAAGGATCTTCAACAGAGTCATTCTTTTGGGCAACTACACCAATTATTTTATCGCCTTTATAGGCATCTTTTATCAAATTAATTGATTTATCACGGCCTACAGTGATTGGAATCACAACTCCAGGAAACAAAACAGTATTCCGAAGAGGTAAAATTGACAGTTCTTCAGGTACCTTTTCAGAATTCATTTGGTCTTCATCCTCCGTCGAAAGCAAAGGAATAAACTCAGTATCCTCATCCACAATATTATCGCTAAGCATTGGTACTAAGCTATTTAAATCGAAATTATCAGTCATGTTTTAAGTAGTATTATATCGTAATTATAAATATCAATCAATCATTTTCAAATGCTATGCCATCGGGGGATATGGGACAAAATGACATAAAGAAAAATTGTAGAATTTCGTCAAAAAATAGCTTAATCCAATTTGTTTTTCATCTTCGAAAGATAATAAACATTAATTCCAATAATAGCAGTATTTGTGAAGATGATCGGGATTGAGTTATTCAGAAGAATACCGTAAGCAACGAAAAAGGAACACCCAATCGTATTGATGATTCTTAATGTTTTGATGTTCTTCATTAAAAAGGAGATCAAAACTGTAAAAGAAGCTATATAGCCAATAATTTCTGTGTATGAAAAGTTCATAATTATAGATTATTTTCTAAACTTTTCTGTAAGTTCAAAAACATGCGTTAAAATATCCTGTTCCACTTCATTAAAAACCAAGCCTCGTCTTTCCATCACTTTACTAGCAACTTCAAAAGCGTCTTTTATTTTATATGTTGTAAATCCTGCAGCGCCACCCCAGGAAAAGGAAGGCACAAAATTACGGGGAAATCCGGATCCGAAAATATTTGCATTTACACCTACCACCGTTCCGGTATTAAACATCGTATTAATACCACATTTGCTATGATCCCCCATAATTAGTCCGCAGAATGTTAGACCTGTATTTACGAAACGTTCTTTTTCATAATTCCATAACTTTACTTCCGCATAATTATTTTTTAAATTAGAATTATTGCTGTCAGCGCCAATATTGCACCATTCTCCTAAAACAGAATTGCCCAAAAATCCATCATGCCCTTTGTTTGAATATCCGATAATGACAGAATTATTGACTTCCCCTCCTACCTTACTATGTGGCCCAACGGTAGTAGGACCATAAATTTTAGCACCCATTTTTAAAGCAGCGTGTTCACATAAAGCAAATGGTCCGCGAACGATCGAGCCTTCCATTATCTCAGATTCTTTACCGATGTATATAGGGCCTTCGGAGGCATTCAAAATTGCACATTCGACCTTTGCTCCTTCCTCAACAAAAATATTTTCTACACAAATAACCTGATTGGAATCACTCAATACCAATGATTTTCTGCCCTTCGTTAAGAGATCAAAATCATGTTTTATAGCTTCGCCATTTTTAGAAAAGATATCCCAAGGATTTTTGATACAAATGGTCTTAGCGTGAGATTCATATTTTGTAAAAGAATCAATTGAATCTTCCTCAAAATATTTTATATCACCAGTATTAACAGCAACAACAGTAGTTGTATCCATTAATAATTCGTTAGGATTCAACGTTTTAATTTCTTCAATTAACTTTTCATTCGGACAATACGAGCCGTTGATCCAGACATTGTCGGTATCAATTGCAAATTCCAAAGGATGTTTTTTACTCAAGTAATCTTCTGTTTTGGACGATGTTTTAGCATCCAACATTTTCTCCCATTTTTCACGAATTGTTAAAATTCCAATCCGGATATCAGCGACCGGACGTGTGAATGTCAGTGGCAACAAATTTACTCTGGAATCATCAAATAAAATATAGTTCATTGGTCCCTCCTAGCCTCCCCAAGAGGGAGGAAATGAATTTAGTTATTAATTTTCATTCCACATTTAAATAAGGAAATCGTAATTATAAAATTTAGTTAGAATTTACATCCACTTTATTTAGCATAGTAATATACATATCGATTTGTCTCAAAAAATACTTTACTGTCTTTGTATTGTCTGCATCGATCATCATATCGTAAATTTCGACATCCTTTTCATTGAACTTACCTACTTTAAATGCCGCCTTTGATAAAGATGATATATATTTTAAAGCAAAATGATCATTGATATTCAGATCGATCAAAAGATCGAACTCTTCATTGATAAAATTCCTGATCACTACTGAATTCGGAGTACCCATCCAATTCAATTCTTTAGCTGAGAAAAAATCATATTCTAATTTTGAATATGTCAATGCGGGTATTTCCTTGGTACTAAAGAATCCAACTACTTTAACCTTTTTAAAATGTTCGCGCAAATAAACTACATAACGCTTTACAATTTCGTAATCCTCAGTATTAGTGGCATCAAAAACAATTCCCACTGTTTTAATTTTGTCAAAATTAAATTTATTTGGGTTTGCAATTTTTTGAAATGTTTTCAACTCTTGCTTTAATGCACGATTAGCAATTGATTGTTTTATATTCTTAAATATGCTCATTTATATTCAGATAAAATAAACGAATTAAGTTTCTCTATTTTGAAAGAAACAACATTAATTTAGGTGCTAACCATTTTAATAAAATCATCTTCTGAAATTATCGGAACACCTAACTTTTCAGCTTTTTTCAATTTCTCGGGACCCATATTTTCTCCTGCCAATAAATAATTTGTTTTGCCTGAAATAGCGCTTACATTTTTACCACCATTCTGTTCAATTGTTTTCTTTAGCTCATCACGGGAGAACTTACTAAACACACCGGAAACGACAAAAGATATATCCTTCAGCTTCTCGCTTGTATTTGTTAATTGTTCCTCTGATAATTCAAACTGCAAACCGGCCTTTTTTAATTTTTCGAGAATTTTCCCTATTCTATTATCAGCAAAATAATCAATAATCGTTTGAGCTGATCGTTCTCCTATATCACCAACTTCTAGCAATTGTTCTAAGGTAGCATTTTTTAATGAATCGATATTTTTAAAATAATAGGCCAATTTTTTTGCAGTTGTTTCACCAATATGCCTAATTCCAATAGCAAATAAAACGCGCTCAAATGGCACACCCTTGGAAGCGTCAATTCCGGCTAATAAATTATTGGCACTCTTTTCTGCCATACGATCTATCTTGAGCAGGTCGTACTTTTTTAATTCATAAATATCTGCAATAGAATGTAGCAGACCTGCATCATACAACTGAGCAATAGTTTCAGCACCAAGACTGTCAATATTCATTGCCTTCCGGGAGACAAAATGTTCCATTTTACCTTTAACCTGTGGTGGACAACCAAGTTCATTCGGGCAGTAATGATTTGCTTCTCCCTCGTTGCGGATCAGTTTTGTATTACATTCAGGACAATGTGTAATGTAATTTGTAGGTTTTGAGGATTCGGAAAATAGATCATGTCCTCTTTTTTTTTCATCAACACCAATTATCTTTGGAATTATCTCCCCTCCTTTTTCAACAAAGACAGTATCTCCAACACGGACATCTAATTTCTCAACAATATCAGCATTATGCAAAGAGGCCCGTTTTACTGTTGTACCGGCCAATTGCACCGGTTTAAGATTCGCAACTGGAGTGATCGCACCCGTTCTACCAACCTGATACGAAATGCTTTCAAGAATCGTTGAAACTCTTGCTGCCTTGAATTTATACGCGATTGCCCATCGCGGGGATTTAGCAGTAAAACCTAAATATGTTTGATGCTCGAATGAATTTACCTTAATAACTACTCCGTCAGTTTCAACATTTAAAGTATGCCGTTTTTTGTCCCATTTTTCCAGATATTTTATCACACCTTCAATGGATGAAACCTTTTCCATATCGGCGGATACTTTTAATCCCCATTTCCCAGCATCCTGTAAACTTTCATAGTGTGATTCAACAGGTAGATTTTCCCCAAGCAAAGAATACAAATAACAATCTAATCTGCGTTCGGCCACAGCCTTCGAATCTAATTGCTTTAAGGTTCCCGAAGCAGCATTACGCGGATTTTTTAAAAGTTTTTCAGCGATCTCATCTTCATCATACCCATCTTCGATTAACTGATTTCTCATTTCTTCATTGATCCTTATAAACTCGCTTTTGGGCATAAATATTTCACCACGAATCTCAAATTCCCTTGGGTAATTTTCCCCTCTTAGTCTTAATGGAATGCTTCTGATCGTTTTTACATTTGCTGTTACATCATCACCTTTTTCGCCATCACCACGGGTCACTGCCTGAGTCAATTTCCCGTCAACATAAGTTAATGAAATGGAAACACCATCGTATTTCAATTCGCAAACGTATTCAAACTTCGTTAATCCTGCTTTTTTGATCCGTTCATCAAAATCACGAAGGTCTTCTTCATTGTATGTGTTTCCAAGGGAAAGCATTGGATATTTATGCTTAACATTTTTAAATTCTTTGGAAACTTGTCCGCCTACTCTTTGAGAGGGGGAATCAGACTTTAAATATTGCGGGTAATTTGTTTCTAGATCAATGAGTTCAATTAACAATTTGTCAAATTCAAAATCACTGATAACAGGGTTAGAAAGCACATAATAATTGTAATTATGCTCCTCTATTTTATGAGAAAGTTCTGCTATTTTATGTTTGATACTATCACTCATAATTATCACTTCTGCTCCCCGGTGCTATTGTCCTTAAATTCATCATTCAGAACAAAGTAAACAGGAAAACTCATTTTCACACGCGCCAATTTATCATTGTGTTTTCCGGGATACCACTTGATAAGCTGTATCACTCGAATAGCTTCCTGATCACAACCACCACCTATAGATTTTTCAATACCTATATTTGTCATCAACCCACTTGGTTCAACAATAAAACTCAAAACTACTGTTCCTTGAATATTAGACAATTGTGCCTGATGAGGGTATTCCAGATTTTCTTTTATAAAATCCTGAAGAGCAAAATTCCCCTTTTCATACATCGGCATTTGAACATTTGAAGTGTATATTTTACCGGTAGAATCAATTTGTGAATCGATGAGATATTTGAATTTTGTAAATCCTCGTTGTTTACAAATTTTCGCATATTTTTCCGGATGAAAATCGTAATCAACTGTCCAGCCTGTACCCACTGATTGCCCTTCTTTAACTGCCGGCACCCACAACAGCAAATTGAACAGCCTTAATGCTTCAGCGTCCAACTCAGAAAAGCCACAGCTGACAAGCTTAATATTTGAAATGGAACTATCTTTTTTGATATCAAAATTAATGGTAACCTTTCCTCCGGTTTTATTCTGTAACAAGGATTCCGGGTAGATCAGCTCCTGTTCAAAAACTCTTTTGAATTCTGCTTTTCCTCCAACATTTGTAGGAAGGACTTCAACATTATAGCCAATTTGAGCAAATGTTTTAAAACAAGTTATTAAAACTAAGAAACAAGTAATTCCAATTGTTTTCATCGTAATCTTCTTTAAATATTACCTCGCAAGGTACGATAATTATTGCTTATATCCTTTAACAACTCGATGTTTTTAAAGCCTTTATTTTCAAGCAGAAGCATCGTTTCAGGACCGAATGCCTGATTTATTTCGAAGTAGATCCTTCCATTTTCATTTAGATGTTTTAAAGCAAAATCGCTAATGGCCGAATAAAATAATAAGGGATCATTATCCTTGACAAAAAGGGCTAAATGTGGTTCATGATCCAAAACATTTCTATTCATATTTTCTTTTTCAGAAATGCATATATAGGGAGGATTACTTACTATAATATCGAAAAGAGAATCTGCATCAGAAATTTTTGATTTTACATCTAGGATAGAATCAACAATAAACTCTACTTCAACATCATTTAGTTTTGCGTTTTGCTTCGCCACTTCGACAGCTTCATTTGAAATGTCGATGGAGGTCATTTTTGAAGATGGCAGATTCTTTTTTAATGCTATCGGTATACATCCGCTTCCAGAGCCTATATCTAGTATTTTTAATTCCTGATCTCCTGCATTTTTATCTCTACACTCTTTTATGATCAAATAAACTAGCTCCTCCGTTTCCGGGCGCGGGATCAACACATGCTCATTCACTTTAAATTTCAAATTATAAAAATCGGCCTGCCCTAAAATATATTGAATCGGCTTATGTTTTTTCAGATCTTTTATGGCAAAATTAAATTTCAATAATTCCGACTCCGTAACGGTATCATCAGATCGGATCAACATAGCCGTTCTATCCATGTTTAGAAACACTTCGAAACAGTATGTTATAATGGATTCAAGCTCGTCCTTTTCGTAGGAATCAAATAACTCCTCACGAAAAAAGCGTAAAACATCCTTGATCTTATTAGAAGCAATTTTCATATCTTTAGCAAAGGTAAGAATAGTTAAAACACAATATTCAAAAATGAGCAATCACGAAAAATACATTAAACATTGCCTTGACCTTGCGGTAAAAGGGTTAGGACAAGTTGCTCCGAATCCTATGGTTGGATGTGTCATTGTTTGTGATGGAGAAATTATAGGAGAAGGTTATCACGAGCTATATGGGAAAGAACATGCAGAAGTGAATGCTATTCATTCTGTAAAAAATAAAGAACTTTTAAAAAGATCTACGCTGTACGTAAATTTAGAACCCTGCTCCCATTTTGGAAAAACACCTCCATGCGCCGATCTGATCATGGAGTATAAGATACCCTATGTTGTTATCGGGAGCATTGATACAAATTCATTGGTTTCCGGAAAAGGAATTGAAAAATTAGCAAAGGCAGGTATTGATGTTAAAATTGGGATACTTGAAGCTGATTGTAAAAAATTGAACAAGCGTTTTTTTACTTATCACGAAAAAAAACGGCCCTATATCATTTTAAAATGGGCACAAACAGAGGATGGGTTTATTGATGCGAAACGCAACGAAGAAAATACAACCAAGCCTATTCAAATCAGTAATTCTGATTCTAAAAAATTATTGCATTTGTGGAGAAGTCAGGAACAGGCGATTATCATCGGAACAAATACTGCTTTGCTGGATAACCCGCAATTAACTGTCAGAGAGGTGAAAGGCAAAAACCCTTTGAGGATAACAATAGATAAATGGATAAGGATTCCGAAACATTTCAACCTATTTGACAAAAGCACTCCAACACTTATTTTTACTTCGGTAAATGAAATTTCGAATGAAAATCTGGAGTATGTAAAGATCGATTTCGAAAAACCGATCATTCCACAAGTATTGGATGAATTATACAAACGTAATATCCAATCTCTCCTTGTTGAAGGTGGAGAGTTGCTTTTAAATAGCTTTATTGATTCGGATCTATGGGATGCTGCTCGAGTATTTATTTCTGACAAGGAATTAGGCAAAGGAGTTAATGCTCCTGTATTAAAGGAAAGCCCGGTAGTTCGAGAAAATATCAGCGGAGATAAATTACTTTTTTATTTGAAAGGATCTTAATTCTTAAAAAGATCAAATCCTATTTCTACGCAAGTGCCATTTTCAGAATAATTAACGAAATCGGCTAATTTTTTGATCAAAAAGACCCCTCTTCCATTTGGCTCTGTGATTCTTTCCGGGGTAGTCGGGTCGGGAATAATTTCCGGATCAAACCCTGCTCCTTCATCCTTGATTGAAAAACACAGGTAGCGTTCATTTTTAGTCTCAACGGCTAGACGAACTTTCTTATTTGGGTCAAATTTATTGCCATGTTTAATAGCATTTGAAACAGCTTCATTTAAAGCGATCCATATAAAATTATAATTTTCTTCGGTAATGGCATACTCATCTTTAGCATGAGAAATAAGCTTTTCAACAGCCAAAACACTTTCCAAATTGGATTCAAGTACCATTTTTTGAGAAAGGGATTCAATATCTATGTAACCGATCACCATAATTTAAATTTTAGCTAATTTATAATTTATTGTAGAAAAAACAAATATTTCTTAATCTAATTTATCACACAAAAACACTTTATATTAGCAGTCGGATATGCTATTTGAAGATACCTATTTAACGATAAAAGAGCCATCAATAGGCTTTTTGAAAGACAGAGGAAGTAAGTTTTCAGGCTTTGCTTTTCCTGTTGATAACGAAGAGCAGGTCAAGATCCGTTTGGCTGAGCTGAGAAAAATGCATCCGAATGCAACGCATCATTGTTATGCATTCAGGTTGGGAGCAGATAAACAAGCTTTCAGGGCGAATGATGATGGCGAACCTTCCTATACTGCAGGAAAACCAATACTAGGACAGATACAATCCAACGACCTTACCAATATCTTAATTGTTGTGGTTCGATATTTTGGAGGAACACTTTTAGGTGTCAGTGGTTTGATCAATGCTTACAAACATGCTGCAGCAGATGCTATTCTTAATGCAACTATAATCGAAAAGACAGTAAATGATATCTATGAAATATACTTTGAATATCTTCAAATGAATGCAGTAATGAAAATTATCAAAGATGAGAAATTGGATATACTTTCTAACGACTTTGAACTGACTTGTTCATTAAATTTTTCCGTCCGTAAAAGTGATTCAACAAAGGTGTACGATTTGATGAGTAATATAAATGGTTTAGAAATAAAATATTTAAAGACAATTTAGATTCGTAATTTCGAAAAAATAAAAAATAAAGCTATGAAATTATTAAAAGAAATGTGTGCGATACACGCACCTTCAGGAAACGAAGCAGGAATGACAAAATTCGTTTTAAAATATATAGAAACAAATAAGAAAAGCTGGAAAGTTAAGCCAAAAGTATATGCTGGAGAAGGTTTTCAAGATTGTATAGTACTCGTTTTCGGGAAACCTAAAACCGCAATTTTCGCTCATCTTGATAGCATTGGTTTTACAGTGAGATACGGAAAACAGCTAGTGAAAATTGGAGGTCCGAGATTAATTGATGGAATGGATCTGGTTGGTGAGGACAGCAAAGGAAAAATAGAATGCAAATTAGTTGTGGATAAAGAAGGTAATATTTCATATAAGTACAAACGAGATATTGAAAGAGGAACAGAATTAACTTTTAAACCAAATTGGCGGGAAACAAAGGAATTTGTGCAATGTTGTTATATGGACAATCGGCTTGGAGTTTGGAATGCATTACAAGTAGCTGAAACATTAAAGGATGGCATCCTTGTTTTTTCGTGTTATGAAGAACATGGCGGTGGAACGGTTTCATTCATTCAAAAATTTATTTACGAAAAATACAAAGTAAAACAATCTTTGATCTCTGACATTACTTGGGTAACAGAAGGCGTGCCGCATGGAAAAGGGGTTGTTATCTCTTTACGTGATAGCTTAATCCCAAGAAGAAGTTATGTTGATAAAATAATTTCAATTGCAAAAAAGACAAAAATTCCATTTCAATTGGAAGTTGAAGGATCTGGAGGAAGTGATGCCAAGGAGTTGCAGATGGGTGAATTCCCTTGGGATTGGTGCTTTATAGGAGCACCGGAAGACAATGTGCACTCTCCTAATGAAAAAGTATTTAAAAGCGACATTGATGCAATGGTGAAAATGTACAAAGTATTAATGGAGAAAATGTAAAAATAAAAAGGGATCCGATTTACGGATCCCTTTTTATTTAGATCATATTCTTTTGCTTAAACAGTGCACCTTTCAGTATATGATACTTCAATGAAATTTCGGCACCTCCATTATATTTTGTTGTGGTTTTATAGGATGAAACATTGACATCATAAGAAACACCAAATGAAAAATCTCCAACTGTCAGAAAAACAGAAGGAATTATAGCATCCTTGTATCTGTAATAAACCCCAATTCCAATTGCAGACTCCGTCAACAATCCTGTAATTTTTGTATCGTTCTTATAGCGATAACGGATAGCGCAACCGGCAGTAATTTCAGTTGCTTTCCCTTGTTGAAAATAAATCATGGAGGGAAGAAAAGCAATTTTCGAATTCGCCTTATCTAGATAACCATTCACATTCACTACCAATTTACCATAAAGTTTTTCTGTTACAGAAAGATACTTTTGTGTTGGCTGATTGATATGAAAATAAGCAACACCGACATCAATTTTCTTTTTTTCATTTCTTTCAAATTTCACTTTTCCATTCGAATATTCATAATACATACCAGCTCCCAGATCAAAATAAAAAAACGAACTAGTTGGAACAGTTTCATTTGAATTCATCGCAGTATTGAAACCTTGTCCATCGTATTGATTGCCCCAACTTAATCCGGCCATATTTATTTTATGTTGTGCACCACCGAATGAAAGCCCCATTGAAAATTTACTTTCCTTACTAACAGGAAGGATTGCTGATACACAAAGATTTGCCTGAGTTAATCCAAATTGAGAATCCCCTGCTTTATCGCTAAAGAAATTTATTCCGGCACCTATGTGTGCTTTCTTTTCATTTTTATCAAACAGAGGCATATCAACTGATGCGGCTACGGTATTAAATGCTTTCCCCATTGCCATCCATTGATTTTTATAATTGACAATCCCTCTGACATAACCACTATACACCCCTGTAGAACCTGGATTTAACAGATGAGGAGTTTCGTTGTATTGTGAAAAATGCACATCCTGTGCAATAGAAAATAATGCGACACCGGAAAAAATAATTGATATGAATAGTTTTCTAAAAATCATATTATGCATCAACGGATCAGAGTGATATTTCCTTTTTTCTCAACTTTCTTACCATCCGGCATTACACCGGACACGCGATAGGCAAATACTCCCGGATTACAAGGTTGCCCCATAAAAGTTCCGTCCCACCCTTTTGATCTGTTATCAGTTTTAAAAACTTGTTGTCCCCAACGATTATATATTTGGAAATCCAATTTATCGATACTGCCAAGTACAAATAATATATCATTATTATTATCACCATTAGGAGAAAAAACACTTGGGATACCAACATCTTCTCCACCTTGAGGTTCGGAGGTTAACCTGAAAACAGCGATCACATCATCACTTTGAGTATAGGTAACAACCACCGAATCAGAAACAGAAGTTGGTGTTGGTGTATGATTTGCCATTTCCCAATGGTCAAAAACATACGCTCCATTTGCTGTCGCAATCAATGTTGTAAGGATATTTCCATAATAACTTCCTGAAAAAATATAGGAAGCAGGTGTTATACTATTTATTTTTATGTTACCGGCACCGGCAGGTTGAACATCATAGGTAATATTATATGGACCTGTTAATCCATAGCAATCAACCATTCCTGCTTGAATAGCTGTGCAGCGGGTGTTAATGAAGGTTCGCATATCAGTAACATTTGTTTGCCATTGACTAACCGAACCACCCCATTTAGAAACCTGGCCAGGCATTTCCGGGGCAATTACATTTATCATACTATCGAGTAACGGTAAGGCATAAGCGCAACTAAGTGTTGTGTTTAATAGATCGATATATCTTGTCTGATAATATAATTTGAAACCGGGATTAGCCATCAATTCATTTAAAATTTCAATATGTCCTTGCCCTCCTGGATCAGGCAGTGACTCCGGATCACAAGGGTCAGCATTAGGCAATTGACTTGGAATACCAGTATAATTAATATAGTGACCAAAAGTTGCATCATTGTCCCAAAGGGTATATCTCCACTTCTTCTCGTTCCCTGCAGGATTTAACCCACGCCACCAAGCAGTGTTCCAATTTAACCAGTCCGAAGTTACCGCCCAAGAGTTTAAAATAATATAATCAGCCAAACTCTTCACATTATATAAACTATCAACGTGGGCGTAATTAGCAGGCACGGCCATACTGTTTCCAGCAATATATGCTCTTAATGAATTCCAGGCAGGAAGCGCATTTGGAGCACCATACTGCTCCCAAGTTCCTCCCCACGTCATTAAGTATTGATCATCACTGGCTGATTGTTTGTAATAATAATCTGTGAAATCAGAATCGTCAATTTTTTCACGCACATCGTAAACGCCCCAATATTGACCGTTAATATATAAGACAGCAGGAGCCCATGTACGTTCATCCAGGTGTAGATTTCCACGTTGAGAAAGCGTATGAACATATGAATCACGAATGTGTGCACCACCGGATTCGAAAGGATAATTATCGTTTGCAGCAGCCTTAAGAATTATATTCTGAAAAGATTTTCTGCTTTTATTCACAAATATTTTTGCATTGACCGCATAATTATAACCAAATTCATCTTCAGAAACAAAATCTATCCCTCTTTGATTATAAGCCCATGAATCGTTTCCATGCTTATCTGTTGCTCCTTGTGTTTCTGCAATTTGTGTTTTCGCTTCATCAAAATATTCCAAGCCCGATTCAGGATTTATTTGAGTACCGGTCATCAAAGTCATTAATTGATCCCCCCATAACGAAATAACAGGAGTTGTGTGGGTGATTCCAATAAAATAAGTATTACTTTCTACAAAACTAGCAGGGACCAATGGATTTGAGCTAAAAGCTCTTGCCCGCAAAACAGTAGTAGTAGAAATATTCACCGGAGTAGAATATAATGTTGAAGATGTTGTAGGAGTGGTTCCGTCTGTTGTATAATAGATTGAAACGCCGACGCCAGGTGAAGTAATAGTTACAGATTGTGCTCCGGCATAAAAACCTGCTGCAACATTCATAATTGGACGAACAGCATATTCCAGTTTAGCTCCGGCATTTGAAACACCGGGAGTAGGGGAAGTAAATACACTCCAAGTAACCGCTCCATTAGTTGTTCTTCCTCTGGAATGATCCGAAAGGGTTGGTCTCAATGTCATAGAGTCGATGATAACACCTGAAGGATCCGAAAACACAAGATCCTCTGGTTTAGTTTGAGTCAACTTTATCCCGGCATGAACATTTGTTCCTACTACAATATCATTGCCTGATGCCCAAATCGTTTTAAATCCCCCGGCAGGTATTGTAACACCGGCAGGAATAGCCCATTTAGTAGGATTACTTTTTTTATCACTAAGATAGTAACCTGTCAAAGTAACTGCAGAACTCCCTGCATTATATAACTCTACCCAATCAGGTGTTTTACTATAGTTATCAAGGATAGTCGTCACATTTGAGCAGGAATACTCGTTGATCATCACTTGACAATTTGCAGTATCAGAAAAGCAAAAGAAAATGACAATAAGTGAAAAGAGCTTGAAGTATATTTTCAAATTCATGAAAAACTGGATTAAGTGAATAAATAACTCTACTAATGTACGTTTTAAAAACTGATTTTCAAAAGATTATAATAAATATCTTACTTATTCAATCATAAATAAAGGCATTGAAATTTTATTTCAATGCCTTTATTTAATTTTAAAAAAAAACTTAGAATTTGCCAATCAAACCAATACCGATATTAAATCCATTGCCCTTTATTTTAAAATTTCGATCTTGATTATTATCATCATTCAAATTCGAATCAGAGTTATTAGAAAAAGTTATACTACCATAATTATATCCCATATAGCCTACATTAAAAAACATTCCTACATGACTTCCAAAATAAATCCTAGGAACCAATGCTATTCCATAGTTTAGACCATTGTCTTTTGCCATAGAATTGCCATTATCAGGCAAAGGTGTTGGATTTGAATTGGGATTATTTGCTTTGTAATTAAAATTTGAATATCCAACAATTAAACTTATTGGCATGTCAAATCGTTTTGTTTTTACCAAATGAAAATTCAAAACAAGATCAAGATCTAATCCGCGAACAGTAGGTTTAATATTATTGTTTGTGGAATCGGCATTTGCAAAATATTTAGAATACCCGAAACGAGCACCCAATCCAAACCAATTTGAAAGACCATATTCAACTGAAACAGGAATAATAGTCGATGCAGCTCCATCTGTAGTATCATTAGCAATACGAACGGTGCTAATGCCGGAGCCATTCCAAATCTGAGAATTATATTCTTCATGGATTTTTGTTCCGTAAATGGCTACACCTATACCCAAACCGACAGTAATATCACCTTTTTGAAAGGATTTATCCTGAGCTTTCAACCCAGAAAACGAAGTGCAAAATACTAGGACAAAAAGTGTTACTTTTTTCATATCAATATATCTTTTTAGCAATTATTAATTCTGACCATTCACTTTAATAATTATAAAAATACAATTAATTTATCATATACTTAGTTGGGTAATAATAAAGTATTTCGACAAGGTTATTAACAATGTAAAGGAAATGGATAGCGAAATCTCCGATTCTATGGCAGTCGAAAATAATGATGAAACGCGTTTGAAATTCAAATTTTGCTCAAAATGAAATTATTTCATTTGCTTTTTGTTCTGGAATTATTTTTAGTTTTACAATTAGCTTATAGCAATTAGTACTTAACCAATTCTTAAACAATGAGTCACCTACGAATAATTTTTATGGGCACCCCCGAATTTGCAGTTGAGTCATTGGATATACTCATCAAGAATAATTACAATATTGTAGGTGTTGTAACTGCACCGGATAAGCCTGCCGGCCGCGGTCAACAAGTTCAGGAGTCTGCTGTAAAAAAATATGCTGACGAAAAAGGCTTAACTATTCTTCAGCCTGAAAAATTAAAGGACGAAAAGTTCTTAAAACAATTGTCTGCACTAAAGGCGGATCTGCAAATTGTGGTTGCCTTCAGAATGTTACCGGAAGTGGTTTGGAGCATGCCTCGCTTAGGAACATTTAATTTGCATGGCTCCTTGTTGCCGCAATACAGAGGAGCGGCTCCGATCAATTGGGCAGTTATTAATGGAGAAAAAGAAACAGGAGTGACGACTTTTTTTCTGCAACAGCAAATTGATACGGGTAAAATTATTTTCAGAGAAAAAACATCTATAGGCGAAAACGAAACTGCCGGAGAGATACATGATCGCTTAATGTTCATTGGGGCAAGATTGGTTCTGAAAACTGTGGAAGCAATAGAGGAAAATAACTATCCTCAGATAGAGCAATCGGAGTTTATTTCAACAGGAGAGCAGGAAAAACACGCACCAAAAATATTTAAGGACGATTGCAAAATAGATTGGAATAAAAATATACATGAAATACACAACTTTATTCGTGGGTTAAGTCCCTACCCTACTGCTTTTTCAGCATTCGTTTCTCCTGATGGTAAAACTCATTCGGTAAAGTTATTTAAAACTTCTAAAGAGATAAGTTCTCAAACTTATTCTGTAAGTACTATCATTACTGACTCAAAAAGCTTTTTAAAAATTGCAGTAAAAGATGGCTTTATTTTAGTAGAAGAGCTTCAATTGGCAGGGAAGAAAAAAATGCCTACAATTGAGTTTCTGAGAGGGTTTTCAATGAATGGCGACTGGAAAACAGAGCTATAATTTCAGTATTTTTGTTATTTAATACTACTATTACGGCTCACTATTAGGGTCTTAAATGTCTGCGTTATAGCAACAAACCTCTGTTCAAAATCTAACTATTCTGAAAGTTAGCAATATATACTCTTACGGACCTAGTTATTAACAAAAACACGACTTATCAACAAATATTCATTTTTTATGCTCTAAATGTTGCACAGATAGGGAATTGTATTAATTTTGTTTTATAATTAAATGTTAAACCCTTAAAAAAACTAAATCAAATGAACAAAGCAGAATTAGTTGAGGCTATCTCAGCAGAAACAAAATTGACTAAAGCAGATTCTCAAAGAGCTCTAGATGCATTCGTTACAGCTACAACAAAAGCACTTAAAAAAGGTGACAGAGTTGCATTAGTAGGTTTCGGATCTTTCTCTATCTCTAAAAGAGCAGCTAGAGTTGGTCGTAATCCACAAACTGGAAAAGCTATTAAAATTGCTGCTAAAAAAGTTGCAAAATTTAAAGCTGGTGCAGATTTAGCTAAAACAGTTAACAAATAGTCTTTTACTATTTGTAATAAAAAAGTCTCGCAGAAATGCGGGACTTTTTTATTTTATGTACTTTTGTGCCGCAAAAAAACATTACATGAGTAAGCAGGATAAAATAAATAATTTTAACCCAAACGGTTTGGGTGACGCAAACAATAATATATATGGCTTGCCATTTACTACTGATGAAGCTGAAATAGTCATTCTCCCCGTTCCTTGGGAAGTCACTGTTTCATATAGTGCCGGAACAGCGCTAGGCCCTCAGGTAATATATAATGCCTCCTATCAGGTGGATCTATTCGACCCGAAAATTAAAGATGCCTGGAAAATTGGAATTGCGATGGACGCTATTTCAGATAATATTTCCAGTAAGAACGAAAGTTTAAGACGCAAAGCGGAAGGCTATATAGAACTTTTGCTTGAAGGAGAAAGTCATGAAACGAATAATGAAATGGAGAATACTCGCAAACTCATCAATAGCGAATGTTTGCAAATGAATAATTGGGTGAAAGCAAAATCACTTTCATTCCTTGAACAAAATAAAATTGTTGCATTGCTTGGTGGCGACCACTCCACTCCTCTTGGCTTAATGCAAGCTTTAGCAGAAAAGAATAATTCTTTCGCAATATTGCAGATCGATGCCCATGCAGATCTGCGTGATGCTTACGAGGGATTTGAATTTTCTCATGCTTCTATAATGTTCAACGCATTAAAGATCCCACAGGTATCTAAATTGGTTCAAGTAGGCATTCGGGATTATTGTCAGGATGAATTTGAACTTATTAAAAATTCAAACGGTAGAATTGAAACTTTTTTCGATAGAGATATTAAACATAAACAATTAGATGGTGTTACCTGGACAACCATTTGCAACGAAATCATTGCGCAATTACCAAACGATATTTATTTAAGTTTTGATATAGACGGATTAGATCCAAAACTTTGTCCGAACACAGGCACACCCGTTGCCGGAGGTTTTGAATTCGAGCAAATTTTAATGTTGATCGAAAAAATTGTAGATTCAGGAAAACGAATTTTATCATTTGATATAAACGAAGTTGCTCCCGGTGGCGATGAATGGGATGCAAATGTTGGAGCCCGTTTGTTATATCGAATTTCAAATTTGGTTGCAAAGTCGAACGGAAAAGCATAATGACGAAGGAGCTCATTACATATCTTTCGCAATTTATTTCTGAAACACGAAGAGCAAAGTTTGACACTGTACTTAACTATCGTACCCGTCACATCACAGTTGTATTAGAAGATCTATATCAGCCGCATAATGCCAGTGCTGTTCTGCGTTCTTGTGACATCTTTGGAATACAAGACATACACATCATTGAAAATAAGAATGCATATACTGTAAACAAAGACATTGCACTCGGTGCTCCTAAATGGTTAGATCTTCATAAATACAGGAAGGAAGAAAACAATTCTTTGGATTGCATAAAAAAATTAAAAGATCAAGGTTATAGAATAGTCGCCACAACTCCACATGAAAAGGATTGTAATCTGGAAGACTTACCCGTAGACAAACCATTGGCATTATTTTTCGGAACCGAGTTAACGGGTATTTCTGATACTGTTAGAGAATATGCGGATGAATATGTAAAAATTCCAATGTATGGTTTTACCGAGAGTTTCAATATTTCTGTATGTGCTGCCCTCTGTTTACATTCATTAAAGGAAAAGCTGCACAGAACTGAAATAGATTGGCATTTAAATGATATTGAAAAAGAGGACCTTCTTTTGAGATGGTTGCGTAATTCAATTCAAAAAGTTGAATTAATTGAGAAAGATTATTTTCTAAAAAAAAATAACAAGTAATAAGTATCTGGTATTAAGACTAAAAAGAGTTTGTTATTTTATAAAAATAATGTAGGTTTGCATAAGAAATCAATAACACACAATAAAAAAAACTATTATGGGAAAAGGCGATAAAAAAAGTAAAAAAGGCAAAATTGCAATGGGATCATTTGGAGTTAGCAGACCAAACAAAAAAAAGGTAGCAGCTAAGAAAAAAGCAGCTCCATCTAAAAAAGTAGCAGCACCTAAAAAAGCAGCGGCTCCTAAAAAAGCAGCAGCACCTAAGAAAGCAGCTAAAAAAGCTGAATAATATTTAAATTTTTTACAATAAAAAACCTCTAATGAAAATTGGAGGTTTTTTTATTTTTACGGAGCTAATCGCTTTATTCTCCAGACATTATTTTCTTTTGAATATAAGATTCGGTCATGTAATCGACTTGGTCGGCCTTGCCAAAATTCAATTCTTTGTGGTTGCAAAATATAACCACCCCAATAGGATGGGCGAGGAATATCTTCTCCTGGATATTTTTTTGAAAGTTTTTCATAAGCCTCATCCAGCACTTTTCTGTTTTCAATTATTTGGCTTTGTTCTGAAGTCCATGCTCCTAGTTTGCTAGTTCGTGGACGGGTATTAAAATACACATCAGATTCCTCAGCAGTTTGTTTTGATAAGACTCCTTCAATTCGGACTTGCCGCTCTAATTCCGGCCAGAAGAAAAGTAAAGCACAATTAGGATTATCCATTATTTCGTGGCCTTTACGACTGATATAATTTGTATAAAAAACAAAACCAGATTCGTTAAAATTTCTCAGTAATACAATTCGGGCTGAAGGCATACCATCCGCACCAACAGTAGCAATTGTCATGGCATTAGGTTCGTTAACCTTAGAACTGACAGCCTCCTTGAACCATTTTTCAAATTGAAAAATGGGATCTGAATTCACATCTTTTTTATTCAAGGTTTGCTTTGCAAAATCGTGACGTAAAGAATTAATATATAATCTAAGGTCTTCCATAAGTTAATTTAACACAGCGAAAGAATTGGTTAATTTGTTACCACTAATTCGTTTAGCTTCTCTGTTATTTTTTTTGATGTAGTATTAAAATATCGCTTTTGCTTGTAGGCAACCACCCAACGTATCCCATTGATGGTATTTGTCAGGAATAATTCATCAGCGCCAAGCAAAACATTTTGCATCACCGAAATTTCATATACAGCAATTTTATTTGCCTGAGCAATTTCAATGATTTTTTTTCGCATGACACCATTTACACAACCATCGCTAACTGGAGGGGTATATAAAACACCGTTTTTTACGGCAAAAACATTCGAGCTGATTCCTTCAATGATATGATGTTTATCATTAAGTAACAAACATTCATCAAACTGCTGCTGTGTTTTATAAATACCAGCCATCACATAAATCGCACTATTCGCAGATTTAATAGATGATAAAGAATTCTGAGCTTTTTTAAATTCGGTAAACAGATCCACAGTATATCCTTTTGTGTTCAATACGTAACCCTTTTCTTCAACAGGATAAACTTCCACAACATAAGAAACTTTATTATCGCTGGGTGCATATAATCCACCTTCATTCCGGTATACCGTTAAACGAACACGTCCATCGGAGGTCACATTATTTTTTTGTGCCAATTCTAAAATAGCATGTTCCAAAAATATTTCATTAAATACAGGATTCATTTCCATCTTTAATACTTCCATTCCGGAGTACAATCGCTGTAAATGTTCTTTTAAAAATTGAGGATTGTAATTTGTGATTCTGATTGTTTCAAACAATGCATCACCATATCTAAATGAACGATTACTAGCGGAAACTATCGGAGCATCCGATAAAATAAAAATTCCGTTATGGTTTATAAAATTTTGCATTTTTCAAATTCCGTTAAAAACGAAAACAATTACTTTACATTTAATTTATCTGATCCAATATTGTTTTTAATGAAATATTAGCTTCAATCAAAATCCCTTTCACGCCTGCCTTTTCTGCCGCCAGAGTATCACGTTCTTTGTCACCAATGAAATACGATTTTCTCTCATCGATATCAAAACGAGCCAATGCTTTTTCAACAAATAGCGAATCAGGCTTACGACAAATACATTTACTAACATCAGGATGATGAATACAATAATATATTTCAGATATTAAAATTCCGTTCTTTGAAAACTCTTCCAGCATAAATGCATGCAAGGTCTCAACATCGCTCTGCTTGTATAACCCCTTTGCAACACCGCTCTGATTAGAAACAACTATCAACAAATACCCTTTCTTCTGAATTAACTTCAGTACATCAAGCAAGTCGGGCAAGATCACAAAATCTTCCAGCCGGTGTGTATATCCCCGTTCAATATTGATCACTCCATCTCTATCTAAAAAAACTGCTTTTTTCATCTCCCTAAAATTTGATCCATAAAACGAGTAGCCAGAGCAGGTTTTAAAATTAATGTGAGCACTACACCATAAATTGCACCCCATATGTGAGCATCATGACCGATATTATCCTGTCCTCTTTTTCCTAAATAATATTCAATTCCTAAAAATATAAATCCGAAAAGGTAAGCAGGAATTGGAACAGGAATAAACATGAACCCTAAACGAGCAGTCGGAAAAATGACGATGTATGCAAATATAACAGCCGATACTGCTCCTGATGCCCCCAGGGCATTATAATAAACGTTGTTCTTATGCTTTTCATAGGAATATAATGATGACATCACTAAACCTCCTACATAAAGCAAAATGAAAAACAAGATTCCTTTTGCTTCAAAAATTTCCTGATAAGCACCTTCCACACCTATTCCAAACATATATAAAGAAAACATATTAAAACCGAGATGCATCCAATCTGCATGGATCAACCCGTTTGAAAAAAAACGATACCATTCCTTTCGTTCGTGGATCATATATGCATTGAACATCATTTTATTTTTCAATGCATGATTATCCATTGCCGTTATTGAAACAAAAATAGTTATCGCCAGTATTATGTATGTGATCATGAAAGTAAAGGTAAGAAATATTGGCTGTAGTTGATTTATAGTGTTCTATAATTACGTCCAAATGCAGAAAAAACAGGTGTTAAATAAAAAAGCATCCTGTTAAGAAGGATGCTTTTTTATTGCTATTTATTCTGAAACCCGTCGGGTTTGAGGTTTATATCCTTGGATATTTCAAACTTAAACGAACTTTTATCCAAAACAGTGATCTTATCAGATATTGATTGAAAGCCATTTGCCTCAACACTCATTTCATAATTCCCGGGAGCTAGAACAATCACATAACGACCGGAGTTTTGATTTGGTAAATAAGTACCAACCACTTCCTGAGTTTTGCTATCCGATACAGTAATAAATACATCAGCGAAATTTAATTTTTGTGTTGAATCAGCAGACGCAATATTACCATTGATCACTGAATATTGTGGTTCCATTTCATTTAATGTCACGCGATAAATATCCAAATCGCCCAGCCCTCCTTCACGCAAAGCCGAAATGTAACCAAAACGACCATTACTTGAAATTCGGAAATTATAATTGTCTTCGGGAGTATTTATTGGATATCCGACATTTTTAGGATTAGAAAACAATTTTGTTTCAGGACTTAATTCTGCTTTAAAAATATCGTAGCCACCCATTGTAGTATGCCCATTTGAACTAAAATAGATTACTTTTCCATCAGCAGAAACATTCGGAAAATCTTCATCATATGGAGTGTTGATTTCAGCTCCCATATTTTGAGCCGGCCCCCAATTACCATTCGGCAGTTTACGGCTTAAATATAAATCTGTTCCACCGAAACCACCTTCACGGTTACTTGCAAAATAAAGAATTGAACCTTCCGTACTGATACATGCTGCAATTTCTTCTGCTTTTGCGGAATTAATATTCTCATCTAACTTATCGGCAGGCTTAAAACTTTTATTCTTATCGGTTGTAGTGCTATAGATATCGCCAACACCTTTCAGGTTAGTATAATATAATAACATAATCTCTCCTGTTGCCGACAAACCGATGATCTCTTGCTCACCATCTTTTTTGGAAATTGGAGGTCCAATATTTTTTGCCTTTACAAAAGCTCCGTCAATCACTTTTGAAATATAAATTGCTGCAGGATATGATCCATCATCTTTGTGTTGCTCAGCGCCTTCGTCAGGTTTCCTAGTATTAAAAATTATAAAAGATTCATCACTAGGAACAAATGGATAGTAATCGGAATAAGGCGAGTTTACATTTGGACCAAGGTTTTCGAATTTTACATCTATCGGAAATTTCATCAACTCTTTAGCATTGATGCAAAACTGGATTTGATGATTAACGTCTGCCAAGTTACTTGCGTTTCCTCTTCCTGTTTGTTTGAACATATTATATGCCTTGATAGCATCGTCAAAACGATAAGCATAATGATAAGCGCGACCCAATAAATACATTGCATTCGGATCAAACTTTGGTTTACGAGTTAATATTTCCAAATAAGGAATCGCTTTCGCTTTATTAATATTTGTATTCAAATAACAGATCGCGATGTTATAATTATATTTATCACTCTTTGAATCATCGTCCAATAAAGACAAATAATCTTCCAGCGCCCCTTCAAAATTCCCATTATTGAATTTTTGATCAGCCAAAAAAGGATCTACTTTTTTATCTTCCTGAGCAAAGCTGTTATTGATTGACAGCAACGAAAAAGCTAAAAGGACAATTGTGATTATTTTTTTCATTTTAAACAGATGGTTTTATTTTTTATTTAGAAATACAAAGATAAAAAAAAGCAATGAACGACAGCTTTTTATAGATGAATTGATTCTTTTTACCTATTTTTGGCTTAAGGGATCAAAATAATGCTCACTCTTCTGTTTTTATCTTGTCCCTCTTTTGCATCATTTGAAGCGATTGGCAAGGAACTGCCATAACCAATTGGTTTTATTTTCCCTTTGAAGACGGTCGATCTCGAAAGTATATATGATTTTACCGAAGCGGCCCTTTTTTCAGAAAGTGTTTGATTGTATAACTCCGTCCCGATATTATCTGTATGCCCTTCTATGATTATCTTCGATGGATTTTGTTTTTTTATTTGCTCAACGATTTTATCCAATTCTACTTTTGCATTTGGCAACAGATCAAATTTGTCAAAATCAAATAATACAGAACAATTCAAATTTATTTGAATTCCTGAGCCTATTGCAGCAACAGCATCAATATCAGCACCAGGCCAAGAGCCTTTACATTCAGACCTTAGATCCTCCAATTTTACATAATGGAATACTTCCCCTTGTTTTACCGAGTCCCCAATATCTACAGATGAAACACCACCACTGATCACTCCAACATTTATCCATCTTTTACCGTCTTTTGAAACATAAAGCCGAGTGGTCTCAACATACTTCCCTACTTCAAATACATAAAGATCAGGACCTTCAATATTTATCAAAGCATTATCTGTAAATCGCAATGTGAGATTGCCGCCACAACCGAGGGAGGTGAAATTGGAAGCTACACCAGCAAAATCAGCAATACCTATAGATAGCATGGAATCACAAGCCTCAGTGATAGCGTCAGGCTCCCCTCGGACATATTCAACCACTTCATCAGCAAAAGAAATATCACCTTGAGGAAGAAGGATAACACCCCCATTTCCTGTGGGATATTTTTTCTCTTGATTTTGAGAAAATGAAAAATTGTGTAAAAGAATGAATGATATGAGGAGTGTTTTTTTCAAGAATAATTTCGTTCGTAAAATAACAAGATCTCTCCAAAAGGACGAGATGATATACACAAAGCTAAAAATTATTTCGTCACCACACATACGCATCTGAAACCAAGCCAGGAAGCAGGCTTTTCGTATTTTAAAGAATCGCTAATATTGCATTCTGTGATTGAATTCATCCAACTACCACCTTTACAAATCCCCTTATCAGTTATCATTTCAGCAACATTTCCGATTGTATTATATAATCCGAAGCTATTAGGCTTTTTATACATAACAGGAACTGTAATATCCCCGCCAACATCATACCCTAACAGGTAGGTTTCTTTTACATTGAAATTTGGCAGATTATCTTTGTTATAAAGTTTTTGAAATCCGTATTCCTTTCCTGTTCCTGCATATGCGGCATATTCCCATTCTGCTTTAGTAGGTAACCGGTATAAAAGATCTTTTGCATGAAAGGTTTCTTCAATTGAATTGTAATGCTTCTTTAACTTAATAAATTCTTTAACTCTTGCTGTCCGCCAGTTACAATAAGCCAATGCTTGTTCGTATGAAACTCCAACAACAGGATAATTCCTATAAGAAGGATGTCTGAAATAATATTCCATATAGGGTTCATTGTAACTTGTTTTTTCACGCCAGACAGAAGTATCCGGCAAGGCTTTATCATATTTTATCGAATCGTGTTTTTTTAGCCATATCACATATTCAAGATAATCCACATTTCGGATTTCACATTGATCAATAAATATGGAATCTTTTATCCAAACAGTTCCCGGAGGAGAGGTTTGGTGTTCCTTATCAACTTTTCGGACAAGATCAAATTGATGTTTGCATCCTACAATGAATATTATTGAAACGACTAACAGTTTTTTCATAAGAGAGACATTTCTCTTATAACGAAGTCTAAAAAAAAGGATACAATAATTTAGAATCTACCGCAAAGATGAGGGTGGTAACGTTTTTTGCGGGCAGGTAATTTACTTCTGATACGTTTTTTGATATTAAAACTACGTTCTGCTCGGCTGGTCAAATGCTTTCTTGATTTCCCAACGGATGCGCTACCACCTGAAGACGAAGTTGTTGTTGAGATACCTGAAATTAAAGCAACGTCAGCATTCTGTTTGTTGGAATCTTTGGAAACAGAATTTAGCTCAAAACGCACGTGAAAACCATTTTCCAGTGTAGGTTCAATATTTTGAGTTGTTAATTCCTGCTGTTGCGGACTATTATTTTCAGTATATGGATTTGAATTAATAAAATCGTGTGGATAGTTAGCGGAGTTATTATCAGGGACATCACCAACAATAATGACAACCGCTTGATTACCTTGATTGTTTTGTTGGGAAAAAACCGCTATTGCAACCAAACAAGCCGCTGCTGACAAACAATATTTAAACCGTTTTGACATCACGAAATATCTATTATCAAGTAAAAATACTACAAAAAAAGGCAAAAGTCAAGTTCTTAGTCCTTTTATTTCCAATATGCTATAAACAGTGTTAAATCAAATCAAACAGTGTTTATGATCTACCGAAAACAAATAAAAAAAATTTGAATTACTGAAAAATTATTTTAAATTTATATTTAATTTACTCTGATCATATGATTTTAAAAACAATTGCCTTTTCAATTATAGGAGCTTCTTTTTCTATAGTGTTTTTTTCATGTAATAATCACAAAGAAATAAATGATCAAAATCTTCAAGATAACACTGCTGCTTCAACTATAGAAAATACGGCTCCTGCAGCACCTTCATTTAATTCCGGGAACTATGAGATTAAAACATTTGAAGTAAAGGATAGTACTTCAGGGAAATCGTTAGGTTGGGGCTATGACATTTTTGTTGATGGCCATAAAACAATTCATCAGCCCATTATTCCGGGTGTTTCCGGAAATCAATCTTTTTCCACCGAATCTAATGCAAAAATAACAGGCTCCTTCGCAATAGACAAAATGAAAAATACCGGTGGATTACCCACAATTACAATAAAAGAGCTTGATAGCTTAGGTGTTAACAAAAAATAAATGCATGAT
This sequence comes from Bacteroidota bacterium, assembly GCA_947476185.1. Taxonomy (GTDB): domain Bacteria; phylum Bacteroidota; class Bacteroidia; order 2-12-FULL-35-15; family 2-12-FULL-35-15; genus 2-12-FULL-35-15. The sequence continues at coordinate 25,646 of CANJPX010000041.1, forward strand.
AAAAAAACTACTCCTCTATTTCCTTTTCATTTGTTCTATCCCTGTGTATGCACAAACATACATAATGAGCAATACCACTATCACAACTTGTGGAGGAACCCATCAAGATCCCGGCGGGATAGGAAATTATGTTGATAATTCAAATTTTACACAAACAATTTGCTCAAGTACGACAAATTGTGTGAGTATGACCTTCACAACCTTTAGCATCGAAAACGGATTTGATTTTCTGGAAATTCATGATGGTCCAACCGCTAGCTCTCCGCAAGTTTCCGGAAGTCCGTTCACTGGAGCCATCAGCCCGGGAACTGTCACCTGCTCTTCAGGTTGCCTTACTCTTGTTTTTACTTCTGATTTCAGTATAAATGATATTGGCTGGACTGCTACTCTTTCTTGTGTCACCTGTCCGCCACCACCGCCACCACCAAATCTTTCTTATGGCTGGACGCAACGCGCTAGTGTTCCTGCCGGAGGCAGACATAGAGCAGTTTCCATTACAATTGGCAGCAGGGCTTATGCCGGACTGGGCCATATAAACGCGGTCGCTGATATTCTCTATGATGACTGGTGGGAATATGATCCGGGAACCAACTCCTTGACACAAAAAGCAAATTTTCCTCCGGGGCCAAGGATGCATGCTACAGGTTTTGCAATAGGTAATTATGGTTATGTCGGAACAGGAAGAGACCTCGCTTATATAGAGCAAAACGATCTTTATAGATATAGTCCTGCTACAAATACATGGACAACAATGACTCCGATGCCTGCAACAGGTCGGAGAGGTGCTGTAGCATTTGCGGTTGGAGGAAAAGGCTATTTAGGAACAGGCTCTTATTCAACCGATTTTTGGGAATACGATCCTTCAACAAACGCATGGACTTCTATTGCACCTTTTCCGGGTTCAGCCAGAATTTCATCTGTAGCAATTACTATCGGAACGAAAGGTTATGTGGGAACAGGAGATGACGGTGGCCCTAATGGCGATTTTTACGAATACAACCCTACAACCAATATATGGACAGCAAAAGCAAGTATGCCGGGTCTTCCCCGAATGGAAGCCGGAGGTTTCAGTATTAATGGTAAAGGCTATATTGGAACAGGTTGTGATTTTCAAAGTGGAACAAATTATCAGGACTTTTGGGAATATGATCCAATCACAAATTATTGGGTACAGTCCACCGATTATAGTGGGTCAGCAAGAAGATACATGAGTTGTTTTGCTATAGGAACCAGAGGCTATGGTGTGTTCGGGACAAGTGGAACAAATTACAATGACCTTTGGGAATATGGCAATTACATTGGAGTTGCCGGTATCACCGAATTTGAAAACCCTGATAATGTCAAAACATTTCCGAATCCATTTACTGATGAATTAACATTTTCTATTTCTAAAGAAGTAATGTTTGAAAAAAATGCATCCATAAACATTATGGATATTACAGGAAAAACAGTTTTGAAAATTGAAAATATAAATCAATATGAAGTAAAAATAGAAAGAGGAAACTTAAAGAAAGGAATGTACTTTTTTGAATTCCTAAATAATTCAAAACGAACAACCGGAAAATTCATTGCCTTATGATAAAAAGAACATACTTAATATTTAGTATTCTTATGTTTTTATGCGTTGGGATTTCTGCACAAAACATTTGGAACAAAAGGGCATCTGTTGGTGGTTCAAAAAGAGAACGAGGAATCAGCTTTTCTATAGCCAGCAGAGGATATATCGGATTAGGACAGGATACACTGAACCTTATGTTGAACGATATATGGGAATATGATCAGGGGACAAATTCCTGGACACAAAAAGCTAATTTTCCGGGAGGAGCCAGAAGAGATGCTGCTGCATTTTCTATCGGGACAAAAGGATATGTTGGAACCGGAATAAATAATGCAGATGCCTTTCTAGGTGTTTCTCTTACTGATTTCTGGGAATACAGTCCCGCAACGAATATCTGGACGAGTAGAGCAGCATATCCGGGGAATTTCGGTGGTGGTGCATATTATGTAACAGGATTTGCAGTTTCCGGCAAAGGATATTTTTGTTGCGGCAAAGTTGGAGCTTCAAATTATTCCAATGAATTGTGGGAATATACTCCATCCACAAATTCTTGGTTACAAAAAACTAATTTCCCTGGTGGTGTCAGATACGGTGGTGTTGCGTTTACAATTGGTGCAAATGCATATTTTGGAACAGGAACAGATGAAAATGTATTCACCAACGATTTTTATAAATATACCCCATTAACAAATACTTGGACTCCGATCTATAGCTTTCCAGGTTCTGAACGCTTTTCTTGCAGTTCATTTACACTCAATAATAGTGGGTACATTTTATTAGGAACCGATGGTGGATATAAAGATGAATTATGGCAATATGATCCATTAATAAATTATTGGTTTCCAAAATCGGCACTACCCGGAGGAGCAAGACGATCTGCCTGCGCTTTTGCAATTGGCGGAAAAGGTTATGTTGGTACAGGAAAAGGTTTGACAGGTACCCGAAAAGATTTCTGGGAATACCTCCCTTCTATCCCTGTGGGAATTGACGAACATGCAGATGATGTTTTTGCAGGAGTTTATCCTAATCCTTTGATTGAAAGTGCAACTATTAAAATTTCGGAATTAATTTTCAACTCAGATAAGAATTTATTTTTTGACCTGATAAATCTTCAAGGTAAAATTATTTTTTCAGATAAAATTTCAAGTTCAACATTTACAATAAACAGAAATGATCTTTCATCAGGAATTTATTTTATTTCCATACGTTCAAGTGATAATAGAATAGCTTCTAAAAAAATAATTCTCCAGTAATAATGAAAAAGATAATTATTCTCTTTTCTCTTATTTTGTTGCAATCGGCTACATCCGTTGCGCAAGGAGCTTGGTCGCAAAAGGCTTCTATGGGAGGACTAGCACGTCATCGACCATTTACCTTTTCAATTGGATTAAGAGGTTATCTGGGTTGTGGATGGAATGGAGTAACTATGTATGGCGATTTTTGGGAATATGATCCTGCTAGTAATTCATGGCAACAAAAGGCGGATTATCCTGCAGGTCCTCGCTTAAGCGCATTCGGATTTTCTATTGGGAATAAAGGATACGCAGGAACGGGATTAGATGAATTTCTATATTCACAAAGTGATTTTTATGAATACAACCCTATAACAAATTCATGGTCCGCCAAAGCTTCATTTCCAGGCACTCCAATATTTGCAGCATCTGCAACAGTTGTTGGTACTAAGGCTTATGTTTGTTTCGGTGATGATTGGGATCTTGGATATATGCGCTATAATAATTTGTGGGAATATAATCCTTCAACAAATGCATGGGCGTTTAAATCCCCTTGCCCTGGATTTCCGCGCAGAGACGCTGTAGCATTTACCATTGGAACAAAAGCTTATTTCGGTACAGGAAACGATGATAGTTATTTAGAAACATCCGACTTTTGGGAATATTCTCCGGCAACGGATACGTGGACTCAAAAAGCAAATTTTGCAGGAACCGACCGCTCACAAGCTGTTGGATTTGCCATAAATGGGAAAGGATATATTGGAACAGGCGGTCAACTTGATGAGCAAGATTTTTTTGAATATGACCCGAATACAAACTCATGGAGAGGTGTTGATATTTTCCCCGGATCCGGCAGAGAAAACTCCGCCGCCTTGGTTATCGACAACCGAGCTTATGTAACATGTGGTACGAATGGAATAAATTACAGAGACCTTTGGGAATTCAATCCATACATGATCACAAAAACAGTTGAGCGTTTAATTGAAATGAACATATCTGTTTATCCTAATCCTATGAAAGAAAAAGCTACTATTGAACTAACATCAAGCAAAAAAATTATTAACGCCTCTTGGCAATTGATGGATAGCCAAGGGAAACAAGTCGCATCAGAAAATATTTCTGAACTTAAATTCCAGATCAATAAAAATAATTTAACCTCCGGAATATATTTATTGAATATTAAAAACGATCAACATATTATAGCGTCAAAAAAAATAATCATACAATAAATTGCAAATTATGAAACAACATTTACGCAATACTACTCTTAGCTTTTTAATAGCTATTGTTTTTACAACTACAGCATCCGCTCAAGGATGGTGGTTCAGGTTAGCTGATTTTAACCAATCTGCCAGAACAGCTGCAATTGGTTTTTCAATTGGCACCGGAGGATTTGTTGGTACCGGATACGACAGTGCAACCTATAAAAGAAATTTCAGCGTTTATAATCAAACAACAAATACATGGACTGCAATTACAAGTATGGGTGGTTTGACAGGATCAGGATTATCGAGAGATGCAGCATCTTGTTTTGTAATTGGAAATAAAGCATATGTTGCATGCGGACAAAATTCAAACCCTTACAATTTAGATTTTTGGGAATATGATGCAGGAACAGACATTTGGACACAAAGAGCAAATTTTGCTGGAACACCAAGACGCTCTGCAGTAGGATTCACATTAGGTGGAAATGGATTTATTGCTTGTGGGCAAGATGCTACCGGATTAAAAAATGATCTTTGGATGTATAATGTTGCTGCAAATGCTTGGTCAGTAAAAGCAGTTTTCCCGGGAACTCCACGAAGATTACCTGTTGCATTTACTATCGGTACAAAAGCATATGTGGGAACAGGCGATGACGGAACTTTTAAAGGTGATTTTTACAAATATGATGCGACTACTAATGCATGGTTAACTGTGGCAGTTTATGGAGGAACTCCGCGCTATGGAGCTACATGTTTTGTGATTGGGACAGATGCATATGTTGGAACCGGTTATGATAATACACTTTCTAACAGAAAAGATTTTTGGAAATACAACTCTATTACAAATTCCTGGTCAGTAATAAAAGACTTTTCAGGAACAGCACGTTCTAACGCAGTTGGATTTACAATCGGAAGCTTTGGATATGTTGCAACAGGATATGATTCACTTACCACAAAAGATCTGTGGGTATATGATCCGAATTCAACTGGTATTGAGGAATTGGAGAAATTCAAATCAAGTGTAAAAATTTATCCCAACCCAATAATTGAAAATGCAATTATATCATTCGCTCCTGCATCTCTTAACGCATTTTCCAAAATATCTTTTACATTATATGATATAAAGGGCAGAGAAGTAAAATACATCGAACAACTGATGTCATCTGAAACTTCACTTGCAAGAGATCAATTAGCAAATGGAATTTACATATATAAGTTTGTCGGAGATAATAAGCTGTTATCAACAGGGAAAATTATTTTGCAGTAA
>CANJPX010000042.1 GCA_947476185.1 Bacteroidota bacterium
GGTTGACAATGGCGGAAAAGTTCAAATAGGAACTCCTTCAATTGATGGTGCAAAAGTAGCTGCAACAGTTCTTTCGCATCTGAAAGGTGACAAGGTCATCGTGTTTAAAAAGAAACGTAGAAAAGGTTACCAAAAATCAAATGGTCACCGTCAACAACTTACTCAAATACTTGTACAAGGTATTTTAGGTAAAGGCGAAACATTGAAAGATGAAATAGCTGTTGAGAAAAAAGCGCCAAAAGCAAAAGTGGAAACTGTTGAAGTAGAAGCTAAAGTGAAAAAAGCGGCTCCTAAAAAAGTAGCAGCAAAAAAAGAAGCAGCTCCTGCAAAGAAAGCAGCTCCTAAAAAAGCAGCTAAGAAAACAGAAGAATAATATTATAATAATAAAGGCTTAGAAGATTTTTGACTTTTAAACTTTAAACTTTAAACTTAAAGAAATGGCACATAAAAAAGGTGCGGGTAGTTCTAAGAACGGTCGCGAATCTCAAAGTAAACGTCTAGGCGTTAAAATTTTTGGTGGTCAATTAGCTATCTCTGGTAACATTATTGTTCGCCAAAGAGGGACTAAGCACAATCCGGGTGAAAACGTTGGCATTGGTAAAGACCATACTTTATTTGCATTGGTAGATGGTACAGTGGAATTTAAAAAGAAACGTAATGAAAGATCGTTTGTTTCTGTTGTTCCATTCTCAACTGAAGCATAATAGAAAATAATTTTATAAATTTTCTCCCGGCTTCCAACGAGGTTCGGGAGATTTTTTTTAGTATTGAGTTGCGGGAATATAGATGTGAGATTTTTCAATACGCTTAAAATTTGATTATAAATTCTCTATCGTTACTAAAATTAGATCTAATATCTAAATTCTAAAATCTCCTTTCAAAAATATGTTACAACTAAATTATATCCGCGAAAATAAAGACGAATCAATTGCTCGTTTGGCAATAAAGAATTTTGATGCAAAACCAATCTTTGATCAGGTATTGGAATTGGATAATGAGCGTCGAAAAAAACAGAATGAATTAGATGCCATTCTAAATGAAGCAAACATTCTTGCGAAACAAGTCGGTGATCTTTACAAGCAAGGAAAAAAAGCAGAAGGCGATGAGCTGAAAGGCAACAGTATTTTGCTGAAAGAAAATTCTAAGAAATTAGAAGAACTCATAGCAGCAATTGAACTTCAGCAATATAATTTATTGGTCCAAGTGCCGAATACTCCGAATAGCACAGTTCCAAAGGGAAAGACTCCTGAGGAAAATGAAAATGTTTATCAGGAAGGAGAGATCCCTAAATTATATGATGGCGCAAAACCACATTGGGAGCTTACTACAAAATATGATCTGATCGATTTTGAATTAGGCGTAAAATTAACAGGTGCAGGATTTCCTGTTTACAAAGGAAGAGGAGCTCGTTTGCAACGTGCATTAATTAATTTCTTTTTAGACAGAGCAACTGCTGCAGGATATTTAGAGATTCAACCACCGATCTTGGTGAATGAGGCTTCCGGATATGCCACAGGTCAGTTGCCTGATAAAGAAGGTCAGATGTATCATGCAACGATCGATAATTTGTATTTGATCCCGACGGCAGAAGTTCCGATAACAAATATTTACCGTGATGTGATCTTAAAAGCAGAGCAATTGCCGATTAAAAATTGTGGCTATACTCCTTGCTTTCGCAGAGAAGCAGGTAGTTACGGAGCTCATGTAAGAGGGTTGAATCGCTTGCATCAATTTGATAAAGTGGAAATTGTACAAATTGTTCATCCCGACAAATCATACGAAACATTAGAAGATATGCGCAACTATGTAGCGGGATTATTGCGTGATCTGGAATTGCCTTTCCGTACATTGAAATTGTGCGGAGGTGATATGAGCTTCGCATCTGCTTTAACATACGATTTCGAAACATATTCAACAGCACAACAAAAATGGTTGGAAGTAAGTTCAGTTTCTAACTTCGAGACTTTTCAAAGTAATAGGATGAAATTACGATTTAAAGATGGTGATGCAAAACCGGTATTGGCGCATACGTTGAATGGAAGTGCATTAGCTTTACCTCGAATTGTAGCTTGCCTGTTGGAAAATAACCAAACAGCAGAAGGAATAAAAATTCCAAAAGCCTTGGTTCCTTATTGTGGATTTGATATGATCAAATAAATTGAAAATAATTTTTATAGAATGCCCGAGTGTTATGCTCGGGCATTTTTTTTTGAGGTAATTTTTTACCACAGAGGGTACTAACCTGCCGGCAGGCTAAGGAGGCGTAGAGTTTGCGGAAGTAAATTATTATTTCGGGGCATGTCCCCCTTTGAAGGGGGCAGGGGGATGAAAGAAAGCTTCACTTGCTAAAATATACACCACTCAAACATGTATAGACATGTCGGGAGATTTTGATCCGACTGTAGGAGTATTTGATTTAACACCCGTTGGGTTTTATGACATTTTTGTTGCTAAATTAAGTCAACAATTATTAGGAATAAATGAAAACTTAAATGAAAATAACATTTCCATTTTCCTAAACCCTTCCAATGGAATATTCAATTTATCCATTTCAGAACCTATTAAAAATACAAGTATAGAAGTCTATAATAGTATAGGAGCATTGGTTTATAAGAAAAATATTTTGAGTCGAGAAAATACGATCGGATTATCTTAACAGGCAAAGGGCTTGTATTTTGTGAAAGTTTTGTGAAGATAGAATTGTAGAGATAGGGGAAATTGAAAGGAATAAAATTTTAAGAAGGCGTAAAGAGCTCTCGATGAAACTTCGTATTCATCCCCCTGCCCCCTTTAAAGGGGGACATGCTCCGTTAGAAATATATATATATCTTGAAACTCTTTTGTGCTTTGTGTCCTCTGTGTTGAAAAAAGGGGGACATGCTCCGTTAGAAAGATATATATATCTTGAAAATCTTTTGTATTCTGTGTCCTCTGTGTTGAAAAAAAGGGAACATGCTTCGTAAAATTATCCTTCACCAATAAATTCAAAACGTTTCATTTTTTCGCCACCTACTACAATATCCTCCGTGAACATATGATGTGGTCGCACCCAAAGGTTTTCTCCTTCTGTTTGATACAATGCTTTGTAAACTACTAATTCTTCAAGTGTTTCGCTGTGGCGGGCAATTCCAATTACTTCGTATTCTTTGCCTTTATAATGTTTGTATTTTCCGAGTTTGATTGTCATAGATTTGCATAACGTTTCCAATAGTGATTCTCATCCTCCCCCAGCCTCCTCCGGAGTGGGACACGCTCCGTAAAAATTCTTTATCCGTTTTATCTGTGAAAATTTGTGTAATCTGTGGTAAATATTACGTCAGAAACGGATTGTGTTTTCTTTCAAAACCAATTGTAGTAACTTGCCCATGCCCACTATATACTTTATAATCATCGCCCAAAGGCAATAATTTATTTGTAATACTGCTGATCAACGTTTCATGATTACCTCCTGGAAGATCGCTTCTGCCAATGCTTCCATAAAATAAAACATCACCGGCAATCAAAAATTTATCTGCTCTGCTGTAATAGGTTAAACTTCCGGGTGAATGTCCGGGTGTAAATAAAATTTCCAATTTCGAATTTCCGAAACTGATGATATCGCCTTCTTCTAAAAATACTGATGGCTTAGGTGAAGGATCTGCATTCATGCCATACAAATCGCATGTCATTTTATATGCATCTAAAATGCGCTGCTCATTTTTATTGACCTCAAGTTGCAGGTTGTATTTCTTCGCCACATAACCATTTCCGAAGATGTGGTCTAAATGACAATGTGTATTCAGCAGTTTAACTGGTTTCAGCTGATTATCGGCTATGTATTTTGATAAGATCGCACGTTCATTATCATCATAGCAACCCGGGTCAATGATAATGCATTCCTTGCTTTCATCGAAAAGCAGGTACATATTTTCCTGTATCGGATTAAATGTGAATGAATGGATGGAGATCATACTATTTTCGTTTAAAATGCGTTACAAAAGTAGCAAAATTAGGATTTCAGCCTTGTAATTGCTTTCAATATTTAGTATTTTAGCATTCTAATAAATTTTCGGTGTACACTATTTTTACTTCTTCATTTAAAAAGGCGATTATTTTCCTTCTTTTGATGTTCGTTATTTTTTCGGATTCGAAGGTTTCTGCGCAATTTTATAGTGGCTCTCAAACAGATTTCGGGAAAAATCGTGTGAAATATGATAACTATTTCTGGACCTATTATTCATATCCTAAATACGAGGTTTATTTCTATGAGCAAGGACGGGAATTATCAAACTACGTTTCTCAATCTGCCAAAGTACAAATGGAACAAATAGAAAAATTGTTTGATTATTCCTTTGAAGATAAAGTGCAATTCCTCGTTTACAATAAACAATCGGATTACAAACAAAGCAATATAGGGCTTTCTACTGAGGAAGATTATAATACAGGTGGTGTGACGCGTGTAGCAGGCTCCAAAGTGATCTTGTTCTATGAGGGTGACCATGCAAAGTTGGATGCTCAGATTCGTTCCGGATTAGCAGAGGTGTTGATCAATGAAATGATGTATGGCGGAAATGTGCGTGAGATGGTGAAGAATAGCACCTTGTTGAATTTACCGGAATGGTATATCAAAGGATTGGTAGATTATGTTTCTTGTGATTGGAATTCCGAAATTGATAATCGCGTGAAAGACGGCATAAAAAGCGGGAAATATAAAAACATCAATCGCCTTGAAGGTAATGATGCAAAGTATGCCGGGCATGCTTTATGGAAACATATAGCCGACAATTATGGTGAGGCGGTGATCTCCAATATTTTATATATGACCAAGGTGAGTCGTAATATTGACAACTCTTCTTTGTTTGTTTTAGGGATCTCAGTAAAGAATCTTTGGAAAGAATGTTATGATTCCTACACCAATAAATATATCGATAAAGATACAACGGCCACCTTACCGAAGTTGGTACCATTAAAGGTAAAAAAACCGCGCGCTTCCCGTATTTACGGACAAATGAAAGTGAGTCCTGATGGAAATTATGTTTTATATACTACCAATGAAATGGGGCAATACAAAATATGGTTGTATGATATTCAAAAAAATAAAGCGAAGCGAATTTTAAAATCAGGACAAAAAATTGACCGTCCGAGTGATTGCACTTTCCCATTAGTTGCATGGCATCCTAGTGGAAAATTATTTTCATATATCATAGAAAGAAAGAGTTATTTGGTTTTGGCGACCTATGAGTTGGAAACAAAAGATGTGACGGAGCGCCACATAACAGGCTTCGAAAAAATATTGGACTACTCCTATAATGATGATGGTAACAGGTTTGTGATGTCGGCAGTGCAAAAAGGACAAACAGATATTTTTATTCTTACTGCAGCATCCAGCGCATGTGATCAAATTACAAAAGATATTTACGATGACCTGACACCTCGTTTTATCCATGGTTCTAAAGAAATTGTGTTTTCTTCTAACCGGCCTTTAGATACGCTGTTTCATGATCCGAAGCGAAAGCAAGAACCTGCGATGGGTTATAAAGATATTTTTGTATTCGACAATGTTTCTAAATCCCGGGTATTGAAACGTGTTACGAATACACCTTATATCGACGAAACATATCCTGCAGATTATGACAGCACTCACATTTCTTATTTGAGTGATCTGAATGGTATCCGCAATCGTTACATTGCCCGTTTTGACAGTGTAATAGCCTTTGTTGATACGGCATCACATTACAGAACAATTGTTTCTTCCTATCCGATCACAAATTATTCCCGCTGTATTCTGGAGCAAGATGTTAATGTAAAGTCGAATAAATTTTCGGAGATCATTTTTGAAAATGGAAAATATAAATTATTTGTAGCTCCTCTGGTTTCTTCTTCGGCTACTGAAAAACTTATTTTAAAAAATACTTCTTACCGTGATTATAAAGATAGGATTGAACGGAAAGAAGCTGTTGAGGCTCAGGCGAAAGACAAGAATCTGAAGGAAACGCCTACTGCAGAAAATGTAAAAGTGGTGATCAATATTGGCGGAACTCCTAAGAAGGATTCATCTGAAATTGACATCAATAATTACAGATTTGAAAATGAGCAGCCGAAAGAGAATAGAGAAATTGTAGAACTGAAAAAAGTAGCAACAGATACTGTTGTTGCAGCAGCAAAGAATTCCGGTTCGGAATTTATTTTAGGGAAACAAAAAAATTATAACGTCAATTATTCTGTTGATTACGTTGTTTCGCAAATTGATAATTCGTTTCTGAATGCCTCCTATCAAAAATTTGCCGGTGGCGGAAGCCCGATCTATCTGAATCCGGGAATAAATGCATTTTTTAAAGTAGGTGTTAGCGATCTGTTTGAGGATTATCGGATTGTTGGCGGAGTTCGTTTTTCTGGTGATCTGAATAGCAACGAATTTTTTTTGAGTCGCGAAAATAGAATTAAGAATATCGACAAACAGTTCGTGCTGCATCGTCAATCGCTTTTGGATATTGCCGATAATTATTCGCTTGTAAAAGTATATATCCACGAAGCGAAATATATTTGGAAATATCCATTTAATGAAGTTACTAGTCTGAGAGGTAGCATTAATTATCGTAATGATAAAATTGTATATACAGGGACCGACATAACTAACCTTAAGAGACAAAATGCTTTTGAGAATTGGGGTTCATTGAAGCTGGAATATGTTTTCGATAATTCCATCAAGAAAGGCCTGAACTTATATAACGGAGCAAGAGCGAAAATTTTTGGTGAATATTACCGTCAGATCGATAAAGAGAAAACTGATTTTTTTGTAGTCGGTTTAGATGGTCGTTGGTATAAAAAAATTAGCCGTGACCTGATCTGGGCAAATCGCATTGCAGCAAGTACTTCTTTCGGGAATAAGAAATTGATCTATTATATGGGAGGTGTTGATAATTGGTTCAATCCAAAATTTGATAATACTACAAACATTGCTACTGATCAAAATTATACTTATCAGACCTTGGCGACAAACATGAGAGGTTTTTATCAGAACGTACGTAATGGAAATAGTTTTGCTGTAATAAATAGTGAGTTGCGTTTTCCTATCTTCAAATATTTTTTCAAGCGTCCGATACGATCCGATTTTGTTCAGAATTTTCAAATTGTTGCCTTTGGTGATATGGGAACTGCATGGACAGGCAATTCACCCTATGACGAAAATAATTCATTGAATACAAAAGTGATTGGTAGTGCGATTACACCTTTGATCATCACTTTAAAAACGCAACACAATCCGTTGGTTGGTGGTTACGGTTGGGGAGTAAGAAGCAGAATATTCGGCTATTTTATTCGCATAGACAGAGCTTGGGGAGTGCAGGATGGCAATGTGCAAAAACCAATTTGGTATTTATCTCTAAGTCTTGATTTCTAGTCTTTTCTGCCTTTGAAAAACTCACAATTAAATATGACAACAATAATTATTTTACTGTGTATCGGTTTAGTTGCCGGTATGCTTAGCGGAATGGTAGGTATTGGTGGAGGCATCGTTATTGTTCCTGCATTGGTATTTTTTATTGGATACTCGCAGCATCAGGCACAAGGCACTGCTTTGTTCATGTTTTTATTTCCGATCGGGATATTGGGAGTTTTAAATTATTATCAGCAAGGATATGTTGAGTGGAAAACAGCTTTTGTGATCGCCTCTACTTTTGTTATTGGAAGTTATTTCGGTTCAAAAATTTCAATTGCAATTGATCAAACAACATTGAAAAGAGTTTTTGGTGGTATCATTTTTCTGTTATCTCTGAAAATGATCTTTGGAAAGTAACACGAAATAATTTATTGCTTTCCGAAAAAATATTTTATAAAACTACAAATTGAAACAAAAAATAAAATCCCTTACCAAAAATTCACTTTCCGAGATAATCGTTATCCGCAGACATTTGCATGCAAATCCGGAGTTGTCATTCGAAGAATATAATACATCCGATTACATTGCATCCAAATTAAAAGAATACAACATTCCATTTAAACAAGGAATGGTAAAGACCGGGATTGTAGCACTCATAGAAGGGAATAATCCTTCTAAAAAAATTGTTGCCTTGCGTGGTGATATGGATGCATTGCCGATCATTGAAAAAAATATCTGCGACTACAGATCAAAAAATGAAGGTGTGATGCATGCCTGCGGACATGATGTTCATAGTGCATCTTTACTAGGGGTTGCAAAAATTTTGAATGAATTAAAAAATGAATTCGAGGGAACAATAAAATTAATTTTTCAACCCGGTGAAGAAAAATTACCGGGTGGTGCATCTTTGATGATCAAAGAAGGCGTTCTGAACGATCCGAAACCGGGGAGTATTTTTGCTCAACATGTCTTTCCGAGTATGGAAGTTGGTAAAGTAGGTTTCAAATCAGGCATGTATATGGCGAGTACTGATGAGATCTATGTTACAGTGAACGGTATAGGCGGACATGCTGCAATGCCTTCAGAATATAATAATCCTCTATTGATAGCATCTGCAATTATGATGGAATTGAATGAGGCTTTCATGAAAAAAGTGCAAAAAACTCCAACAGTATTGGCCTTTGGAAAGATCATTGGCAATGGGGCAACAAATGTGATTCCCCAAGAAGTTAAACTGGAAGGGACTTTTAGAACAATGGATGAAGTATGGAGAAAGGAAGCACATATAAAAATGAAAATGCTTGCCGAGTCGGTCGCAAAAAAAATGGGTGGATCATGCGATTTTAATATTGAACATGGATATCCTGTTTTGGTGAATGATGAAACAGTCACAAATAATGCACGAATTGCAGCAGAAGAATATTTGGGAAAAGAGAATGTTGAAGAACTTTCCTTGCGAATGACTGCTGAGGATTTTGCTTTTTATTCTCAAGAATTACCAGCCTGTTTTTATCGTCTGGGAACAGGAAATATTTCAAAAGGAATTACCAGCGGTGTTCACACAGCAACGTTCGATATTGATGAACAAGCCTTAGAGATAGGTGTTGGATTGATGGCCTGGCTGGCATTGAATGAACTGAAAAGTTAAAATAATCTCCCGAAAATCTTTCGTTTTCAATTACTTGATTCAGGATTATTTTTTTGTGCAATAATTTGTGCGCAACAAAATTATAAACGTCCTTGCAAGGAAGGAAACGATCTTATAAGTTAGTACTTATTAGGTGATAGTTTCCTTCCTCTCAATAACGAGTTTTTTCAAAAAATCATTTTAAATTTTTTCTAAGGCCTGCTGGATATCAGCGATGATGTCTTCATAATATTCTACACCAACAGAAAGACGTATCATTTTTTCTGTCAGATTCATTTTCATTTTTAGTTCATCGTTCACAGGTGAATGCGTCATTGAATAGGGGTGTTCTGCTAATGACTCAGTACTTCCTAAACTTACCGCTAATTTAATAAGTTTTAATGCGTTTAATACTTTGAAAGCTTTTTTCTCTCCGCCTTTTACATCAAAGCTGATCATCGCTCCTGGTGACAAACATTGTTGTTTATAGATAGGATATTGTTTATCTCCTTTTTTTAATAACCCGAGATAATAAACTTTTTCTATTTTCGGGTGTTTGTCTAACCAGTCCGCGATTTTCATGGCGTTCTCCGCTTGCAACGTCATTCTCATTTTCAATGTTTCTAAACTACGCATTAATAACCATCCTGTGTTAGGTGAAGCCATGGTGCCCATGATGCTGCGGAATGATTTAATACGTTTCATCAGAATACTAGAACCTACACATGCTCCTGCGATCACATCGCTGTGACCACCAATATATTTTGTTGCAGAATATAATACAAGGTCGAATCCATGTTTTATCGGGTGTGAAAAAACGGGACCCAAAAAGGTATTGTCGATTGCTGTAATTACTTTTTTGTCTTTGGTAGAAAATTGTTTCGCAATTTCTACACACATTTTCATATCGATAAGGTCATTTGTTGGATTGGCCGGACTCTCAATAAAAATCATGGCGAGGTTTTCGGCTTTCCCGGTCGACTTTATAATTTTTATAATTTCTTCTTTCGATTGATTCGGCATAAATCCTACACTATGAATTCCGAATTTTGCCAGAATATGTTTAAAGAAATGATCTGATCCTCCATAGATAGGTTCGCTGTGTAGTAGCAGGTCTCCCGGTTTTAACAATTCCAGAACGGATGTGCTGATGGCAGCCATTCCACTTTCAAATACCGCTCCGTCTTCCGCTTCATCCCAAAGACATAATCTGTTTTCAAGAATTTCCAGATCGGGATTGTTGATCCTGCTGTATATTAAACCGGTCACTTCTTTCGGGCGAAGGGCTCTTTTTCCGTAGGCTACTTCGAAGAATGATTTTCCTTCTTCCGCTGTATGAAAAACGAATGTCGATGTTTGAAAGATTGGACATTTAACAGCCCCTTCAGAAAGTTCAGGCTTGTATCCGTAGCTCATCATTAAGCTTTCGGGACGCATTTTTGGTTTTGTTTTTGAAATTACTTTTGCCATAAGAGGGAGATTTTGATTTAATATAAAGGTAGGCTACGTATTCTATATTTCTGAAAATGTATCAATCTTTGGAAAATAAATCTACATTTGTATATAAATATAGGTGAAAAGGCTATATATGTCGTTATTGCTGACAAAAACAGAAAAATAATCTACATGGAAAAACTCGATAAATTAGACAAAAGCATTTTGCATCTTTTGCAGATTGATTCTTCATTAAATACAAAACAGATTGCTGATGAAATTGGTTTGTCTGTTACGCCAACGTATGAGCGAATCAAAAGATTGGAGCGGACCGGTGTAATTGAAAAATACGTTGCGCTATTGAACAAGGAAAAGATCGGGAAGAATTTAGTTGTCTACTGTAGTGTTTCATTACAAGTTCACTCCAAACCATTATTAAAAAAATTCGAACTGGCAATTTCTAAAATGGATGAAGTGATGGAATGTTATCATACTGCAGGAACATTCGATTATTTATTAAAAGTGGTTTCCGTTGATATGTTTCACTATCAGGATTTTATTACAAATAAATTAGCTGCTACGGAAAATATCGGGCATGTTCAGAGTTCATTTGTGATGACAGAGGTAAAGCATAAGACAGAGTATAAGATTGGATAGCGGAGAAATATCTGAATAAAAAAACCGTGAATATAATTAGAATACTCACGGTTTTTAACCACAAAATGAAAAATCTTAATTTCCGAATTCGCTCATAAATTTAATATGCATCAACCGAACCTCTTCTTCGCTGTATTCATCTTCTCCTAATTCTTTTAATGCTTCGGCGATAGAATCAGAATTTGATTCTTTGAAATATTCCATTGCCTCTTCCTGTTTATCTTCATCTAAAATATCATTGATATAATAACTGATATTTACTTTTGTTCCGGAGTGAACAATACTTTCTATCTCCATGATCAGATCTGCTAAACTCAAGCCTTTTGCTTTTGCCACATCCTCTAGCGGTAATTTCCTGTCGATATTTTGAATAATGTAAACTTTTAATCCCGATTTGTTCACGATCGATTTAACAACCATGTCCAACGGCCGTTCAATTTCATTTTCCTCAACATATTTAGCGATCAGTTCGAGGAAAGGTTTTCCGAATTTTTGTGCTTTCCCCTGTCCGACGCCTGTAATATTAACCAATTCATCCATTTTAATTGGATATTGAATGGCCATCTCTTCCAATGAAACTTCTTGAAAAATTACATAAGGAGGTAGTTTTAATTTATGTGCTGTTTGTTTCAACAGATCTTTTAATGCTGCAAATAAAATCTCATCCGCTCCCGAACCAACCTTACCACCACCTGATGGTCCGTCTTCGTCATCTGTTTCTGTTCCTTCATAATCATGATCTTTTGTAACCATCATGCTATAAGGTTTATCCAAAAACTTTTCTCCTTCTTTAGTTACTTTCAATAAACCGTAGTTCTCAACATCTTTTGATAATAATCCTGAAACTAATGCCTGGCGGAAAATGGCATTCCAGTATTTTTCGTTTTTATTGTCTTCAAGACCTTTTCCGAAACACTCTAATTCGTTGTGTTTGTATGATTTTACAGTAGATGTGATGTTTCCTAATAAAACATTTATCACATCTTTTGTTTTGAATTTTTCTTTTACATCGGTAACAGCTTCAATTGCAAGAGCAATATCATCCATACCGTCAAATTTTTGTTTTGGGTTACGACAGTTGTCGCACATTCCGCCACATCCTTCTTCATTAAATTCTTCACCAAAATAGTGCAATAAGAATTTTCTTCTGCAGCTGGAAGTTTCGGCATAAGAAACAGTTTCTGTTAAAAGTTGTTTCCCGATCTCTTGTTCAGCAACCGGTTTGCCTTTCATGAATTTTTCCAACTTCGTAATATCATCATGACTATAAAATGTAACACAATTACCTTCACCGCCATCACGACCTCCGCGTCCTGTTTCCTGATAATAACCTTCCAATGATTTTGGGATATCATGATGAATTACAAAACGTACATCCGGTTTATCGATACCCATTCCAAATGCGATCGTTGCAACAATCACATCAATGTCTTCCATTAAAAAAGCATCTTGTGTTTTAGCACGTTCTTTTGCTTCAAGTCCAGCGTGATATGGTAATGCCTTGATCCCGTTCACTTGCAATGTTTCAGCAAGCTCCTCTACTTTTTTACGACTAAGGCAATATACGATACCTGATTTTCCTTGCTGAGTTTTAACGTATTTGATAATTTCTTTGATCACATTTACTTTCGGACGAACTTCATAATATAAGTTAGAACGATTAAAAGATGATTTATACAAATTGGCATCACTCATGCCAAGATTTTTTTGAATGTCTTGCTGGACTTTTGGAGTTGCAGTTGCGGTTAATGCGATGATAGGCACTTTACCAATTTGTTCGATGATCGGTCGTAATCTTCTGTATTCAGGACGGAAGTCATGTCCCCATTCAGAGATACAATGCGCTTCATCAATTGCAAAAAAAGAAATTTTTATTTCATTGAAAAAAGCGATGTTATCTTCTTTGGTTAAACTTTCAGGAGCAACATATAATAATTTTGTTTTTCCATCAGTAATATCTTTTTTAACTTTTGTGATCTCAGCTTTCGAAAGAGATGAATTAAGGAAGTGTGCGATTCCTTCTTCATTACCAAAGTTGCGTAATGCATCTACTTGATTTTTCATTAAAGCAATAAGCGGAGAGATTATTATTGCGGTACCTTCACTAACCAATGCCGGTAATTGATAGCATAATGATTTACCGCCACCGGTTGGCATAATTACAAAGGTGTCTTTTCCTGCCATCAAACTTCCGATAATCGCTTCTTGGGGACCTTTGAATTTTTTGAATCCAAAATATTTCTGTAAGCAATCTAAAAGGGATGTTTCTACATCGATCGTTTTCAATACCTATTTTTTAAAATTTATGTTTATGATATGATTATCTTTGAAATGTACTATTTTTATACCTTTATATGCAGGAACTTGTGAATAGATGTTTTCAAATTATCTAATGTAAATATATAATAAAAAATTGTTACTCAGCCAAACATTTCTCTACTTTATTTTAAATGTCCTACGAAGTGAATAAATCTATCGATAAAATACTTGAACTAGCTAAAACAACCTTGAATATTGAGGCAGACTCAGTTCGAAATCTGCAAAATTACATCAATGATGATTTTGTTGATACTGTAAAGCTCATCTTTGAATCAAAAGGAAGAGTTGTTATAACAGGTATTGGTAAGAGTGCTATTATTGCTCAAAAAATTGTTGCGACAATGAATTCTACCGGAACACCTGCTATTTTTATGCATGCCGCTGATGCTATACATGGCGATCTGGGAACTATACAGAAGAATGATGTGGTTATCTGTATTTCTAAAAGTGGTAATACGCCAGAAATAAAGGTGCTTGTGCCTTTGTTGAAAACGGGAGGAAATAAATTAATTGCCTTGGTTGGTAATTTAGAATCATTCTTAGCAAAGCAGGCTGATTATGTTTTGAATTCAACAGTTGAAAAAGAAGCATGCCCGAATAATTTGGCTCCTACGTCAAGTACTACTGCACAATTAGCGATGGGGGATGCATTGGCGGTTTGTTTGTTGGATTGCAGAGATTTTACAAGCAGTGATTTTGCAAAATATCATCCGGGTGGTGCATTGGGAAAGAAGCTATATTTAAAGGTGGGTGACATTGCATCCCAAAATTTGAAACCGCAAGTGAAACCCGATGATGCCATAAAAGCTGTTATTGTGGAGATCTCATCGAAACGTTTAGGTGCTACTGCTGTGGTAGATGCAGGGAAATTGGTTGGTGTAATCACGGATGGTGACCTGAGAAGAATGCTTGAAAAAACGGATTCAATAAGTAATTTAAAAGCATCTGATATTATGAATGCTACTCCTAAAAAAATTGAAGCAGAAGAATTGGCCGTTAATGCAATGTTATTATTAGAGCAATATAATATCACGCAATTGGTAGTAACTGAAAAAGGAAAGTACCTTGGCTTTGTTCATTTACATGATCTGTTGAAGGAAGGGATTATTTAATTTGAGAATTTGAAGATTTGAAAATTATATAATGATGAAAATAGCAGCGATAGTACCAGCTTATAACGAAGAAGATGCAATTGCTGCTGTTGTTAACGATATTCTTCAGGAAGCTCGTTCTCAAAATTATTCTATTACTGTTATTGTTGTGAACGATTGTTCTGGTGATTCCACTACCGAAATTATTTCAAAATTAAATTGTGTTGCCTTGAATCTGCCTATAAATTTAGGAATTGGAGGTGCGGTGCAAACCGGTTTTAAATATGCATTCGAAAATGGATTTGATTTTGCAATTCAAATTGATGGTGATGGCCAGCATCCGGCATCCGAAATTTCAAAATTGGTAGAAGCAATAAATGAAAAAAAATGTGATGTTATTATCGGGTCACGGTTTATTTCAAAAGAGGGATTTCAGTCTTCGATGCTGAGACGATTCGGTATCAATTATTTTAAATGGTTGAATCGCTTTTTGGTTGGTGTTACTGTCACTGACAGTACTTCAGGTTTCCGCCTGATAAATAGAAAGGCATTGGAAATTGTTAGTGAATATTATCCTGATGAATATCCCGAACCGGAAGCGATAATTTTATTTTCGTTAAACAAATTGAAGATCGGAGAAGTTTCCGTCACAATGAAAGAGCGGCAAGGTGGTGTGTCCTCCATAAATGCTGTTTCATCTATCTATTATATGTTTAAAGTTTCATTGGCAATTTTTTATACATTTATCAGAATTAAATTTAAGAAATAAAGACATGGAAAAAATTCAGATCATTGCTATTGCAATAAGTATTTTGTTCTTATTGTATATTGTCCGATTAATTATCAAAGGAAAATTAAGAGAAGAATATTCAATAGTGTGGATCGTATGTACTGCTGTTTTGGTAGTATTCTCTTTTTGGAGAAGTGGATTGGATATCGTATCAAATGTTGTTGGCGTTTATTCTCCACCTAACCTTGTCTTTACTGCTGCTATCTTTGCAATATTCATTTATCTTTTGCACTTGAGTGTGGTGATCTCAAAGTTGCAATCACAAAATAAACAGTTAGCCCAGGATATTGCTTTGTTGAAAGAGAAGATGAAATAGTTTGAATTTAAAAGTTTCCAACCTTGAACTAAACTAACCCTCCATTCAGATCAACGCATGATCCTTTTAAATAGGGGGTTTTACGGATATACTGTATTGTAGAATAAATATTTTCAGGATCTCCGAATTCTTTTGTTGCAATTTTAGATTTTATTGTTTCCTGGATCTCATCAGGAATAGTTTGTATCATTCCTACATTAAAATATCCGAGATTTATAGTGTTGATGGTGATCAATTTGAATAGAGTTTTATAAATTTCTCCTTCTGGTTTATTTAAATGATTCGTGCCGATAATTTTGTTCTCTCAATAGGGGAATTTATTGAATAAAAATTTTCCTATTCCACTTGTTATTCCTTTAATGATTATCATTCATAATTGTTTTTTTATGCCAAATTTTCCGTAATTTGTCATTAATTTAGAGGGGAATAACGAAAATTACCAATAGTATAATGCCTGCTCCCGCGAAAAATATTTTTTTGTTCAGTGTTGATTTGGAGGATGTTCGTTTACGAATGCAAGATGGCCTAAGCTATAAGCCAAGAGTGGAAGCTTTGGTCGAAAAATATCTGCGTTTTTTAAATAAACACCGTTCGAAAGCTACCTTTTTTACTGTTGGAGATATTCCTGAATATTATCCCGGATTAATAAAAACAATTATCTCTGAAGGACATGAAATAGCCTGTCATTCAAACAAACATATTCCTGTTACCCATCAGACAAAAGAAGATTTTAAAAACGATCTTCTACAAAATCTTGAAAATTTATCAAACGCCGGAGCAACAAATATAATCGGATACCGAGCACCTATATATTCGATCACTGAAAAAACTGCATGGACATTTGATATTTTATCTGAACTGGGTTTTAAATATTCCAGTTCTGTGCTTCCTGCGAAAAATCCTTTGTTTGGTTGGGAAGATTTTGGAGAACAACCACGGATGATGAATGAAAAACTTTTTGAAATTCCTGTAAGTGTCAGAGGAACCAACTTTTTGAATGTACCCTTTTCCGGTGGTGTTTATTTTCGTGTTATACCAATGATGCTTATTAAAAAGGATTTCGAAAAACATTTTTCGAAGGGACAGCCTGTTATTAGCTATTTTCATCCTTACGATATTGATACTGAACAGGAATCGTTCATGCATCCCGGCATAAATGACAGTTGGTTCTATAATAAATTGATGTATTTCAATCGCAAAAATATGTTTGGGCGCTTGGAAGAAATAATGGAGCAATTTGATTGTAAAATTATAACCTATAAAGAATATTCTGAAAGCATAAATGGAAAATAAAAGTGTTTTTATTTTTGAAGCCGGACAAATTGGAAATTATTTGTTGGGCACAGCCATTCAGGATCCTGAAAAAAATACATATGCGGAGGCAATGCAAAAATTGAATATTCAGTTCTCTGACTATGAACAAATGCTATGGAGCAGTATGATGAAAGGAAAACGACGAATGGCTTTTATAGATGCAGCTTTAGCTTTAAAGGATCCAAATAATAATACAAGAAGAAAAATATTTACAATGCTTGCTATTTTGGAAGCCTCACCAAATTATACGTCATATTTTTTATCGCGTAAGTTTTCCATTTTTTATTTATTGAAAATAATAGTTGTTGGAATACGAGCTGTGGCAAGAGTTGTTGTGGGAATGGTGATCGTAAAAAATATAAAACGAAAATGCAGTTGACACACGATTACATAATTGTTGGTTCGGGTGCTACAGGTGCTATTGCTGCTCATTCACTTATTGAGGCAGGAGTGAATGTCGCTATGTTGGATGTAGGAATTGAAGACGAGCAATATAAAGAGATCATTCCGAATAAAGATTTTATTTCTATCAGGAAGGAAGAAAAACAGCAGCACGAATATTTTTTAGGGAAACAATTTGAAGGTATTCCATGGGAGATGTCTAAAGTTGGTTCGCAATTGACACCACCACGCAATTTTTTAACGCGGTTTGCCGAAAAATATATTCCATTTGAATCGGATTCCTTTAAGCCGATGGAAAGCATAGCTAAAGGTGGATTAGGAGGTGGTTGGGGATTGGGTTGTTATGTTTTTTCTAAACCGGAATTGGAGGCGATCGGGTTAAAAGAGTCGGAAATGATGAAGGCTTATGAAGCGGTAGCGGCTAATATTGGAATATCCGGAGCCAAGGATGATGGTTCTCCATATTGTTTGCGTGATCTTCAAAATGTGATGCCTGTTTCGGAGCTCGAACAAAATCTGAATGGAGTTTTTTCAGCCTACGACAAACAAAAAAATAGTCTGAATTCGAAAGGAGTTTTTTTAGGTCGTTCTGCTTTGGCTTTATTGACAAAAGAAAAAGACGGTCGTTCTGCTGTTCAATATAAGGATATGGATTTTTGGTCTGATAAAGACAGATCGTCCTATCGTTCCTGGATGACTATTGATCAGCTGAAAGGAAGACCGAATTTTAGCTATCATAAAAATTGTTTGGTACTGAAATTTGTTGAGCACAATGCGGGTATCGATGTAATCGTGAAAAGAACAGATACCAACGAAGAACAAATATTTACTTGTAAAAAATTAATTTTAGCTCCAGGTGTATTGGGAACAGCACGTATTGTAATTCGTTCATTTGATCACAAAAAAGATCAGTTGCCGGTTATTTGCAATCCGTATTGTTACATTCCGACCCTTCAATGGAGAATGCTTGGAAAAGAAATTGAACAGAACAAAACCAGCTTAGGACAATTAGTTTTATACCTGGATGAAAAGAAAGATAATTTTGATGTCGGAATGGCGGCCTTATTCAGTTATAGGTCTTTGTTGTTATTCAAATTAATAAAAGAGACACCACTAAATTTTGCTGATGCAAGGATCATCATGCAATACTTGCAATCCTCCTTTACAATTGCTGGTATTCATCATCCTGAAAAAGGTTCTTCCACAAAATTTATTCGCATGATGAAAAATGCAAATACATTTACGGGTGATATTTTAACCGGGCAGTATATTTTATCGGATCAGGAAATTAAAACAAACGAATTACGGGAAAGAAAAATAAGAGCGGCTTTAAGAAAATTAGGTTGTCAACCTTTGAAAACAGTGCATACTCCACATGGTGGTAGTATTCATTATGCCGGAACATTGCCTTTTAATAGTTATGGTGAAGAGTTTACATTATACCCGAATGGAAAATTGGCAGGGACAAAAAATGTTTTTGTTGCGGACGGTTCTGGATTTAATTATCTGCCTGCAAAAGGATTGACTTTTACTTTAATGGCGAATGCATATAATGTTGCAAAAAATGCGTTAAAAAATGAATAAGCCAACGATCATTATTACCGGCGCAAATGGTTTTATTGGAGAATATCTGGTGAACAGTTTCTTTCGTAAGGGATGGAAGGTGAAAGCATTTGTTCATTCTGTTCCTAAAAACAGGTTGGAGGGAGTAGAGTATATTGAATACGATCTTGAGAAATCACCTAATGCTAATGATTTTACTTCTGTTGATTATTTGGTTCATTGTGCTTATTTGCGATTCGAAAACAATAAGAATTCTAACGAGATCAATCTCCGTGGAACAAAAATATTGATCGGGCTTTGTAGAAAAAATAATATTAAATCGTTGTTTATTTCTTCTTTTTCTGCTCATAAGGATGCTGTATCGCATTATGGAAAAACAAAAATGGAATGCGAAATAGAATTTGATCTTTCAAAAGATATTATTTTGAGACCGGGTTTAGTTATTGGAAAAAAAGGCTTGGCCGCTGAAATTATCGGCAGAATAAAAAATAGCATATATTTTCCTTTGATCGGTGGCGGCTCTCAACCAATTCAAACAATTTATATTGATGATCTTTATTTGGTGATTGAGTCTGCACTTGAAAAAAAATTAAATGGACTATTTTATGTTGCGGAAACGGAAGCTATATCAATGAAAATGTTTTATGAAGAAATTGCATGTCTTCTTAATAAAAAATTAATTTTCATTCCATTTCCATTGTCGTTTTTATTTTTTATTTGCAAAGTGTTCGAAACGTTTGGCATTAAACTGCCCGTTTCTTCAGAAAGTGTTTTAGGCTTAAAACATTTGGTTAAATTTGACACTACGAACGATCTTAATAAATTAGGGATAACAATAAAGAATTATCGCGAGAGTTTAATTGAGATTTTGAAATAAGATGAGCTACGAATTCTTACCCATTTCCACTGATAATAAAGCAATTAAAGAAATTGTCGGACTTATGCGTATTGTCTTTCCGAAAGCAAATAAATATTCCGAAGCTTTTATCGAATGGCAATACAAAAATAATCCGGAGGGAAAAGTAGTCGGATACAATGCATATAAAAATGGGGTGTTGGTTGCTCATTACGCTTTGATTCCTTTTAAAGCTTTTTTGTTTGGAAAGGAGGAAGGCGGATTGCTTTCCTTGAACACAGCAACACATCCTGAGCATCAGGGAAAAAAATTGTTCAGCACTTTAGCCGATAAGAGTTACCAATTGGCAATAGAGCAGGGATATGCTTTCGTTATTGGTGTAGCAAATGCAAATAGCACTCCGGGTTTTGTAAATAAATTGGGATTTCAATTGGTGGGAGCACTAGATGCGAAATTAGGTTTTGGAAAGATTAGAACTTCAGCGAAAAATAGTTCGATTCAGTTTTTTAAAAAATGGAACAAAGAAGCACTCGTTTGGCGAATGGAAAATCCGGAATCAAAATATAGAATATGTGATAATACCATTTATTCAGCTACTGATAAAGTTGGTATTAAAGCAGCGCTATTAAATTTTTCTGAAGGCATTGCATTGAGCAACAATAATATAAATATCGGTTTTCGTCCCCTAAGCTTATGGATAGGAATTGATGCTTCAATCAATTGGGCAGGTTCACTTTATTTTAATATTCCTGATAGTATGCGTCCCTCTCCTTTGAATTTTATTTTTAAGGACTTGACGAAAGAAAATAGAAAATTGGAATTTAAAAATGTTCGTTTTAATGCGGTTGATTTTGACGCTTATTAAAAATATAGATAATAATTGATTATGAGTCTTTTCAAAAAAATACGTACTTATTTACAAGAACCCCGGTTAATCGGTGTAGATCCGGATAGTGAAGAAATGCTTTCTATTCACAGCAAAGTGTTGTATGAGAAAAAAATGATGAGGAGTGTCTTTTCCGAATTTTACGACACGTGCATTGATTTGGATAATAAATATTTTTCCTCAAGTAAATCAAAAAGGGTTGAGATCGGTGCAGGTGTCAGTTTTTTTAAAAAGAAATATCCTGAAATTATTTCTACGGATATTAAAAAGGCCGAAAATCTTGATATGGTTGTGGATGCACAAAATATGCCCTTTGAAAATGAAAGTGTTAGAGCTATCTATGGGATAAATTGTTTTCACCATTTCCCGAACCCTGATCTATTTTTTAATGAATTGGATCGTGTATTAGTAAAAGGTTGCGGTTGTATTTTAATTGACCCTTATTATGGAACTATTGCAAAGCATTTTTATAAAAAAATATTTGATACCGAAACCTTTGATATGGCACAGAAAGATTGGGTGAACGAGTCTTTAGGGTTTATGAATGGTGCCAATCAGGCACTTTCGTATATTGTTTTTAAGCGCGACAAGAAAAAGTTTGAAGAGAAATTTCCAAGCCTGGAAATTGTTTTACAAAAACCTTTGAATAATTATATGCGATATATTTTGTCGGGTGGATTAAATTTCCGGCAGGTCTTGCCTTCTTTCTTTTCTCCGGTAATTAAATTTTTCGAATTTATTTTCATTCCTTTCAATTCTATATTCGCGTTACATCACATAATTGTGATAAGGAAGAAAATGTAATTGAATATTTGTATTGCAGGTATTTAGTTTCCTGCTTTCCCTTTTTTAGAAACCTCTAAATTGTTTTTCAAAAGCTGGTTGGACGGATTAAGCTTCAAGCCTTTCTCTCCAGCCGCAATGGCTTTATCCCAAATTTTTAACATGTTGTACGCGGAACAGATATTGTTGTAAGCTGCCTCTGAATTTGGATTTGACTTTAAGGCTAACACTGCAGCATCCGCGCATTTTTGAAAACTACCTAAATTATAATACAGTAAACTTAAATTAATGTAATTTGCTTCTGAAGGATCCTTTTGGATAAGAGCAAGTAGCTTGTTCACTTTATCTTTTCTCGACAAGGCGTCTGCTAAATTATTTTTCGCTAGCTGGAAATCAGGGTTGATCTTTAATGCTTGTTGTCCGGCTTTTATGGCTTCATCATAATTTCCTAGAATATTTTGAGTGGAACAAATATTATTATAGGCCTCAACAGATTCCGGTTTTAATTTGATCGCTTCATTGGAAGCTTCGATACATTTTTCGTATTGTTGTTTTTGATAATATATCAAGCTCAGTGAAACGTAATTATCGGCACTTGGTTTATCTTTTGCATTTTTTTCAGCAACGACTATTTGATTATTTTCGTTTACCGCCAATTCCATCAGATCATTGTAAAGCATTTTATTTCCTGTGTGATCCGGGCTTATCTTTAGCCCCTGCTTAGCTTGTTCCAGCGCTTCACCAAATCGCCCTTGTGACCGCAGCCAATTGGAATAATAATAAAAACATTCCGGGTTACTGCTATTTAAAAATAAAGCCTGTTTGAAATTTGCTTCCGCTTCAACTTGATTTCCCATTAAACTTTTTAATACTCCCATATTTATATATAAATAGGAATAGGTCGGAAGTAATTTAAGTGCTCGCTCGAAACAATCTAGAGCAGCGGGATAATCTTTATTGCTCATTTTTGCCAATCCGTAATTCATTAAACCACGGCCATTGTTAGGACTTTTTTGCACCACGTCAAACCACAATGATTCACCGGAACTCCATACCTTGTTTCTTTGTCTGGTCCCATAAGCGTGGCCGCAAACTAACAACACTGGTAGCGCAATAATTAATGTTTTGTAATAAAATTTATTTTCAACTTGTTCCTGTAATTTTATAGCAATTAATCGAAGGCATCCTGCAGCAGCAATTGCCAGGCCGATGTATGGGAAAAAGGTGCGGTGATCATTCAGTACTTCCGATAGAGGCATTATTGATGTTGGTAAAAGGGCCAACAGAAACCAAATGATACCAAATGAAATGGGAAGAAGTTGTTTTTTTGCAGAGCAATAAATTGCAGTTACTATCATCGCTAGGATGAATATACTTCCAGTCAATACTTTGTCATCGAAAATATTTGAGATGGGAAGCCAATCTGTATCAGCAGAAAGATTAAGCGGCAAAAGAAAATTGTTGAAGTAATGGACAATAACAAATGGTTGTGACAGCAGATATGCATAACGGGAGCCTCCACCTGGAACAAAAGTAGACGATGCCATTGAAGTAGAGAGAATAAATAAAATGATAATTATAACAAACAGAGCCCATAACTTAAATATGGATGCGATCCCTTCTTTTATTCCTTTTAATGAAAACCAACTAGGAATAGGTAGTTCCTTGATGAATAATAAAATATAGATGAGTAACAATGGCGCAACCATAATTGTAGGCTCTTTTACAAAAAAACCAATGATAACGG
This sequence comes from Bacteroidota bacterium, assembly GCA_947476185.1. GTDB lineage: Bacteria > Bacteroidota > Bacteroidia > 2-12-FULL-35-15 > 2-12-FULL-35-15 > 2-12-FULL-35-15. The sequence continues at coordinate 23,143 of CANJPX010000042.1, forward strand.
GAATCAAAAAAATGAATTTGTTTCTCCAGGTTGGTTTATATAAATAAATTACCAAGGATAAAACGAGCATTAATGTTGAAAATGAATCGGAACGGGCAATCACATAATTAACAGTTTCAGCATTTGCTGCATGTAAAGAATAAAACCCGGCTCCGAAAAGTGCAAAATACTTGTTCCATTTGTGAGGAATACTTTGATCAAATATTTTTAATAATAAAAAATACAAAAGAATTCCCATAAGAACATAGGAGATAAAAATTGAAAGGTGAAAATAAAATGGTTCTGGTTCCGGTTTCCCGCCGATCCAATAATCTATTGCGTTCAAAGTAGTTAATCCTGGTCGGTATATTTGATTGGCTGGCAATGAACTGGTTGTTCGTGCATCTTTAAAAAATTGAGGGATATTTTTTAGACTTCTGATAGCATTGTTGTTTACAATGGTATGTGCGTCGTCAAATTGAAATGGGTTATTGAAATGGTTCGAGTATGCACCGATCAATAAAGCCATTGTAAATAAACATAATACATAAAAGCCTGATTGTTTTTTCATAAAAATTGTTATAATCCAATTCAAAAATACAAATTTTCTTCCTTTTATATAGTATGAAGCCAACCAAGCTAAGCAAATAATATTAACTTTGTTTTGGTAAATGGCACTATTCGGACTTTTTAAAAAATCAGGAACAAATAATGGCGAAATGTCCTTCTGGGGACATATAGATGCTTTGCGGGGACATTTGTTTCGCTCATCTTTAGTGGTTATTATAATTGCCGTTATTCTCTTCTGTTATCCTGAAATTTTATTTGACAAGATCATTTTCGGGCCACTTAAAACTGATTTTATTACGTATAGAGCATTCTGTAAATTGAGCCATATGCTTAATTTGGGTGACGATCTCTGTTTTGGTCATTATACTTTCAAACTTCAAAGTTTAGGTCTTTCCGATCAATTCACTGCCCAAATGTGGATCGCGTTTATTGGTGGTTTAATACTTGGTTCTCCATATGTACTTTGGGAGGTTTGGAAATTTATCAAGCCGGCTTTAAAAGATACCGAAAGAAAGTCTTCAGGGGTATTTATAGTTTCCGCAACCTTGCTTTTCATCATAGGTGTTTCCTTCAGTTATTTTGTGATCGCACCTTTAATGATCAACTTTCTTGGGAATTATAAAGTGAGCGAAATGGTGGAAAATAATTTCACTATGGATTCATATATTTCAACAGTCACAACGCTTACCCTTTCTGCTGGACTCATATTTGAATTGCCAATTTTGGTATATTTTTTAACAAAATTTGGTTTGGTCACACCTGAATTTATGCGAAAATACCGTAAACACGCGGTTGTTGTAATATTAATCGTTGCCGGAGTAATCACTCCTTCCCCAGATGTCACCTCCCAATTGCTGGTGGCATTTCCCTTGTATTTCTTGTATGAAGCGAGTATATTTGTTTCCCGCTTTGTGATGAAGAAAAAAGCGAAAAATAATTAGATTTTAAGGTCTGTTTCGGACATTTTGAACTATGATCTATTAAGTTATTATTTTTACTATTTAAAGACCTTTAATTCTACATATGGCTGATCAGGTAAAAGAATTTAATGATTATCGTGTTAAAATGAACGATAAGATCATGGCTGCGGATAATATTGTTTTGAAACGTCTGTTTAACCTTGATACAAACACGTATGCTGAAGGAGCATTACCGGTAAAAACAAAAGAAATGTTAGGATTGGTGGCTTCTATGGTTTTACGGTGCGATGATTGTATTAAATATCATCTGGAGAAGTGCAAGGATAACAATGTCAGTTCGGAAGAAATTTTTGAGGTGTTTGCTGTTGCGAACATTGTTGGTGGAACGATTGTTATTCCTCATACACGCAGAGCTGTTGAATTTTGGGAAGAATTAAATAAAATGTAATTTTTGAAAAGAAAAATTAAATATAATTTATTGAAAAATGCATTATTTACTTTAATGATGCTTTTTTCGTTCACTCTATTTTCTCAAACTACCAAAGTGAGTGGAAAAATTGTAGATGCTATTACACGTGAGCCATTACCATTTGTGAATATTGTTTTCAAAGGAACGAATGATGGTGGGACAAGTGATATTGAAGGAAAGTATACCATTTCTTCGACTGCTCATGTCGATTCAATTTCTGTTTCATATGTTGGATACAACAAATTGACGCGTGCTATAAAAAGAGGGATTACTCAAGAATTAAATATTGGATTAACCCAGGGTGTTGAATTGCTCACTGTTGAAATTCGGCCGGGCGAAAACCCTGCGCATCGTATCCTTCGGAAAATTATAGCCAATAAAGATAAGAATGACAGGGAAAAATTAGAATCATACGAATACGAGGTTTATAATAAAGTAGAATTCGATCTGAATAATCTTAGTGAGGATTTTAAAAATAATCGATTGCTTCAACCATTCTCTTTTATCTTCGATAATATCGATAGCACCAATGCCAAAGAGAAACCCTATTTGCCGATATTTATGACAGAGGCTTTGTCGGATTATTATTATAGAAAAAATCCGAAAGCCCGGAATGAATTGATCAAGGCCAGCAAAGTGGCGGGCGTGGAGAACTCTAGCGTATCACAATTTATGGGTGATATGTATCAGAATGTAAATATCTATGACAATACAATTTTGGTGTTCGGGAAAAGTTTTGTCTCTCCTATTTCAGATAATGCGCTGTTGTTTTATAAATTTTACTTGATAGATAGTATGACAATTGATGGTCATAAATGTTATCAGCTTCAATTCAAACCAAGACGAAAACAAGAATTAGCTTTTGTCGGAAATCTTTGGGCGGCAGATACAGCCTTTGCTATCAAACAAATTGAAATGAGCATTGTTGACGATGCAAATATTAATTTCATAAATTCTACGGCTGTTGTTCAGACATATGAAAAAGTGGATAGCGCCTGGATGATGCAAAAAGAGCGTTTGGTTATTGATTTTAATCCATTCCCAATTGATCAGAAGAAAAAATCAATGATGGGCGTTTATGGTCGAAAAACTGCTGATTACAGTAATTTCAAGATCAATAAACCTCATGAAGATAAATTTTATTCCATTACTGAGAATTTAAAAGTAAATGAGGATGCCTTCAAAAAAGATGAAACTTATTGGGTTGATCATAGACATGATACCTTAGCGAAAAATGAAAAGCAGATCTATAAAATGGTAGATACGCTGCAGTCGTTGCCCGTTTACAGAACCTGGATCGATGTGATAACGATTTTTGTTACAGGATATAAAGTAAAAGGGAATTTCGAATATGGTCCATATTACAACATGTTCAGCACCAATGAAATTGAAGGAAGTCGCTTTCGATTTGGTGGACGAACGAGTAACAAGTTTAGTAAATGGTACGAGCTGAGCGGTTATGTTGCTTATGGGACACGTGATGAAAAATTTAAATACAGTTTGGGTATTCGTTCTTTCATCAGTAAAAAACCACGATCGATGGTTGGATTGTATTATAAAAATGACAATGAAATATTAGGACAAAGTCAGAATGGATTTACAACTGATAACATTCTTGCTTCTCTTTTTAGGGTTACCCCGCTTCGGAATTTAACAAATGTAAAACAAGTAAATGCCTATATCGAACGCGAGTGGTTCACAGGGTTTAATACAAAATTAAGTTTTGTGAATAGAACCATGATGCCACTTGCGGATTTTCATTATGAATATCAAAAAACTTCTAATACTATTGGATATAAACAAAATATCACAACATCCGAAATTCGATTTTTGGCGCGATTAGCGTACGATGAAAAATACATTGATGGTGAATTTACAAGAACAAGTTTAGGAACACATTATCCTGTTATTCAAGCACAATATACCTTAGGGATAAAAAATTTATTTAATAGCGATTATAATTATCAAAAACTTACATTGAATTTAGACGACCGAATCCGTATTAATCCAATTGGTTACTTCGATTATATTTTAGAGTATGGAAAAGTATGGAATCCATTGCCTTATCCTTTACTCGAATTACATGGTGGAAATGAAACGTATATTTATGATATATATGCTTATAACGGAATGAATTATTATGAATTTGTTAGTGATGAATATGCCTCGGCAACGATTTCACATCACTTCGATGGTTTTTTCTTGAATAGGATCCCATTGATGAGAAAGCTAAAATGGCGTGAGGTTTTAGGGGCAAAAGCTCTTATAGGAAGAGTGAATGAGGCAAATAAGAATACCTTAATCTTTCCGGAACACTTATATGCTTTAGATCGTGGCCCATATTATGAAGTATCCACTGGAATTGAAAATATTTTTAAAATATTCAGAGTAGATGCTATTTGGCGTTTATCTTATTTGGATAATCCAAAAGCTATTCCTTTTAGCATAAAAGCTTCGATGCAATTTACGTTCTAATTTCTGCAAAATGATATTACGTACCGATAATTTAGTTAAAAAATATAAAAACAGGACTGTTGCAAAAAATGTCTCAGTGGAAGTTAAGCAAGGTGAAATTGTTGGTTTGCTGGGTCCGAATGGTGCAGGCAAAACAACCTCTTTTTACATGATAGTAGGTATGATAAAACCTAATGAAGGAAAGATCTTTTTGAATGATAAAGATATCACTGATGAGCCGATGTACAAACGTGCTCAACTCGGAATAGGTTATTTAGCGCAGGAAGCATCTGTTTTCAGAAAATTGAGTGTAGAGGATAATATTCGTGCGATCCTTGAAATGACAAAATTAAGCAAGCAGGAGCAGAGCATTAAATTAGAGGAATTATTGGATGAATTTCATTTACATCATATCAGGAAAAATTTAGGTGATAGATTATCCGGTGGTGAAAGAAGAAGAACAGAAATTGCCCGTTGCCTGGCTGCAGACCCAAAATTTATTTTACTGGACGAACCTTTTGCCGGTGTTGATCCTATCGCTGTGGAAGATATTCAAAGTATAGTTTCGAAATTAAAGAAAAAAAATATCGGAATATTAATTACTGACCATAATGTTCAGGAAACATTGCAAATTACCGACCGGGCTTACTTGCTTTTTGAAGGTAGTATTTTGAAAGCTGGTACAGCAGAAGAGTTAGCTAGTGACGAACAGGTTCGAAGAGTATATCTTGGGAAAAATTTTGAACTAAGAGGGAATAAAAAATCGGGGGCAGAATAAAACATTAGTGTTTATATTTGAATAATAACAAAGTAGGTTTCCCCTTTTGCCCTTCGTTGCTGATCAGCATATCTCCATTTGATAAGAAAGTAATACCTTCAGCTTGCTTAAATAGCTTCTCTTCCAAAGCCATTAGATTTTTAATTTCTCCTTTTACATTGGTCACCAATAATAATTTGTCTTTTCCGGAAAGTATATAGATACAACTGTCAATTGGATTTACAGCAATCTCTGATGGTCGGAAATTAAATTCATCCTCTTTATGTTTCCCTATTTTAGTCTTTGGAAGATTCAATTCCAATGCCTTAGATTGAATATGTTTAATGTGTAGCTTTAATATCGGCTCGCCATAAACTTTTTTAGTTTTGAGATCAAAACCATAAATCAATCGGATGCTCTTTTTTTCAATATTATCTTCGGTTTTTGATTTTGCGGCAATTAATAAACGGTTATTTTTTTTGTCGTAACATAAACCTTCATTATTAATGGATGGGAGATTGAGGTCATATTCTATTGTTTCTGAAGCAGGAGAAGTGTAATCTGTATATTCAACCAGCATTCCATCGCTCCTTAATACATACATTGTTGTGCCAACAAGCGCTATGCCTTCAAAATCACCGGTTAAATTGTTCTCATATTCATTTACCATTCGGTCGGTTGAAATATCGTAAATGAATACAGTGCCAATTTCATCTTCCACACAAGCAATTTGATTTTCTGAGGTTACAGTGATACCCGATATCTCCTTGAGTGTTTTCGGTAATTTTATTACTTCATCAGGTTTTGAAAGGTTGTATTCAGGAAGGTCAGCTGACTTGAGGATGTAACACAATGATAGTGCTATCGCAACTACTAATACTATCAAATAAATATATTTTTTCATTTATTAATAGATGCATTTAGTTAGTTGGTCCTTTTTTAAAAGCCAAGAAGGAGAGTAGAATTAATTTTCAAAAATCTCGAATTCGTAAAATTCCATAATTTGATTCGCTAACAATTTCTTGCATGCCTCATCCACCTTAGCGTTGGCAGCATCTTTTGAAGCAGCTTCAATTTCCAAAGTAATGTGTTTGCCGATCCTTACATTCTCAATCTCCGGTAATCCTAAATTTTTCATACTTCCTGTTACCGCTTTTCCTTGCGGATCTAATAATGCTTTCAATGGCATTACATCAATTTCTGCTCTGAATTTCATTTTTCTTGTTTTTAATTTTCAATGATTTTTGTTTTATTTATCATATTATTAATGACTGATAAAACGATATACAAAAATATAATAAAAGGGATTGCGATGAACTGAAATAGTATTAACAATATCAATGAAATTATTAAAAACGAATACCGTGTTTTATTGTGTTCCCAACCGAAAGTCTTGAATTTTAGAGCAAATAGTGGGAGTTCGGCAACCAACAAGAAGGACATCACCAATGTCAAAGCTAAAAGGAAATAAGGATTGAAAATAAATTCGCTGGTGGAAGTATGATTTTGCAAAGAGCCGTTACCATTTATATTAAGTGTAGAAGCGCCTGAAATAAGTGGGAAAGAACAAATAAATATAGTGTTTGCCGGTGTCGGAACCCCTATAAAAGAACTTGTTTGTCGGATATCGATATTAAATTTTGCAAGACGAATGCAGGAGAAAATTGTAAGAGAAAATCCCAAGTATGGGATCCAGGAATTCTGCTCCATGAACATATAACCTTCCTTGGAAATAGTTGAGGAATTTAGCAACATCATGTACATGATCACACCCGGAACAACACCAAAAGTAACCATATCGGCTAAGGAATCCAATTGTTTTCCCATTTCACCACCTACTTTTAAAAGTCGTGCTGCAAAGCCGTCAAAAAAATCCAAAACAGCAGCAAGACCAACCAGGTATGCACTTACTACTAAATTGCCATTGAATGCACTGACAATCGCTAAACAACCACAAAATAAATTGCCGCATGTGATCGCATTCGGAATATGTTTTTTTA
>CANJPX010000043.1 GCA_947476185.1 Bacteroidota bacterium
GATGAGTTTTTTGGTAAGGGTGATTACATTAAAAAGTTTGAAATGTCCGTCTATGACCGCTGGGGTAATTTGATTTTCTTCGCCGATGATATCAATAAACACTGGGATGGTAAAGCTAATCACGGTAGCGATTTTGCACAGCAAGATGTCTATGTATGGAAGGTCCGCATCACAGATGCGAACGACAAAAAACACAGTTATATTGGCACCGTTACTATTGTTAAATAATTATAATAAAATCCGAAAGGAATTGGCCAAAAAATAGATTGGTATTCTAAAAATAAAAAGCTCCGAAAAATAAATTTCCGGAGCTTTTTTATATCAGAAAAATTAAATACCCGACTATTTTTTAAGGTACATCACTTCTTTTACAGCTTTTATTACTCGTTCAACATTAGGTAAAGAAGCTTCAATTAAAGTTGGAGCATATGGCAAAGGAACGTCTGCAGTGGTGATACGAATAACGGGAGCATCCAAATAATCAAATGCATCTCTCTGAACTTTAAATGCAACTTCAGTAGCAATAGAACCTAAAGGCCACGCTTCTTCAACAATTACCAAACGATTTGTTTTTTTAACAGAGGCGATCACTGTATCGTAATCGATGGGACGGACAGTTCTAAGGTCAATCACTTCAGCACGAATTCCTTCCTTTTCTAATTCGGCAGCAGCACCCAATGCTTGTTTCATTATTTTCCCGAAAGAAACGATAGTCACATCAGTACCTTCTCTTTTAATATCCGCAACACCAATAGGAATAAGGTATTCCCCTTCAGGCACTTCGCCCTTTTCTCCGTACATCTGTTCACTTTCCATAAATATTACAGGATCATTATCGCGGATCGCAGATTTTAAAAGGCCTTTAGCATCATATGGATTTGAAGGAACAATTACTTTTAAACCGGGACAGTTCGCATACCAACTTTCAAAGGCCTGTGAATGCTGAGAGCTGAGCATACCGGCAGAACCTGTTGCACCGCGAAAAACAATCGGAACAGAAAACTGTCCTCCACTCATGCTTCTCATTTTCGCTGCAGAATTTATGATCTGATCGATAGCGACCAATGAAAAATTAAAGGTCATAAATTCAACAATAGGACGTAGTCCGTTCACAGCAGAACCTACTGCAATTCCGGTAAAACCAAGTTCTGCGATAGGTGTATCAATGACACGTTTTTCACCAAATTCAGCAAGCATACCTTTACTGACCTTGTATGCACCATTATATTCAGCCACTTCCTCACCCATCAAATACACTTTTTCATCTCTCCTCATTTCTTCATTCATTGCTTCACGAAGGGCTTCACGAAATTCAATTGTTCTCATTTTTCAATTTTTATTGGATTACAAATTTAATGATTTTTATTTATAATAAGTCTAAACAAAATGAATTTACGAAATGCGAAATGCATTTGCATTTGCAGACAAATCCTAAACTCCAAAGTAATTTAGTATTTTTAGCACAAATTAGATACAGTGGAAAACAACCAATACGATATTATTATTGTTGGCGGAGGAATTGTCGGATTAGCATCTGCCTATAAGATCAATTTAAAATATCCAAACAAAAAAATCCTTGTACTTGAAAAAGAAAAAGAGGTAGCTGCTCATCAGACAGGTCATAATTCCGGAGTGATACATTCAGGCATGTATTATAAACCAGGCTCCTACAAAGCAAAAAATTGTGTTGATGGCCGCAGAGAGCTTGTTGCATTCGCTAAAGAACATAAGATCCCGCATGATATTTGCGGAAAAGTAGTTGTTGCAACAGAACAATCCGAATTAGAACACATGAATCGAGTGTTGAATAATGGTATTGCAAACGGAGTTGAAGGAATTGAAAAAATAAATGCGAAACAAATAAAAGAGATCGAACCCTTTTGCGAAGGCATCGAAGGCTTGTGGGTGCCATGCACCGGTATTATTGATTACGCAGATGTTTCAAAAAAATATGTGGAATTGATACAATCAAAATTTCAAGGAAGCAAAGTGCTTACAGAACATGAGGTAACAGCATTTGAAAAACAGGATGGCTATACAGATGTTATCACTCCAAAAGGAAAATTCAGAGGTACTTATATTATCACTTGTGCAGGTTTGCAAAGCGATAGGATCGCAAAAAAAGAAGGAGCAAAAATTGACACTGCAATTGTTGGATTCCGCGGCGATTATTATGATCTGAGTGACAAAGGAAAAGGGAAAGTGCGCAATTTAATTTACCCTGTTCCAAATGCAAAATACCCTTTCCTTGGTGTTCATTTTACCAGAATGATAAAAGGGGGAACAGAATGCGGGCCTAATGCAGTATTTGTTTTTAAGCGTGAAGGATATAACAAAACAGATTTTTCCTTAAAAGATACAGCCCAGGCATTATCATTTGGTGGCACCTGGAAATTTTTTGCCAAGAATATGAAATTTGCCCTGGACGAATATCATGGTGCTTTTTCAAAAACATTTTTCCTGAAACGTCTGCAAAAATTAATTCCTTCTTTACAGATGGATGACCTAAAACCTGGTCGTGCCGGAGTTCGAGCCATGGCACTTGCATCAGAAGGAAGTATGATAGATGATTTTAAAATTGAGTTGAATGGAAACGCGATACATGTATTAAACGCACCATCACCGGCAGCTACTGCCTCATTAGCAATCGGAACAGCCATCCAAAAAATGGCAAGCGAACATTTTAATTTAAGCTGAACTTTTACAATTTGATCGAAAATCATACATGCCATCTCATTTGTATTTGATTTTTCAATAGATTAGCTAGATGAAACAAATTCGGATGGTTGAGACTTCGATCTCTATTCTTTCTGTCGATGATGATGGTGTTGCCGAAATGCATTTCAAAGGCGGAGTTACTATGGATATTCCAACACAACTGGAACATCTAAAAGGTATTATCCAACTAACAAAAAATCACCCGACTCCATTTATTGTCACTGCCGATGAATTTGTTGCATTTACAAAAGAGGCAAAAGAGAATGCTCCTAATATGGAAGACCAATCGCCCGTTTGCGCCTCCGCTATAGTGGTAAGCAACCTTGCTTATCGTATCCTTGCCGACTTTTACATTAAAATGCAAAAACCTAAAATCCCATACAAAACATTTCCCAACAAAGAAAAAGCAATTGAGTGGTGCAAACAATTTGTAACACCAAATCCTTTTTTATAGTCGCCTAATCAGCAAAAAGCAAACACCCTATTTCATCTGCCACTTATCTGAACAATAAACCTTTCATCATATCATCTATTGAATATTACCAAATAATTCTACATTTACATAAAACAAAAATACCAATATGAAAAGATCAATTGTCACAAAAGTTTTTGCCATTGCAATCCTTTTATTTTTCATCAACAGTTCAAATACGTTTGCACAACAAACTGCAAAAGTTTACAAATATGAATCAGTACCGAACGATCCTTTGAACGCAAGAATTTATCATTTAGATAATGGATTAACAGTTTACATGACTGTTTACAAGAACGCTCCCCGGATCCAAACATACATCGCTACACGTGCCGGAAGTAAGAATGATCCAAAAGATGCAACAGGCTTAGCACATTACCTCGAGCATATGTTATTTAAGGGCACCGATAAATATGGCAGTAAAGATTATGGAAAAGAAAAAGTTGAACTCGACAAGATTGAAAACTTATACGAAGTATACCGTAAAACAAAAGATGAAACAGCCCGCAAAAATATTTATCACCAGATAGACAGTATCTCGGGATACGCATCAAAGTTTGCGATTGCGAATGAATACGACAAAATGCTTTCGAACATAGGAGCAAAAGGAACCAATGCATATACATGGTTAGAACAAACGGTTTATGTGAATGATATTCCATCAAACCAATTAGACAAATGGACAACCATTGAATCAGAACGATTTCGCAATCCTGTAATGCGCTTGTTTCACACCGAACTGGAGGCAGTATATGAAGAAAAAAACAGAGGATTAGACAATGACGGAGAAAAATCATGGGAAGCATTATTTGAAGGATTATTCCCAAACAACACCTATGGTTCTCAAACAACGATCGGAACCATCGACCATTTAAAAAATCCATCCTTAACAGAAATAAAAAAATATTTCCACACGTATTATGTTCCAAACAATATGGCCATTTGCATGTCAGGCGACTTTGATCCTGATGCGACAATAAAAATGATCGATGCGAAATTCGGTTCATGGGAAAACAAACCTGTACCGGTGTATCAACCGTATATCGAGAAACCAATAACGGCTCCAGTAATAAAAAATCTTCTTGGCCCCGATGCAGAAAATGTAATGATAGGATATCGCTTTGCAGGAATAGGGAGCAAAGAAGCAGATATGATCATGCTGGTAAATAAGATTCTGTCAAATGGAAAAGCGGGATTGATCGATCTAAATTTAAATCAACAGCAAAAAGTATTGGAAGCAGATGCCTTCGACATGGAATTCAAAGATTATTCAGTTGACATCTTAAATGGAAGTCCGAAAGAAGGACAAACTCTTGAACAATTAAAAGATCTGTTACTGGAACAAATCGAAAAAATAAAAAAAGGAGATTTTCCGGATTGGCTATTAAGTGCGGTTATTACCGATATGAAATTGCAGCAAACAAAAATGTTTGAGTCAAATGGTGCTCGTGCAGATGCTTTTGTCAGTTCATTCATAACAGGAAGAGATTGGAAGGAGTCAATCACAACCATCGATCGATTATCAAAGATCACAAAACAAGAGGTTATTGATTTTGTAAAAGCTAATTACACAAACAATTATGTTCTGACCTACAAACGAACAGGAGAAGACAAATCGGTACAAAAAGTTGAAAAGCCAACAATTACGCCTGTTAGCGTTAATCGCGATGATCAGAGTGAATTTGTAAAAAATATTAATAATGGTACGACAAAAGATATTGAGCCTGTTTTTATTGATTATGACAAGGACATTCAAAAATCTATCCTTAATAACAATGTTCAGGTTCTATACAATGAAAATACAGAGAACAAAACATTTGATATGTATTATGTTTTGGATATGGGAACAAACCAGAATAAAAAATTGGATGTTGCAATAAATTATTTAAAATACCTTGGAACGAAAGATCTTACTGCGGAAGCTTTGCAACAAGAATTTTACAAACTAGGTTGTTCATTTGATGTTTATGTTGGAGAAGATCAAATATGGGTAAGCTTAAGTGGTTTAACAGAAAACATTGAAAAGGCTACCAAATTATTTGAAGATCTATTAGCGAATCCTCAACCAAATGAAGAAGCGCTAAAAAATGTTGAATCCGATATTTTAAAAAAGCGTGCTGATGCTAAATTAAATAAAGGCGAAATTTTATTCGGAGGTCTCTATTCATATGGAAAATATGGAAAATATTCTCCTTACACGAATATTTTATCCGGCGAAGAATTAAAAAATCTAAATTCCGCTGAATTAATTTCTATCATCAAAGAGGTAACAAGCTACCAGCATCGTATTTTATATTATGGAAATAATAAGCTACCTGAAGTGACAGCTATGCTAAATAAATTACACAAAACGCCTGAAAAATTAAAAGCTGTTCCATTACCGGTAAAATTTCAGGAACTGGAGGCAAACACGGATGTATATGTTGTTGACTATGACATGAAACAAGCTGAAGTGATCCTGCTTTCAAAAGACGGAATATATAATAAAGAGAATGCGTCCATTTCCAGATTATTTAATGAATATTTTGGAGGAGGAATGTCATCGGTTGTTTTTCAGGAAATGCGCGAATCTAAAGCTTTGGCTTATTCTGTTTATGCAAATTACAGTACTGCCAGAAAAAAAACAGAAAACAATTATGTATTTTCATATATCGGAACGCAAGCCGATAAATTGCCGGAAGCGATGGCAGGTATGATGGAACTCATAAATAAAATGCCTGAATCGGAGAACAATTTTAAGGCTTCAAAAGAGGCTATTATTCAAGGAATACGTTCAGAACGGATCACCAAATCAAATATTTTATTCAATTATGAAAACGCACAAAAGCTAGGTCTTACTTATGATATCAGAATGGATATTTTCAAAAATGTCCCAAATTTGTCTATGACCAGTATGAAAATCTTTGAACAAGATCACTTAAAAAACAAGCAATACACGGTTTTGGTTATCGGCAAAAAAGAAAGTCTGGATCTAAAAACCCTGGAAAAATATGGGAAAGTAACATTTCTTTCCTTACCGGATATTTTCGGTTACTAAGTATAAAAATCAACTATTTAAACAAAAGTGCCAAGACATACCGTTTTGGCACTTTTTTCTTCCAATCAAAATCTTATATTTGCAACTCTTTAAAAAAACACAGCCTTTTAATATTAAACTTCAAAACTATAGTAATATGAGCAAAATTAAAGTAGCTAACCCGGTAGTTGAACTTGATGGAGACGAAATGACTCGCATCATCTGGAAATTTATTAAAGATAAATTAATTCTACCTTATCTTGATCTGGATATTAAATATTATGATCTGGGTGTTGAGCATCGTGATGCAACAAATGATCAGGTAACAATAGACTCTGCAGAGGCAATTAAAAAATACAATGTCGGCATTAAGTGTGCTACGATCACACCGGATGAAGAACGTGTAATAGAATTTAAGTTGAAACAAATGTGGAGATCACCAAATGGTACAATCCGTAATATCTTGGATGGAACTGTTTTCCGTGAGCCTATTGTTTGTAAGAATGTTCCCCGTTTGGTTCCAAACTGGACAGCTCCTATCTGTATCGGTCGTCATGCTTTTGGTGACCAATACCGTGCTACCGATTTCGTAACAAAGGGAAAAGGAAAACTTACGATCAGCTTCACCCCTGAAGATGGAAGTGCGCCACAATCTTTCGAAGTATTTAATTTCAAGAGTGACGGTGTTGCTATGGCAATGTACAATACAGACGAATCGATCAGAGGATTTGCACACTCTTGCTTTAATACTGCTTTAGCAAAAAAATGGCCTTTATATTTATCCACAAAAAATACGATCCTAAAAAAATACGATGGTCGCTTTAAAGATATTTTTGAAGAGATCTATCAAGCTGATTATAAAGCAAAATATAAAGAAGCAGGAATTGTTTATGAGCACCGTTTAATTGATGATATGGTTGCATCTGCATTAAAATGGAATGGAAATTTTGTTTGGGCATGTAAAAATTATGATGGTGATGTTCAATCAGACACCGTAGCGCAAGGTTTTGGTTCATTGGGATTAATGACCTCCGTATTGGTTACTCCTGACGGGAAAACAATGGAAGCAGAAGCTGCACACGGAACAGTTACCAGACACTTCCGCGAACATCAAGCTGGAAAACCAACTTCAACAAATCCAATTGCATCCATATTTGCATGGACACGCGGATTAGAATTTCGCGGTAAATTGGATAACAATCAAGCCCTGATCAATTTCTGTCATGCTTTAGAACAAGTATGTGTTGAGACTGTTGAATCCGGAAAGATGACCAAAGATCTTGCTGTTTGTATCCACGGAAATAAAGTAAACCACGGTGAACATTATTTATATACTGAAGAGTTTTTGGCAGCTTTGGATGCTAACTTAAAAGTAAAATTGGGTAAATAATATTTTGTCTTTACAAGTTAAAAGCAAAGTCGATAATTTATATATTTCAATCATTAAAAAAATTCATAACCATTAAAAAATAAAAAAAAATATGGGATTCGTATCCGAGTTTAAGAAATTTGCCATGAAAGGCAATGTAATAGATCTTGCAATTGGTGTTGTTATTGGAGGTGCTTTCAGTAAAATAATAAACTCATTGATAGAGGATGTATTAACCCCAATGATACTTCAACCGGCTCTAAAAGCAGCGCACCTAACCAATTTACAGGACCTTACATTACTGGGGTCGGTAAAATACGGAATGTTCCTTTCCGCTGTGATTAATTTTGTCATAGTTGCATTTGCATTGTTCATTGTAATAAAAGGAATCAATGCCGCAAAGAAAAAAGAAGCAGCTGCAGCTCCAGCAGGTCCGACACAGGAACAATTACTTACAGAAATACGCGATCTGTTAAAAAAATAAAATTTATTTCCATGAAAAAATATTTGTTATTTCTAGGAGTGATCTTAGCTACTTCCAATTCTATTGCAGAAGCTCAGGACACAACAAAACCGGCTCCAAAAAACTGGAAAAAAGGAGGGCTTATCGGCCTAAACTTAACGCAATCCAGTTTCACCAATTGGGCAGCAGGTGGCGAGAATTCATTTTCAGCAACTGCCCTGACTTCTTTATTCGCCAATTACAAAAAAGATAAATGGACTTGGGACAACAATCTTGATCTGGCTTATGGTCTGCTAAAATCGGGGACAGACAAGGTTCACAAGAATGAGGACAAGATAGATTTCACTTCGAAACTTGGCCGTTATGCATTTTATGATCACTGGTATTATACTGCACTTATAAACTTTAAAAGCCAGTTTGATAATGGATACAACCTTCCGGATGATTCAAACGTGGTTTCGCATTTTCTGGCACCGGCCTATGTTATTGGTGCAATCGGTTTGGATTACAAATCAAAGGACAATAGTTTTTCTGCATTCATTTCCCCTGTCACTTCCAAAACAGTTTTTGTAAATGACCAAAAGCTTGCAGATGCAGGAGCCTACGGTGTTACATCAGCAAAATATGATAGTGTATCCGGTGTATATGTTTTAGTAAAAAACGGGGGCATGATGAACAGCCAGTTTGGTGGATATATAAAGTTCGCATTCAAAAAAGATATAATGAAAAATGTAAACCTGGCAACCAAATTAGAATTGTTTACTAACTATTTGGATAACCCCCAAAACATCCAAGTAAATTGGGAACTTTTACTATCTATGAAAGTAAATAAACTTATTTCCGCAAGCATCAGTACAAACATGATCTACGATCACAATATCCCGGTTCCTGTAAAACGAGAGGTCAACAGTGTTATGATTGATGGCACAGGTCCTCGTTTACAATTCAAAGAAGTTTTTGCAATCGGAATAACTTATAAATTTTAATTGATACAATATCTCTTTTTGAAAAGCCTTGTTCGTGAATTTTGAACAAGGCTTTTTGTATACTAGAATTATGGCCTTATATTTGAACAATCATAAAATGATGAAAAAAAATCTGTTTTTATTTTTCTTTATTTTTCTTTCCTTTTCTATAGTTGCGCAACAAGATAATAGAGGAACTATTAAAGTTCAAAAAAAGGGTAAGGTGTATTCTATATTTTTCGATAATGTGAATAACCGTTTGATTGGAAAAGATTATTATGGAAACATTCTGGATTCGGCAGTGGTATCGTTTGAAGTGATGGTTACCATTCAGGGAATCGCTACTCAGGAAACCGTTATCGGAACCACTTTATCACCAACCATGCAAAATAAGATCAAACGTGTTGATAAGGGCGCTACATTATTTTTTACAAATATTAAAGTAAAGGAGAAAAATGGAACACTCATCGATTGGCCAAAATTCACTTCCAAGATCGGGCTATCTTATGAGAAAGAAGAATAGATTTCTGACTATTCAAAAAAGTCTTTATTAAAATTAACTAGATACAATTTTTCAGAAGCCCTTGAAACAGCAGTATACAGCCAACGCAAATATTCTGTATTGATCATTTCATCTGTCAGATAACCTTGCTCCACAAACACACATGGCCACTGTCCGCCTTGCGCCTTATGACATGTTACTGCATAAGCAAACTTCACTTGTAAAGCATTGAAAAAACCATCTTCCTTCACTTTCTTTAATCGCAAACGTTTATCCGGAACATCATTATAATCCATCGAAACAGATTCATACAGTCGTTTATTGTCTTGCTGCGATAATGCCGGAGCCTCACTCATGATCGTATCCAACAACAAACGGGTTTCCAATTCCGGTTCATCCGGATAATCGATCAAACGCATTCTAACATCAGCAAACCTGAATCCATGCATCTCTTGTATTTTTCCAATACTCATCAATTCGATAATATCACCATTGGCAATAAATCCTGCTTTTGATTCTTCAGGAAGCCAAAAATAATTATTCTTCACCACCATCATATAATCACCTGCAGACAACTCATTTTCCTGCCAACGGATACGCGCTCTGATCTGCTGATTAAAAATATTTGCCCGCTTATTAGAACGGCAGATCACCATCGTTTCTTCCGCACCGTATTTCGAATAAGCACTATTCAGTGCATCTTCCAACTCATCACCACCTAAACGAACAATGTCTTTAAAACTATTTACTTGAAAATGAGGTTTGCTGCCAGAACTATTTTTTATCTGATCACGGATGAATGTTGCATTCGTTAATATTCCGGAAGCTTCTGATTGTCTCACTACTTCAGTTAATTCATACCAATCAATTTGAAAATAAAAGGAGGCTTTTAAAAATTCGATGTCGAGTGCCGGACTAACATCCAATCCAACGGGCGGCAACTGAGCAGTGTCACCAATGAATAGCAGTTTACAATTATTACCATTAAATACATAAGAGACCAAGTCATCCAGCAAACTACCTCCACCAAAGGTTCCTCGGTCATTTAGTCCTCCGGAGTTAGAGATCATGGAAGCTTCATCCACAATAAAAATAGTGTCCGTATGTAAATTCTGCTGAAGCGTAAATGCCAAACCTCCTTCATGATCAGGCTTACGATAATATATTTTTTTATGGATAGTATATGCCTGTTTTCCTGTATAATTTGAAAGCACCTTAGCCGCTCTGCCGGTGGGTGCCAATAAAACAGTTTTACCGTTCACAGCCGGCAAACTTTGCACTAATGAGTGAACGATAGTCGTTTTTCCTGTTCCTGCATACCCTTTTAATACAAAGATTTGATCTGAATTTTTATTAAGAATAAATTCAGAAAGTTTGGTAAATAATATCCGCTGCCCGCTTGTTGTTTCAAATGGAAAACTGCTTATCAATATTTTACTAAACTCTTCTTGTTTCATTTCAGGGTATTCTGATGATGGCGAATTTACGAATATGAACGGTATTGAACGTGAATGAAATACATTTAAAAATGAACCGCTAAAATTTATATCTTTGTGATTCATGTCGACCGAAATAAAAAACAAGCTAACTCAACTTCATTCATTCATCGATGAGGCTTTTGATGCAAAAAAAACAGCATCCTATAAATTGCTTCTTCAGATCGGCATGAATGACATACAGGTGGCTGTTCACGACAATCAAAAAAATAAATACATTGCATTAGAGCAATACAAAGTTGTAAGCAGCTCAAATTTTGAGACTTTAGATGACCTGTTTGATTCCTTGTTAAAAGACAGCAAACTCATCGATCATAAATTTCAATCTGTGGCTTGTATCATTGTTAATAATCTTTCCACGCTAATTCCGAATGTATTATTTGAGGAGGATAGAAAAAAGATGTACCTGAATTTCAATGCTTCTTTGGAAGGAAATGAATTTATTACTGTAGATGAAATAAAAAGTCTGGAGGCTAAAAACATTTTTGCTTTTCCTGTTTCCTTAAAAGAGAAACTAGATGCCCGTTATTCAACAATTAAGTACCACCATCTTTCAAGCACGTTAATTGACACATTGGTGGCCAACAATAAGAACCAAACTGGCAAAAAACTTTATGTTCATATTCAGTCGACACACTTTGAAACGCTTGTTATCGATGGTAAAAAATTAGTCTTTTACAACACGTTCAATTACCAATCTCCAGAAGATTTTATTTATTATCTCATGTTTGCATGCGAGCAATTGCAAATGAATCCGGAAAAAACGGAAACACTTTTATTAGGAGAATTGGAAAAGACAGCTACAGTTTATGCACTTGCCAACAAATACATCCGTAATATAAAATTTGAGGAACGTTGTGTAGACGCCGACTACAGTTATCAACTTCAAACATTGCCAAAACATTCATATTTCACTTTGTTCAATAGTTATTTAGCATAATGCGTATCATCAGTGGAAAACACAAAGGAAGAGTCATTCACCCGCCAAAAAATCTTCCTGTACGGCCAACTACCGATTTTGCGAAGGAAAGCATCTTCAATATTTTGAACAATTATTTTGAATTTGAAGGATTAAAGATCCTGGATCTCTTTTGTGGAACAGGAAATATCACCTATGAATTTGCTTCCAGAGGATGTGGTGATATTACCTGTGTGGATAGTAATTTCCATTGTTGCGAATTTACAAAAAGAACAAGTACCGATTTTAAGATGGAGGCCGTCAAAGTAATAAAATCCGACGCCTTTGCTTTTTTAAAACGAGCAACCGTTCCGTATCACATTATTTTTTGCGATCCTCCTTATGAAATGGAAAACTTTGAACTTCTGCCTGAACTTGTTTTTGCCAACAAACTCTTGAAGGACGGTGGTTGGCTGATTGTCGAGCATGGCCCATATACAGTTCTATCCAAGCTACCTAATTTTAAAGAACACCGCAGTTACGGAAATGTAAACTTTTCAATATTCGAGCAAAAAGACAATGAATAAGACCTATTCAATCGGACTATACGAATGATAGTAAATTCAAAAGTTTTCGTAAATTCGTAATAATTTGTAACTCTACCGTCATGGATAAACGCATTGCAATATTTCCAGGCTCATTTGACCCAATCACAAAAGGTCATGAGAATATTTTAAGAAGAGCTTTACCCCTTTTCGATGAGATAATAATTGCCATCGGTATCAACAGCAACAAACAAAGTTATTTCCCGATCGAACAGCGTCAAAAATGGATCAAGCAGGTTTTTGATAATGAGCCAAAGGTGCGTATCGAATCGTATACCGGATTGACTATTGAATTTTGTAAAAAAATAAATGCACATTTTATTCTTCGCGGATTGCGTACTTCTGCAGATTTTGAATTCGAAAAATCCATTGCTCAAAACAACAAGGTGATGGCCCCGCAAATTGAAACAATATTTATTTTACCAATTCCCGAACTTTCCGCAATAAATTCAACAATTGTGCGTGATATAATCCGAAATGGTGGTGATGCCTCACCTTTTGTCCCGAAAGGAATTGACTTAAAAGCAATGTAATAAGGCATAAAAATTGCATTCCAGTCGAAAACAATAATGTCATTTTATTTTTATCAATCAATGTGCAATAAAAAATAGATCTTGTCGAAATCTTGATCTAAAAGAAATAAAATTAAATGAATAAAATTTCTTTAATCCTATTAAGTATACTACTATCCTTTTATTCACACGCCCAAAATGTGACCATCAAAGGTTCCGCAAAAAATTATGCTTACAAAGAAATTGGCGTTTGGGTAAACAACGATTACATATCCAATACTCAAAAGCAATTAACCTACTCTGCCATTGACTCGGCAGGAAATTTTACGCTCGAATTTAACACCAAAGAAATTCAATACATCACGTTAAAGGTTGAAAAAAATATTTCTTCGTTGTATGTCGAACCAAAAGGAAATTATGATATCATTTTATTTCCTCCGGATTCCACGACTTATCAAAACCCGAACCTGGAGCATGATGTCAAGCTTTCTATTAAGCTAAAAAGCAAAACGGAAATAAATTCTTTGACCATGGATTATGATGATCGCTTCGAAGAATTCATGGTTAATTCATATTTAAGATTAAGGGCACAAACAAAGATCGATTCATTTAAATTGGCAATGAATGAATATTATTCTACTGTCAACAATCCTTATTTTAAAAATTATATCCGGTATACAATTGCTGCGCTCGAACAAAAAACAAAAATGAGTGAGAAAAAATTATTTGCCGAATATCTTTTTCAAAAGCCTATTCTTTATAACAATACCGAGTACATGATCTTTTTCAATGATTTTTTCAAACAAAAGGTACAAGACTTTTCAATGACAAAACCGGGAGAAGTATTGAACTTCCAAATCAACGATCGTGGTAGTTTTTCAGGAACGATGGACGTATTAAAACGTGATGCTTTTTTACAAAACGACACCATCAGGGAATTGGTATTGATCAAAGGTTTATATGAATCCTATTATGATAATTTTTTCAAGAGACCAAGCATAATCGCTATTTTACAGCAGATAACACAAGAAACAACTATTGCGGAGCACATACGCATTGCACAAAATATTTTAAACTCTTTTTCGAAATTAAAAGCAGGTGGTAAAGCGCCTTTCTTTGAATTACCTGACAAAACAGGCGTAACACACAGCCTTGATGACCTCAGAACTAAAAAATATGTTTATCTGATGTTTTACGACCCGTCTTGCTCCGCCTGTCAGCAACAAATGAAAATTATTCCATCCTTAATAAAAACGTATGGAGAGCGGATCACTTTTGTAAGTATCTCTTCAGACAAAACAGATGAAGAATTAAAAAAAAATCTCTTAAAAAATCCGAAATACACCTGGTTATTTTTATACGACAATTCGTTTGGGAAATTAAAAAGCGATTATGAAATCAGGTCTATGCCGACTTATTTCTTGATAGATCCCGAAGGGAAATTCATTCAGGTTCCTGCAGACAGCCCTGAAGAAGAAATTGACCGCGCATTTTTTGATATCGTAAAACCAAAAGGGAAAGCGCATATGGTGGGTGATAAAAAGAATCGTTAGGAAATAAAATCCATCACTTCTTTAACGGATTCATATGTGTTTTCAAGAACCTGATTCAAATTATTTTTCGACAACCACTTTACTTCTGTAATACCTTCTTCAAGCTGAGGAACCAATGCCGACAGATCCTTACAGTTCATCTCAAACCAATAGGTGCGCTTCAATACTTCTTTTCCTTTCAAATAGTAAATATGGTAGGTAGATTCTATTTCCTTTATAATTTTTAATTTCCCAATCCCGCACTCCTCCTCTACTTCACGAATAGCAGCAGTTTCAACAGACTCTCCTTTTTCGATCTTTCCTTTTGGCAAATCCCACTTCCCATTTCTGAAAATGAACAAATACTCCCCCTTCATATTTTTTACAAGTCCGCCAGCAGCCTCAATAAGCCGATAAAAAGAAAAGAATTTACTGATCAGCAATGCTTCATTTTCATGGTAAAAACAGATATTAGCAAATTGTCTTTGATTGACCAATTCGTCATACTTAATCTGTAATTCATCTATTGAGCCCAACTTAACCAACAACATATCTTCCTTTCCCTGCTTATCGATAAGCTCACCTGTAAGGCAAATGGTTTTATTCACTGAAAATACTTTTACCATTTCACATTTTGTTAATTAATATATTGACGGCATCTACAAATTTAGTTATTTTTGCGGGATGAAGAAGAATGATGAATCTGCATTAAAGGTTGCAGAATTTTTGTTGCAAATAAAGGCGGTTAAATTACAACCCAACAATCCTTTCACATGGGCATCAGGATGGAAGTCACCAATATACTGTGATAACCGTGTCACCTTATCATTTCCACAGGTACGTACTTATATTCGTCAACAATTTGTAGATGCTATATTGGAAAAATTCGGCAAGCCGGATGTAATTGCAGGAGTAGCGACAGGAGGAATTGCACAAGGAGCACTTATTGCTCAGGAAATGGGCTTGCCATTTATTTATGTCCGTTCGGAAGCAAAAAAACACGGAATGACTAATATGATAGAAGGGGTAGTTGAAAAAGGACAATCAGTTGTTGTCATTGAAGATCTTATTTCAACAGGTGGAAGCAGCTTAAAAGCAGTAGAAGCATTAAGGGAGGCTGGCTGTGATGTAAAAGGAATGGCGGCTATTTTTACCTATGGCTTTAAAACTGCTATTGAAAATTTCAAAAAAGCAAAATGTGAATTAGTTACTTTAGGTAATTACGACACCATGATAAAACAGGCATTACAATCGAATTACGTTAATGACAATGATATGCTATCGCTAAAAGCTTGGCGTGAAAACCCTTCTGAATGGGGAGTTCCTGTAGTAGAAAAGAAAAAAAAATAGGCAATTGGCAGTAGGCTATTGGCAAAAAATTAAATTCAATTTTCCAATTTTTAATCATTATGTCAGTTACAAAAATAGAAAGCGAAAAAGTAGATATTACAAATTCTGCAGAAAATGTATTCAACTATCTAAGCGATTTTAACAATTTCGAAAAACTGATGCCTTCTCAAGTAACCAACTGGAATTCAACTTCAGAAGAATGCACTTTTACGATCAATGGAATGGCTACCATAGGAATGAAAATTATTGAGAAAATGCCGGTATCAAAAATCACAATTTCTTCCAATGGAAAAGTTCCTTTCGAATTTAAATTATTTGTATTGTTAACAGAAAAGGATGCCGCCAATTGCATCGGACAATTATTATTTGAGTCGGATATGAACCCAATGATCAAAATGATGGTTGAAAAGCCTTTGGGGAATTTCTTCAATATGCTTGCGCAAAGAATGAAGGATATTAAATAAACTCTATTTCCTTCAGATCAAATTCTCTAATACCATTTGCTTTTGTTTCTACTTTCAGTTTTCCGATTGCTGAAACACCTATTATTTTCCCTTCAAAATTCGATGCCTTTGAACGATACTCCGACCATTCATTAATCCTGAACAATTGCTCAATATAAGCATCATCAATACTATTAAACTTTTCGGCTTTTAATTGTAAATAGCGTGCCTCAAAAAATTCACAGAATCTTTCTAATACCTCAGTTAACATTATTTCTTCATTTAGAAACAAACAAATTGAAGTTGCATTAGCGGTTGTTCTATATTCTCGTTGATTTACATTGATTCCGATTCCAACAATTGAACTTTGTATAAATGTTTCCCTCAAAGCATTTTCAATCAAAATACCGGCAATTTTCTTCCCATTCACATAAATATCATTCGGCCATTTTATATTGATCTTCAAGACACTTTGAGAATTGCCAAGAATTTCTGCCATTAAGTCAGCAACTGCTAATGATGTAATTTTAGTGAGCAAAAACTGCTTCTCTGCGGTCAAAAATCTAGGATAAAGAACAAGGCTCAAAGCCACGTTTTTATTGGGTTCACTCTCCCAGAAATTCCCTCTTTGTCCGCGTCCTTTTTTCTGATCAAAACTATAAATTAAACTCCCCTCTGAAAGATCAATTTGTCGCAACATTTCAGTGGCATAACTGTTGGTAGAATCAACCGACTCAACATGAATGCTATTTTGCCCTACAAATAATGTTTTCATTGAGAGTTTTTGCGAAAGTTTTGACTATTTTTGCGGATAATAATATAGCAAAGAAAGAAATAAAATAGATACATCCTTCAATGGCGAAAAAGAAAGTGGCACCTGTTAAGAAAGCAGCTGCAAAAAAGACCTCAGTACCAACAAAAAAAACAGCAGTAAAAACTGCAAAACCCGCTGCAAAAAAGGCTGCGACAAAAAAAACAGTTAAAAAGACAGCTACCCCTAAAGGCAAATCCGCTCCCGTAAAGGGAAAAAAAGTTGCTCCTAAAAAGGCTGTTGCTGTGAAAAAAGTTGTTGCTGTGAAAAAAGTTGCAGCGAAACCTACAAAGGCAATCGTAAAACCGGAGCCTAAAAAAATCAAAGGCCCGAATGAACTTCTTGTTGATGGCATTGTTGAAGGAATATTAGAAGTCAAAGGAAGGAATATATCCATACTGAATTTAAAAGATATTCATAACCGAGTTTGTGATTATTTCATCATTTGCCAGGCGGATTCAAATACACAAGTAAACGCAATTGCCGGTTCTGTTGAAGAAATGGTGAAAAAACAAACAGGCGAACGCCCATACCGCAAAGAAGGATTTGAGAATTCTGAATGGATCCTGGTAGATTACGTAACTGTAGTCGTTCATATCTTCCAAACAGAAGTTCGCAATTTTTATAATTTAGAATCGTTATGGGCGGATGCCGAAATAACGAAGGTAGCATTTGATAAATAATTTTATATAAAAATATATGAGTGAGCAAGAGAATCAACCGGATAATAAAAATTTCAAAGATAAATTTCCGAAAAAGCCAACCATGCCTAAAAATCCATTTAATTTTTATTGGATCTACGGGATAATTGCTGTCGGTATTATTGCGATGCAGGTGTTTAACTATACACCATCATTGAAAGAAAAGAGTACCAATGATTTTATTGAAACAATGCTGAAACAGCATCATGTTGCAAAGATCGTGATCATTCCATCAGAAAAATATGCAGAAATTACAATTAAGAAAGACTTTCTGAAGCTACCTCAATATGCTGCAGACAAGCTTGATTTGCATAAGGAAGGACCACATTATAAAGTAAGGATCTCTACCGAGGACAATTTCAATTTGCGTATCAATGAAGCACAAAAAGATTTTCTTCCCAACGAAAGAATTGACGCCGAAAGTGAGAATCGGACTTCCTGGGGCGATACTTTAGGATGGTTACTCCCTATCGTTCTGATGGTTGTGATCTGGATAATCATTATGCGCAGAATGGGTGGCGGTGGCGGTGGCGGCCAGATTTTCAATATCGGAAAATCAAAAGCGACACTGTTTGATAAAAACACAAACGTGAATATTACATTCAACGATGTTGCTGGATTAGAAGGTGCAAAAATAGAGATCAAGGAGATCGTTGACTTCTTAAAAAATCCAAAAAAATACACTGCTCTTGGTGCAAAAATCCCAAAAGGTGCATTACTAGTAGGACCTCCGGGAACAGGCAAAACCCTTTTGGCAAAAGCCGTTGCAGGGGAAGCAAAAGTCCCTTTCTTTTCACTTTCCGGATCCGACTTCGTGGAGATGTTTGTAGGTGTTGGAGCTTCAAGGGTACGTGACCTATTCCGTCAGGCAAAAGAAAAATCACCATGTATCATTTTCATTGATGAGATCGATGCGATTGGTCGTGCCCGAGGCAAAAATCCTGCTCAGGGTGGAAATGACGAAAGAGAAAATACCTTGAATCAATTATTGACAGAGATGGATGGTTTCGGAACAAATAGCGGTGTAATCATTTTAGCTGCTACCAATCGTGCCGACATTCTGGACAGAGCATTGATGCGTGCCGGACGTTTTGATAGGCAGATCTATGTTGACATGCCGGATCTGAATGAACGTAAGGACATTTTCAAGGTTCATTTAAAACCATTAAAATTAGACAACTCTGTCGATGTTGATTTTCTTGCAAAACAAACTCCCGGCTTTTCCGGAGCGGATATTGCAAACATATGTAATGAGGCCGCTTTGATCGCTGCCCGTCAGGATAAAACGGTCATTCAAAAACAAGATTTCCTTGATGCTGTAGATCGTATCATTGGCGGACTGGAAAAGAAAAATAAAATTATTTCTTCTCACGAGAAAAAAGTAATTGCCTATCACGAGGCCGGACATGCTGCTACCAGCTGGCTATTGGAACATGCACATCCATTGATCAAAGTAACGATTGTTCCCCGTGGACGCTCATTAGGTGCTGCTTGGTATTTGCCGGAAGAACGTCAGATCACTACAACAGAACAGTTGATGGATGAGATGTGTGCTACGCTTGGCGGAAGAGCTGCAGAAGAAATTATTTTCGAAAAAATATCCACAGGGGCATTAAGCGATCTTGAAAAAGTGACCAAACAAGCTTATGCGATGATAACCATTTATGGTTTGAATGATAAAATAGGTAACATCAGTTATTACGATTCTACAGGTGCGAATGAATATGGTTTTACTAAACCATATAGTGAAAAAACAGCTCAGACCATAGATGAGGAAGTAAGTAAAATGATTGAGTTAGCATATGTGAGAGCAAAAGACATCCTGTTAAAAAACAAACATTTGCTGACTCAGTTAGCTGAAAAATTATTGGATAAAGAGGTTATCTTCAAGGAAGACCTTGAATTGATCTTTGGGAAACGCCCTTTTGATAGCGAAGAATTGCCACTGATAAAAGAAAAAGCTGAGCCGTCGTATACTGATGAGATAAATGCTCAAACAAAAAACGAAGAGAAAAAAGAAGAAGAGAAAGCAGGTGAAAAGAAAGATGGAGAAGCGAAAAAACCATCAAACACGCTTTTTTAAATGTAATCTCGGTCATAAAAATATATTATTTCAAGAGCTCCTGTGCCACATCACAGGAGCTCTTTGAAAAAGACAAGCATAAAAGCATTAATAGATTCTGAGTCATCCTTTTTTGAAACCAAGGATAGCGAGAATAAAAAAAGATCATTCAGGCAAACAACAAGCATGCGCGACAGTACTACTTCAAAAGAAAAAATATTAAAAAAAATACGCAAGGCTTTGATCCACAAATCTTCTCAGGAGATCGGTGATATCGATAATGATTCGGAAATTTTCACTTTGTCCGAAGAGCCCCTTGAAATTCAGTTCGCACAAAACTTTTCTGCACTCAATGGAAAATTTGTTTTTTGTGAAAACGAAGCCGAATTCCTCGAAAATTTTGAGTGGATAACTAAAGACAATGAGTGGAAAAATCTATTTTGTCTGGAGCCAAAATTAAAAGAGCTTTTAAAAAAGGGAAAAATAAAATTTTCTGACAAAGAAGATGACCTGTTATCGACCGATATCGGTATCACATTATGTGAATGCCTTATAGCACGTACAGGAAGCATAATGATCACTTCCAAACAAGCATCCGGAAGGCGATTACCGGTATATGCAAATTTCCACATTGTTGTTGCATACACCTCACAATTGATAGGAAATATCAAAGATGGATTAAAATTTATCCGCGAAAAATACAACGATCAATTACCATCCATGATATCAACAATAAGCGGTCCGAGTCGTACTGCCGATATCGAAAAGACATTGGTGCAAGGCGCACACGGACCAAAAGAAATTTTTGTATTTTTGATCGATGATGTACAAGTGGAATAAATAATTAATACAACGCAACAGTCTTCGACTCCGCTCAGACTGACACATTGCGTACGTCACACTGAGCGGAGACGAAGTGCGCACGTTGCACACAATTAGAACATGAACAACTTTTTAAAACGTACACTCACTGCCGGAGCTTTTGTAGCTGTTTTATTAGGATGCACGTATCACGACCAACTTTCCTTTTCCGTTTTATTTTTCATCATCACAATATTAGGCCTTTGGGAATTTTATACGCTTTCTGAAAAGGGTGCAAACAAGCCTCAAAAATTATGGGGAACAATTGCAGGCGCTTGCATTTTTGCATCCACTTCCCTCGTTTGTATGGGATACGATTTTCACCTGCTGATCATTAATATTCCCATACTATTCCTGATCTTCATCATTGAATTATATACTAAATCAAAGAATCCTTTCCGGAACATTGCTTTTACAATTTTAGGTATCGTATATGTTGCTGTTCCCTTTTCGTTATTGAACTATCTGGTTACCTATACAGGCACCTACAGTTACGAGTTGATTTTCGGGTTTTTCTTTATTCTCTGGAGCAACGATTCCGGTGCTTATCTGGCGGGTTCAGCATTCGGGAAACGAAAACTATTCGCCCGTATATCTCCGGCCAAATCGTGGGAAGGCAGTATTGGAGGAGCTATTGCAAGCTATATCGTTGTATTTATAATCTCTAAATGGTATACAGGATTCAGTATTATTGATTGGATGGTAATTGCGGCAATTCTCATCATAATCGGTACATTAGGTGATTTGGTGGAATCATTATACAAAAGAAGCAAGAATGTGAAAGATTCCGGGACATTATTACCCGGTCATGGTGGTATTCTGGACCGTTTCGACAGTCTTTTAATGGCAACGCCCTTTGTTTTCAGCTATTTATACTTATCCAACTATTTCCATCATTTATACCCATAAAAACACTAAAAATGAGTCCAAAAGTGGTTTTAGGCGAAGGAAATACGATATTTAACGATTACATTTTACTTAGTATATTATTTTATCTAAATTCGCACACTTTAATTTGTTCCGATCTCTAAATTTCCCAGGAACCAAACATAAAAATTATGACAACTAAAACAAATTCGACAACAGTAGAAGATCACAACAGTATGTTCGATGCAGTTCTTGCTAGACTTGATGTTGCTGCAAAAATTTATGGCTTATCAGATGAGGTTACAAGTATCTTAAGAAATCCGCAAAGACAAATAAAAGTTAGTATTCCTGTAATGATGGATAACGGCAAAATGCAGGTTTTTGAAGGATTTAGAACGATACACTCCACTGTATTAGGGCCATCAAAAGGAGGAATCCGTTATGCAATGGATGTGTGTGATGATGAAGTAAAAGCACTTTCTGCATGGATGACATTTAAATGCGCCGTTGCAAATTTACCATATGGTGGTGCAAAAGGCGGTATCAAATGCGATCCGCGTAAATTAAGTCTTGGAGAATTAGAGCGATTAACAAAAGCATATACAGTAGCTATGGCAGATGTATTCGGACCAACAACCGATATTCCTGCTCCCGATATGGGAACCAGCGGCCGTGAAATGGCTTGGTTAGTTGAAGCATATAATAAAGTACACAGAGGAAATTTCCCAGGTGTTACTACCGGTAAACCTGTAGGTTTAGGTGGTTCATTAGGGCGTGATGCTGCAACTGGAAGAGGCGTTATGGTTGCAACACTTGCTGCTTTAGAAAAAATGAAATTAGATCCTAAAAAGGTTACTTGTGCCGTGCAAGGTTTTGGAAACGTAGGTTCACATGCTGCACGTTTATTGCATGAGCAAGGAATAAAGGTCTGCGCAATCGGTGATCATACTGCAACTTTTTGGAATGAAAAAGGAATTAATATTCAGGCTGCTTTAGATTATGTTAAAGTTAACGGAAATGTATTAAAAGGATTTACAGGAGGAGTAGAAATAAAATCTTCTGAACTTTTAACTGCAAACATTGATGTTTTGGTACCTGCTGCTTTACAAAACGTAATTACAGAAGAAATAGCACATAACATTAAAGCGAAATTAATTGTTGAAGGTGCAAATGGACCAACAACGGCTGAAGCAGATCATATTTTAAATGAAAAGGGAATTATTGTAGTACCGGATATTTTGGCAAATGGCGGTGGTGTTACCGTTTCTTATTTCGAATGGGTACAAAATAACTACGGTTATTACTGGACAGAGGATGAAGTAAATTCGAAACACGATGCATCGATGAAAGCTGCATTTGAAAATGTTTGGAATAACGGACAACAATATAAAACTACAATGCGTATTGGTGCTTATATCACTGCTTTGAAAAAAGTGGAATTGGGTATCCTTGCCAGAGGAAATTTTTAGTCCTTTAAATTAAATTTTTGAAAACGTCCTGCCAGTTTTGGTGGGGCGTTTTTTTTGCCCTCCATTTCCATCAATAACAGAAATTGAATATCTAAAACAAATTACCAAAACATCAATTGAATGTTTTGTATATTAGGTGCTTTCATCAATAATACTAATAAAAAACATGCAATTTATTCTTAGGCCCTGGACAATCAATGATCTGGAAAGTTTAGTTAAATACGCCAACAATCTCAACATCGCCAAGAACATGACGGATGGATTTCCACATCCCTACAAAGCAGAAAACGCTAAAGCATCTATGCGTTGAGAAAAGATAAAAAATAAAAGAGCCGACATACAATGTATCTCGGCTCTTCCGAAAAAAAATATATCTTATTTCTTATAAAGCAGATAATGCTTCACAACTGTTGTAGCACCTTCTTTAGCAACTTTGATCTCTACTTTTTCATCAATAAGCTTAAACCCCTTCACATCAATTTTTACCTGATAGGTTTTACCTGCCAACAGCGTTAAGAAATATTCACCACTGCCTTCACTGGAATTCGTGCTTCCAACCTTTGCTCCTGCTTCATCGTAAACGATCAATTCTGCCTCCATACCATTTCCAGCAGTAGCATCAAAAATATCACCTTTTAGGATCGCCATTACAGGTCCGGTATTTTCAGGTTTCTTTTTCATCTCCTTATCTAAAACAGGATAATTGCTGAGATCGACTTTATAAACATCGCGGCCACCTAATCCACCTTTTCTATTACTAGTAAAATAACCTGTTTTTGCATCGATAGACAAACTGAAACAATAATCGTTGTCAATTGTATTGATAGGATACCCTAAGTTCACAGGAATAGACCATTTCCCATTTTCCAATACGGTTTTAAACATATCATATCCACCCATTGAATTATGTCCTTTAGAAGTAAAGAACAATGTTTTTCCATCGGGAGCTAAAAATATTCCACCTTCATCCTCACCGGTATTTACTACATCGCCAAGGTTTATAGGTTTCTCCCACTCTGTTTTCGTTTTACGTTTTATCATCCAGATATCTGCATTACCAAATCCACCCTGACGTTCGCTCACAAAATAAAGTGTTTTACCATCCGGAGAAATGCAAGCGCCTAACTCAGCATAAGTAGTATTGATAGGCTTACCCATTGATTTTGGAGCGCCCCATTTTCCTGAAGAACTTAAACGGGAAACATAAATATCACCACCGCGGGATTCTGCTTCGATATCATTTTTGAAAAGGAAAATTTGTTTTCCATCGGGTGATATGCTTGTTGCAGCATCCTGACCCTCTGTATTTAATGAACCCGGAATCAACTCCGCATCGCTCCACATTTTTTTAAGTGTGTCCCATCGGGATATATAAATATCTTCGAAATACATTCCGTCATCCTGATTTACCGCACTTGACTTACCAGGTCTTTGCGAAGTAAAGATCAATGTTTTTCCATCGGCACTCACCATAGGAGCTTTATCTTCAAATTCTGAATTAATAACATCTCCCATATTTTCTACTTTCACGTCAACAGGTGCTGCCATTAATTCTTTCGCAGTAGTAACCTGCAGAATATACATGTTTACATCGCTCTCCTCTATTTTTTTAGCACTGCCAACATTTGCAATAAAGGTTTTATATTCCGCCAAAGCTTCATCCTTCAAATCATCCAATTGATTTAACTTCCCCAGTAAAAGCGAATTATAAACATTTGCTTTAGGGTCGATACCTTTTGCTTTTTCGGCATTTATACGTGCATCTTTATATTGTTTTAATTCAAAATAACACTCAGAAATATGAAAAATCACATTTGCATCATTTGGTTTACCTGACAAAACATCGGTATAAATATTCAAAGCGCCTTTATAATCCATCGCAAAGAATTTCTGTTCTGCAAGAACCATTTTTGCAACATCTCCGCCTTTATCAAAAACGTTCTGTTTATTCTCTGTTTTTTCCTGGGCAGAAAGTGCTCCTGAAATAAAAATAGAAAACATCAACAAACACATTACTTTTTTCATGAGAAAAATATTATTGGTTAAATAGTAACTATTCAATTATAAATCCCGCAAAAAACGGGATTGTTCAAACTTGTTTCATCAAAAAAGAAATCGCAGTCTCATGAACAAATATAAAAAATTATTGCTCAGGATTGCCCATATATGACAAAAATAGTTCCAAAGCTTGCTTTTTCGCTGTATCATAGTCATAATCGATATTCTGATTGAGATACACATCGATATTTGTCGGATATTTTTTACTGTCCTGCAATTCTTTTATCAATTCAGGACGGCTATCGAGACCATTTTTCAGAGCAGCATTAAATTCGCTGATAAAGATTGGAGGCAACTGTTTATTTGAAACCCAGCAAGCAAAAACAAAAGGCAATCCTGTAAATTTTTGCCATTCTTCTGCCAGATCGTAACTGAACTTATATTTATTTTCTATCCCGAAAGTTCTGTCGCCAATTATCACTGCAGCAGTTGCTCCATTAATTTCATTTTCAAAATCTGCTTTTGCAGATGTCCATTTCGGTTTTATCTGCCAAAAATTATCTGCCAGCACTTTTACCAAGGTAACGGATGTCCGAGATTGATAATCCAATAATACATTTGATATCTCATTTAAAGGAACATCACTATATAACATTACGGATGCCACCTTACCAACAGCCCCTATGCAATAATCACTGATTATATATTTCTCTTTCAGAAGCGGCAAAACAGCGACAGGCACCAATCCTATATCAACCTGCCCATCCAATAATTTTTGTGCGCAAACGGAAGGTATGTCTAACTGAAGATCAATTTTTCCAATAAGAGCGGAATGCTGTAAACCATTGATAAAAGGTTTAGAGTTTAAATAGGATACTACTGATATTTTAATTTTCTGCATAATTAATTCCCCTTTTCAATTTCCAATACTGCGATACAGGCAGCTACGGGTGCCAACACGGCTGCTATCATTCCGCCAATAAAAGGAATGGCAAACAGCAACGAAAAGATAAATCCGTTCCCTATCGCTAAACCTTTGTTCTTCCTGACATAACGAACACTTTGTGAGATTCCCGATCTTCTTCTTTCACTGATATAATCGATCATTGAAAATCCATAAAAATAATACGACAAAACAAAAAGAAACAGCGTGCTTAGCCATCCTATTAAAGGAATCCAAACTATCAGAAACCCAAGGAATATAAATCCGAATTCAATAAACATATTGCGCAAAGCAATGATGATACCGCGTAAAATATCTTTCATGAACTGAAAAACATTAAAGGGGTATATTTTACCTGTTACAATTTCTTCTGTACGTTCTGATATCAATGCCATTATCGGAGACATAATGATCAACAGGATATATTTACTGAAAGTGGAAAAAACAAAAAAGAAAACTATTTTTAATCCTATGTTCAATAGAAAATGTAAGGTGTCCCCTAAAAAGCTCAGCATTCCGCCTCCTGAATTAATATTAACATATGACATAACCCATTTTTCTATGGTATCAGATAAATTTTTAGCCAACTCAAATCCTCCGAAGACCAACAATGCTGAGATAAGGATGGAATAAATGAAATATTTCCACAAGCCTTTTTCAAAGACAAACGAAAGAGCTGTCAAATAGCTCTTAATGGCAAGTCCAAACTGCTCAAAAAAGGATAATTGCTTTTGCATGCTGCAAAATTAACATTATTCTATAGAAGAACGTGTACAATATTTTTTATAAAAAATATGCACTGAGTACCATTTCAAAAACAATTCTGAAGGAAATAAAAATTTATTTTTTAATCATTTTAATGCTTTATTGCACGATTTTCTCAAGTAAAATGAGATAAAAAATCAAACAAAGACAAGAACAGAATGAAATTAATAATGCTAATTTTGCATCGTGAAAAAAACCCTTCTTTTATTCATCTTTCTCATTTGCATTTTTTCAGGCAAAGCTCAAACCTATACACAAACAATAAGAGGAAAAGTTATTGATGCCGATTCAAAATCAATTTTGTTTGGTGCCAATGTAATTTTATTAAATGGCGATAGCATCCTTGGTTCTATTACAGACATGGATGGAAAATTCAGATTAGAAAAAATTCCTGTTGGACGACGAAGCATAAAAGTCACTTGCCTCGGTTACGAAGAAGTTGTATTGAATAACATCATTCTTACATCGGGAAAAGAAGTGGTGCTGACAATTGAGCTACGCGAAAAAGTATATACATCA
The DNA here is from genome assembly GCA_947476185.1 of Bacteroidota bacterium. GTDB lineage: Bacteria > Bacteroidota > Bacteroidia > 2-12-FULL-35-15 > 2-12-FULL-35-15 > 2-12-FULL-35-15. Next base: position 27,338 of record CANJPX010000043.1, read on the forward strand.
GGTGTTGTTGAGATAATTTCTGAGAAAGACAAAACAAAAGCCAACAACGACATGGTAACGGTTTCCTCACGTAACTTCTTGGCTGAAGAAACAGGCAGATATGCAGGCAGCAGAGGCGATCCAAGTAAGATGGTGGCCAACTACGCAGGTGTTTCATCCGGCAATGATGCCCGTAATGATATTATTGTCCGCGGAAATTCTCCGCTTGGCGTTCTATGGCGGATGGAGGGAATTGACATTCCAAACCCAAATCATTTTTCGGCACAAGGTGCCACCGGTGGACCGATAAGTATGCTCAACAATAATATCTTAGGCAACTCCGATTTTTTAACCGGTGCTTTTCCTGCTGAATATGGAAATAAAACAGCTGCCGTTTTTGATATAAAATTACGAAACGGTAACAATGAAAAAAATGAATATACAGGTAACTTAGGAATTAACGGAGTTGAATTAGGTGCCGAAGGGCCTATTTCTAAAAAGAACGGGAGCTCCTATCTGTTCAATTACCGTTATTCGACATTGGAAGTGTTCAACAAATTAGGCATCCGATTTGGCGTTTCTGCCAGTCCTCAATATCAGGATATTTCCTACAAAGTAAATGTACCTACTGCGAAAGCCGGTATTTTCACGCTATGGGGCATTGGAGGAAAAAGTAAATTATCGCTTCTGGACAGTGACCGTAAAGCTACAGACTGGTCCTATATAACCGGTGGGCAAGATCTGGTTTTTGGAACAAGCATGGGCGCAACAGGAGTCTCTCATCTGTATTTTTTTAATTCAAAAACATCCGGAAAATTATCGCTTTCATTTTCAGGCACCGACCTGAATGCATATGTGGACACACTTTCTCCTGTTGATCATTCTTCATTTTTAACCCGCAAAAATATTTCAACCGAAGCAAATTATATTGCCAATTATACTATCACTGCAAAGATCAATGCCAAGCATTTATTAAAATTCGGAGCCACTTACCAATCCATTCGTTTTAATGCCGAATCGTTTGACTATTCCTCAAAATACGGAAAATATATCTACAACTTAAATGTAAAAAAATCCATAGCCGATCTTGTACAAGGCTTTATCCATTGGCAATACCGACCGACCGACAAAATAACAATAAACAGCGGAGTACATTATCAGAATTTTTTGTTGAACAACACATGGGCGCTTGAACCACGTTTAGGAATACGTTTTCAGCTGACCCAAAAACAAAATTTAAGTTTAGGATATGGCATGCACAGCCAGATGCAACCTACCGTTTATTATTTTTACGAAACATATATTCCCAGTACAGACAGCTATTACAGAAGCAACCGCAATTTAGATCTATCAAAAAGTCAACATGCTATTTTGGCTTACGATTTTAATTTTGCAAAAGATTATCGTATTAAACTGGAAGGTTATTATCAATATGTTTATAATATTCCTGTGCAAAAAAATTATCAGTCTTCCTTTTCAATGATCAATGTAGGAAACGCTTTGGAAGGAATTCCATTGATAGACACGCTTGAAAACAAAGGAGATGGTGAGAATATTGGAATTGAATTAACCCTGGAAAAATTTTTCAGCAATCATTTCTATTATCTGGCAACGGCATCACTTTATCAATCGAAATACAAAGGCAGCAATGGTATTGAACATCCTACAAGTTATGATGGAGGGTATGTATTTAATGCTTTAGCAGGATATGAACTTACTCTTGGTAAAAATAAGAACAGGGCTTTATCCTTGGATCTTAAATTCACGCAAGCGGGTGGCAACAGGTATACACCTATTGATTTGGAAAAATCAAAACTTTATGGTGATGCCGTTTTAAAAAATGATGAAGCATTCTCGAAACAATTGAAGGATTATTCAAGGTTTGATGTTAAGTTGTCTTATAAAGGCAATCGTAAAAAAATATCACAAAGTATTTTCCTGGTGGTGGAAAATGTTTTTGACAATCAAAATATATTGAGAGAATCCTATAACAAGGAAACTCAAAGCATTCAGCAAGAATTTCAGCTGGGTTTATTTCCATATTTCGGGTATAAGATCGAGTTTTAAAAGATCTTGACCTTAGCCAGTCTCTGTATTGCTACTAAAGATCCTGTTTTTATTGAGACAAACTTCCTTACTCAAATGCATTCCCCTCTGGAGAAGGCTGAGGTGTGTTTTCAATTTCCCTTTTTATCTTTTTGCTTAATCAAAAAGAAACAAAAAATCAAGAAAGCATAATTGCTGCCGCACATGCTACACGGCATCGTATGCTTTCAGTCCTCACCCACAACTCCGTATGTATAATTCGTTTACCCATTTCCATTAGATCGTCACCTGATTATAATTTGATTGAAAAACTAACATAGATACTCTTCACAATATCGTTACGCCTTTGGTTTTATTCAGCAATAGCGGGAATAGTTGCCAGAAGAATCAATAATGAAGAAAGATTTACTAGGATAGCAACTATTAACCGTCGTTGCTTTGACTGGTAAGAAAAAGCAAATTGCCTTATAAAACGAAAGAGGTTTTTGCAACTTTTTGCCTTCAAAAAGTGGGAAGAAGAAAGTTTTTAAATAGAATGCTTTTGGTAAAGATAATTGCAATAAAGCAAAACTGCTTTTAATATCCTTTTTATCTTTTTGCTTGATCAAAAAGAAACAAAAA
>CANJPX010000044.1 GCA_947476185.1 Bacteroidota bacterium
ACAAATAGGTCGGTATTGCGGGATAATAATTTTTTTTCTCCTTTTTCGCAGATCATCAAACGTTGTTGCATCCTATAAACGATGGCTGTGGAAGTTGCAACAACTTTATTGGGAATGTTTTCTTCGAGTACTTGTTTTTCACCATTGTAATAATAAATGAAACTTAATTTGGAGTCTGTATAGGTGATATAGTTATTCCCGGTTCTGATTTCCGTAACAGGCTCACCCTCTAATTGCCTTTCAATTCCATTATCAAAGACGAAAAAATGGTTGGAATAATCATAATAATATCCCATCCCATTTTGTGAAAAAGAAACAGAGATCCGGATAAAAAAGAAAAGGAAAAATAATCCTTTTTTCATGAATTAGAAATTCGGTTTTAATAGATATTTCGAATAGAATTCATTAATAATAGCCACGGCTTCATCAGCTGTGTCAACGACTTTAAATAATTCCAGGTCTTTTTCATTAATGTTATGCTCTTCCAGCAACATCGTTTGTTTGACCCAGTGTAATAATCCTTCCCAATATTTTTTCCCTACTAAAATAATGGGGAAGTGGGCTACCTTGTTTGTTTGGATCAATGTTATAGCTTCGAACATTTCGTCTAATGTTCCGAAACCGCCCGGCATAGCTATAAATCCTTGTGAATATTTTAAGAAAATTGTTTTGCGAACGAAGAAATAATCGAAAGAAATGTTTTTATCATTATCAACAAATGGATTTGAACTTTGTTCAAAGGGTAAAACAATATTTAATCCAACGGATTTTCCTCCGCCTGCTTTTGCTCCCTTATTTGCTGCTTCCATGATCCCAGGTCCGCCACCGCTTATAATTCCATAACCTTCTCTTGTCAGCTTGAAGGCTATTTCCTCAGCTAATTTGTAATACGGGTTGTCGCTTTTTGTGCGGGCTGAACCAAATACCGAAACACACGGACCAATACGGCTCATTTTTTCAAATCCCTCCACAAATTCACTCATGATCTTAAAAATTTGCCATGAATCGGAGGCTTTAATATCATTCCAGTCCTTCGCTTCGAAAGCTTTTCTAATTTTATCTTCTTCTTGATTTGTCATTTTACTATTTTCGGATTTTTATGCTCTTGTTTTCAGGTAGAGCCACAACGAATTTACATAATTGTTGTCAGTTATTTTTTTTTCTTTTTCTGTTTACTTTTCAATTTTCGTTTTCTCAACGATATTCTTCCTTCAGAAATTGTGCCGTATAACTAGTTTTGTTTTTGATAATTTCTTTTGGTGTACCTGTGCATAAAATTTCTCCTCCTGCATTTCCCCCTTCTTTTCCAATATCAATAATATGATCGGCAACCTTGATGATGTCCATATTGTGTTCAATTACCAAAACGGTATTTCCATTATCAACTAATTTATTCAACACTTCAAGCAATACTCGAATATCTTCAAAATGTAATCCTGTTGTTGGTTCATCTAAAATATAAAAAGTGTTTCCAGTATCGCGTTTTGATAATTCTGTAGCCAGTTTGACACGTTGTGCTTCTCCTCCGGAAAGTGTTGTGCTTTGTTGTCCCAGGGTAATATACCCTAAACCAACATCATGTAAAGTTTTTATTTTTTGAATGATACTTGGGATCTTGTCAAAAAAATCAACAGCAATATCAATTGTCATATTCAAAACATCGCTTATCGATTTTCCTTTGAATCGTATTTCAAGTGTTTCTTTGTTGTATCGTTTACCATTACATGTTTCGCATGTTACATAAACATCGGGTAAAAAATTCATTTCGATGGTTCTTAATCCAGCACCTTGGCATGTTTCACATCTTCCACCTTTTACATTAAAAGAAAATCTTCCCGGTTTATATCCTCTTATTTTCGCTTCAGGAATTTCAGAAAATAATGTTCTGATATCAGAAAAAACATTTGTATATGTTGCCGGATTGCTTCTCGGCGTTCGTCCGATTGGCGATTGGTCAATATCAATGACTTTGTCAATATGTTCTAAACCGGATATAGATTTATAAGGCATTGGTTTCTTTTCTGAGCGATAAAAATGTTTACTCAAAATAGGGTAGAGCGTTTCATTGATAAGTGTGGATTTACCACTTCCGGAAACTCCTGTTACACAGATCAATTTTCCTAAAGGAAATTCTACCGATACATTTTTTAGATTATTTCCTTTTGCTCCTTTAAGTACAAGAGATTTTCCACTTCCTTTTCTATTCTCCTTCGGAATTGCAATTTCCTTTACGCCATTAATATAGTCAGATGTGAGTGTGTGATATTTTAAAATTTCTTTGGGAGTGCCTTGCGCAATTATCTTCCCTCCGTGGATACCGGCTGCCGGACCTATATCTATAACATGATCGGCAGCAAGGATCATTTCTTTGTCGTGTTCAACAACAATTACGGAATTTCCGATATCACGAAGATTTTTAAGTGCATTTATCAATCTGATATTATCCCGTTGATGCAGACCGATGCTAGGCTCATCTAAAATATAAAGTACCCCAACCAATTGTGAACCGATTTGAGTTGCCAGTCGGATCCGCTGCGCTTCGCCTCCGGAAAGTGTTCTTGAACTCCTGTTTAAGGAAAGATAATCTAATCCTACATCCAACAAAAATGAAATGCGTGTTCTTATCTCTTTCAAAACCTCCTTTGCGATGGTATTTTGTTTTGCACTCAGGCGCGTTTGAAGATCTTTAAACCAATGATTTAATTCAATAATGCCCATTTCAGATAATTCGGCAATATTTTTGGCGTCAATTTTAAAGTGGAGAGATTCCATTTTTAGCTTAGTTCCTTCGCACTTTGTGCAAGTTACTTTATTCATAAAACCCTGTATCCATTTTTCTATTGTTGGAGAACTTTGTTCATCATTTTGTTTAATGATGAAATTGGCGATTCCTTCAAATGCTATGCTGTAGCTTGTTGCAGAGCTGTCTGTATATTGTTTTATCTTAAAAACTTCATCTGAACCAAATAGGATCGTATTTATCGCTTCATCTGAAATTTCATCAATTGGTGTATCCAAATTAAAACCATATTTATCACCGATGGCCTCCAGTTGTTTGAAGATCCAAGTAGTTTTATAGGGCCCTATTGGTGCTATAGCTCCTTTTCGGATGGATGATTTTTTATCAGGAATAATTTTATTGATATCAACTTCCGCCACCATTCCTAGTCCATTACATTTCGGACAAGCTCCATACGGAGAATTGAAGGAAAATAAATTTGGTTGCGGTTCATCATAAGAAATGCCGGATGTAGGGCACATTAAATGCCGACTAAAATATTCAACATTCCCATATTCTTCCTCAAGTTTTCCTCTTTTAAAAGGTTGAACCAGAATGATTCCTTTTCCTTGTTTCATAGCCAATTGCATGGATTCTGAAATGCGAGGACGTGATTCAACATTCACTTCCAAGCGGTCAATTACAATTTCTATATCATGAACTTTATATCTGTCCAGTTGAATTCGTTTGGTTAATTCAACAACCTCCCCGTCAATCCGAACACGCAGATATCCCCATTTTTTTATTTGTTCAAATAACTCGCGATAATGACCTTTTCTTCCTTTCACGACAGGAGCAAGGATGAGAATGTTTTGACCATTAAACTTTTCGAGGATCAAATTTATTATCTGGTCGTCAGAGTAGCGAACCATTTTTTCTCCTGTCACATAGGAATACGCATCTGATGCACGGGCATATAATAATCGTAAAAAGTCGTAGATCTCTGTAATGGTTCCAACAGTTGAACGGGGATTTTTATTAACTGTTTTTTGTTCGATGGAAATAACCGGACTCAATCCTGTTATTTTATCAACATCCGGACGCTCCATATTACCGAGGAACTGACGAGCATAAGCAGAAAAACTTTCGATGTAGCGCCTTTGTCCTTCAGCATAAATAGTATCAAATGCGAGTGAAGATTTTCCACTGCCACTTAATCCTGTAATTACAACTAGTTTATTGCGGGGAATTGTAACACTGATGTTTTTCAGATTATGAACTCGGGCACCTACAACTTCCAAAAAGTCTATTTCACTTATACTAGCACTCGACATTTTAATTATAAATTTTCTTATTAAACACTAAAAAATAGCGTTGGTTTTTTGTAATGCAAAGGTAAGGAACAATAGCTTAATAATAGGAGAGTAAGCCGATTTTAATGGAGATTTTTCTTCAGAAATTCAATGGGGTCGTAAAAATATTTTTCGAGGTCAGATTGCTTAAAACAAATTAATGTGTATGAGTTGTAAAGTCTTTCAGGCTGCAGTTGGTCGGACTTTATTCTTATAGGTTTGACTTTAAGAATCTCTAAATGAAAATGATCAAATTGCCAGCCATATTTATTTAATTCATTCTTATTCATAAATCTGGCAATGGGTTTATTCGGATTAACAGTTTCATTTAGTTTGGCCGTAATACCTGCAATATGTTCATAAACGGTCCAAATGGTTTTGTTATTAATTTGATGTTCTATTATCAATTGTGCATAAGGTCCATCAATTCGTTTACTTATTATGAATCCTTTTGCAATGGGATGAACAGGTTGGTCATTGTAATTATTCGATGGTCTTTTTATGTCAATTCCGGTATGAAGATGAGCGGTCACAGTTTTTCTTGCTTTCCGGATAAGTCCATATTTTCAGATAACTGTTAATTGTATTTTTAAATAATCTTTTCTGTCATTTGAATTAATTGGAATGAAAAAAAGTGTTTGTGTGTTAAAGGATATAAGTAGGAGGATGAGCAGATTTTTAAAAACCAATTATTTATTCTATTGGTTTCTTTCTTTCTTGATAGAATCGTTTATCAATGGAAGAGTTGTGATCAAGTTGATCGAGTCTGATGAAGTTAAAGTGTTGCTTCCTTCATAGTTTCCATCCATATCATAAATATTCATGGTCCCTTTAGGGATTTCAATGATGTATTTTTTCTTCTCTGAATTTGTCAATGAATTCGTCCTTAACCAAGGGTTAAATAATTTGAGTATTTTATAATTGACCTTTTGGGAAATTGCAAAATCAGCTAAGTTGTGGATGGTTGTATCTATTATTATTTTTTTTGTAATTAATGTTGGATACAGATCTTTTTTGCGAAGCATATAACCATAGACTTTTGGTCTGGAAATAATTTCTTTCATCGCTAATATCCGGTAAATGTATCGGGCGGTTTCTTCAGTTAATGCAAGGTCGTAATAACTATTAACTTTCTGTTTGTCCAATTGTCCTTGAACTCCACCTATCCCCAAGTTGTAGGAAGCAGCAACAAGCGTCCAATTATTAAATTGTTTGTACGCTTCTTTAAAATATTCGCATGCCGCTTCTGTTGATTTTGCAACACTGTATCTTTCATCCACATCCTCTGTAACTTCCAAACCATATCCCGTTCCGGTTGATTCTATTATTTGCCAAAATCCTGTAGCTCCTTGTGGGGAAACAACATTGGAAAGTTGGCTTTCTATTAAAGCGATATATTTAAAATCGTTCGGGATCTCGTTTTGCTTAAGAATTGGTTCTATTATGGGGAACCATCTATTCGCACGCTTGTGTATTAGGAGTGATTGTGATTGCCAATATGTGTTAACCACTAATTCGCGTTCAATCGCTTCTCTGACGCTAAAATCCATGATAGGAGCTTTTTCTCCTGCAAAATTTAAGTTTTTAGGAATACGTATGCTGAATGTTTTATAACTGGCATTAAAGTAGTCCTCATATGCAGCGTCTGATAAATTATCGGTAAATGAATATGAAAATAATTTAATGATGCTTATTAAAACGAATACTACTCCAAAAGCAATGAAATATTTTTTGGAGGACCTGAGAAAAAGTATTGCTTTATCTTTAATTTGCATTATTTAATGTGTCTTCGAGTAGGATAATACAGGAAGCGAAATAAAAGTAAAAAATAAATTGAAAATAGAATAATGTGTAAGTAACTCCACTCTTTAATAGAAGTAATAATTAAATAGTTGAAGAACATTGAAATAAAACAAATTCCAGCATACATAAGCGCTATTCTTTTTTCTGTTACTCCCAAAAAAAAGAAAGCATGAGTGGTATGGTCTTTTCCGCCTATGAAGGGTGAATTGCCACTAATTATACGATTAATAACAACAGTCGTAGTATCGATTATTGGAATTGCGAAGGTTAGAATTGTAACAAAAAATTGTTTTGATTGAATTAATTCGTGGTGTGCATCAGGTGTATTCCAAAAATAATTTATGCCAATTGCAGCAAGGAATAGTCCTAAAAACTGACTTCCGGTATCCCCCATAAAAATTTTTGCTGGGTGCCAATTGTAAAACAAGAAACCAATGAGTGCAGCCATCACTCCAATCAATATTATTGTTTCGATCTTGTATCCGTCCTTATTAATATATAAAATAAATAAAGCACTCATAATAATTGTAATTGATACTATTGTAGTAATTCCATCCATATTGTCAAGCATATTGATGGAGTTCATAATTGCAACAATCCAGAATAATGAAAGAGCATAATCAAAATAAATATTTGAAAATAATTTTATAAAGGTTCCTGTAGCGATTAGAATTAATGCACAACAGATCTGAATTGCCAATTTTAAAATTGGTTTTGTATTATAGGCATCATCCGATAATCCGAGTAAAAAAGCAAGTGTACAAGCGGCGAGTAAGCCAAGCAGTTGTTTGTTTACTACTAGATCTTTTTGCTCAAAAAATACTGAAAAGCTTGCTATTGAAATAAGAAATATTAAATAGAAGGAAATACCCCCCAAAGAAGGTTTTGCAGTAGAACTCCATCTAATCATATTTTCCGGTGTATTGCGCATTCCTAAATTTGAAGCAAACTTAAGAAATAGACCATTTATCAAGAAGGATAATATGACTATGCTAATAAAATAACTTATATATATAAGGAAAAGATTTAAATTGAGGTTCATAGAATGTATAGATAATTACTTTTATTTTGACCGATTTTATTTTGAAGGAACAAAAGTTTAATTATTTTTTGTCGGTAAAAAAAATTAAAACATACTTTTGAAATCTTTAAAAAGCTTGCCGGTCTTGTCTTTTTCAGATAATATAGGGTCGTCAATCTCCCATTTAATCGACAAACTTGTGTCATTCCAAAGAATACAATCTTCGGATGATTTATTGTAGATATTTGAACATTTATAAGAAAAAATAGTGTTATCCTCTAAAGTTAAGAAACCATGAGCAAAACCTGGAGGGATCCATAGCATTGTTTTATTGGTTTCGTTTAAGATAATATTAAAATGCCGACCGTATGTTACAGAACTTTTTCTGATGTCAACAGCAACATCCAATATTGCACCTTTAATAGCACGAACCAATTTGCCTTGAGCAAAAGGTGGATTTTGAAAATGCAACCCTCTTAATACACCTTTTTGGGACAATGACTGATTGTCTTGTACAAAATCTGCAATTATGCCATTCTTTTCAAAAACTAACTTACTATACGATTCATAAAAGTATCCTCTACTATCTTCGAATACATTCGGTTGAATGATCATAAGATCAGAAATATCCGTTGCAATAATTTTCATATAAAAAATAAAGAGTTAATATTTTTGATTGTTTTTTTTGCTGGATTTAGCGCCTTCATCATAATATCCATACCCGTAACCATATCCGTAACCATATCCGTAGCCATAATTGTAACCATAACTTTTTCGTTCAATATCAACACCGTTAAGTACTACCGACAATTTCTTTATATTCAATTCATTGTAAAGTCGGTCAACATTTTGAATAAAATTACGTTTTGAATATTCTGCTCTGAAAATGTAAATAGGGTAATCTGCTTTTTGAATCATAGAGATTCCGTCACTAACCAGTCCAACCGGTGGATTATCAATAATAATAACGTCATAAATAGTTTTTAGGTAAGCAAGAATTTCATCCATTTTGTCACAAATGATTAGTTCAGATGGATTTGGAGGGATTGGTCCTGCTGTAATAAAATCTAAATTGTCTAAACTACTTTTCTGAATAGCTCCATCAATTTCCCCCTTACCAATCAATAGTGTGCTCATACCTTTTGTGTTTTCTACATTAAACCCCGTATGGATTTTCGGTTTGCGCATATCTAAATCGATGATGACAACTTTTTTTCCGGAAAAAGCAATTATCCCTGCAAGATTTATTGCGACAAATGTTTTTCCTTCACCTGAAATGGTGGAGGTTAGAGCAATTGTTTTTGGTCCGGGAGTATTTGAAATGAACTGTAAATTAGTTCGGACGGATCTGAAGGCTTCTGCAATTAATGATTTGGGACTTTTGTCAACTAGCAACTGCGAAACCGGGATATCCTGAGTAAATTTTGGAATAATCCCTAAAATGCTGATTGAGGAATTTGTATACTTACTAATTTCATTCAATGAATTTATTTCATTGTGAGATAAATAGCGGAAAAGGATAAGAAATAAACTTACCAAAAATGCACACAATAAAAAAACAATAAATGTTATTTTGCTTTTCGGAGACACAGGACTATAGGGGATATCTGCTTTTTCCAAAACAACGTTTTGTGAAACGAAGCCCGCTTTTGAGATCGAATATTCCGTTTTCTTTTCCAATAAAAGCGTATAGTACTTTTCATTAATGCTGAAAAGTCGTTGCAATCTACCATATTCAATTTCGTTCTCTGGTAGTTTAGTAAAGGAGCCTTGGAATTCTGATGCTTTGGCATTCAAATTATCTTTTTTTAATTTTATATTGCTCTTTATTGATATGATACTTTCTTTTAAAAGATTTTTTTGAATTCCAATTTGGTAATCGATTGCTTTTATAGCTTCACTACTTGGAGTTACCTGATAAAGCATTTCTTCTTTTTGGATCAGTAATTTATGAAGTGCGTCAACTACAGACGTAATTGTAGTTTCCGTTTCAGTCCCGGCTAACATTGCCAAAAGTGTATATGTATCAATGCTTTTGGATCCGCTAATGTTCTTTTCAATTTTCCCTAAAACATTTTCTTCTAATTCAAGTGCTATAATTTGATCGTCTAGTCCATTTAAACGATCCATGTTGGCATTAGTTGCTTCTTTATTATCATCAATTTTATTTGTTTTCTTAAAATCCTGAATAGATGTTTCTGAAATTTTCAATTGACCATAAACTGTTTCTAATTGTTGATCAATGAAACCAATAACACTTTTTGAGCTTTCTCCTTTTCTTTCAATATCGAAGGTTGTATACTCTTCGGTCATAGTAGTAACGATATCCGATGCTTTTTTGGCATTAAAATCTTTAAAGGAGATGCTTATTGTTTTCGCCTCTGCATTTAAAAGTTTTACATCTAATGAAGGAAAATAATTGTTAATGATAGAGGCTGTGTCATTCAATGTAAAATAAAAGGAATTTTCTTTTACCACATTTTGTTGTTTTTCAATATCTGAATATTTTGTAATATTTATTTTTAGATCAAAATGTGGGAAGACTACCCAAGAATCTGTAGCGTAATTTTTTGTGTAATTTTTGCCATCGAGATTGTAATAAATTTGACCTTCTTTGCTGTTGGAGAATTTTACATGTATTTTTGTTTCAGAAATTCTATCGTTTTTCCTTTTAACTTCTACATTATATGGACAAGACTTGTAAAGTTCATTGTTTTTGAAAGTTCCTTCAGCGTAATAACTTATTTCGAGCGGTAATTTAGACAATACACGTTTTAGAAATACTTTAGAACGCAATAATTCAACAGCTTCAGCTAATCCATTTTCTGTGCTATAAATGTTTTCTACGTTCAACAGCTTGTTTGCCTGATTACTTGTTTGCACCTGTATAATGCTAGATGCTTCGAAGACAGGTGGAGTATAACGTAAAAATATTTTTGCACCAACAAAGGCTATAACAAAAAAAGAGATGATCCAGACTAGACTTTTTCTGGCTATAAAAATAAATAATCCTAATTCAAATTCTCCGCTAAAATTTGAGATACGCTCTTTGTAACGTTCAAAATTGTCGTTGGTTTTGGATATATCTTCCTGTAACATCTTATTTTGGAAGGATTGAGTTTATTTAGAAAGTGCTTTAGAATATGTATATAGCATAAATGCACTTGTTAGCATACTAATTATTGGAGCTGCCTCTTGCATAAATCGGGTTGCATATTTTTTTCTTGGCTCTACATAGATAATATCATCGGCCTGCAAAACCATACTTCCTAGTTTTATTCCTTCTATTTTAGAAAGGTCAATTAAGAAGACATCGTGCTTATCTCCATTCTGTCTAATTAGCTTTACTATTCTCGCTTTTCCATCATCTGCTATCCCACCTGCCAGAGCAAGGGCTTCAATTAATGTCGTATTATTGTTTAATAAAGGGATTACTTTTGCATCACCTGCACTTCCGGGAAAAACAATAACTCTCTTATTTGTTACCGAAACTTTCACATATGGTCTTACATAGAAACTGGCATATTTTTCTTCCAATAAACTTTCAGCTTCTTTTATTGTATAACCTGCTAAATTAGTTCTACCTAACACTGGTAATTTTGAACTGCCATCAGATTCAATCAGATATTGAATATTGTTTTCAAATCGGTAACCCATGTTGGCACTATTTAAAGAAGTAAGATCCACTAATTTAAAGCCATCATTTGAATACATGCTAAATTCTATAATATCATTAGTAGAAATTCTATAGTCTAAAGCCTTAGTTGAATCAATATATTTTGAGTATTGATAATCTTTGTCAGTTTTTAACATTATGCTGGGATTTATCCACCCGCAACTTGATAAAAACAATGTCAATCCAATCAAATAGAATAGTTTACGCATAACGTTTCTTTTATTTTAACATACAAAGTTAAAAAATATTCTGAAACTCGCATATACTTTCAAGTATAAAAGAGTAAGCCTTTGAATGGGCATGTTTTATTGGCTTTTTTTGAATAGGGGGCTGAAAATAAGCTTTGTAAACTGGAGATTAGCGCTTATTTAGCAAATTTTGATACAAATTCTCCATATCCTTGACCAACCTTGTGAAGTGATATTTTTCTTTAACATGATCCCAGCCTTTTTCTGACATATTCAAACGCAAATTGTCATCTTCAATAACCCTTAAAAGGCCTTCTGAAAAATCATTAATATCATCGTTTTTGCAAAGGATTGCAGTTTGATTAGGAATCACAACGTTTTCTATCCCACCAACATTCGTACTTACAATTGGTTTATTTGCCGCTTGTGCTTCTATTAGGCTAACAGGGGTTCCTTCATTATATGATGTTAAAGCAATAATGTCGCTTCCTGCTAAAACAACATCTATTTCTTTTATCCATGAGGTAAAAGTCAAAAGGGAGCTTTCCTTTGATTTCATACCATGAATAAATGAAATTCCTAACTCAATTGCTTTTGTTTCTATTTTTTGACGATCCTCTCCGTCGCCGACAATAAAAGCACGAATTTTTTTTGAAGTTTTCATTGAAACAATTTTTATTGCCTCTAGAAATAGTGTGTGATTTTTTATTGGGACCAACCTCCCGATTATTGAAATAGCAATCTCGTCTTCACTTAAATTATATTCTGATCGAAATAATTTTCGCTTTTCAATCGTGTTTTCTTGAAACTTAGAAAGGTCAAACCCCAAAGGAATAACACTCGCTTTTTCTGCCTTACAAATCTTATGAATAGAGACTAACTCATGTTTTTGTATTTCACTTATTGCAATAATTGATGTTGATTTTTTCGCCAGATATCGCTCTATATATTTGTAAAAAGAGGTTTTGAGCTTTCCAAAATACGAATGAAAAACATGTCCGTGAAATGTATGCAGAATAATTGGTACACCGCATGAAACAGCAGCAAGCCGTCCTATTGTTCCGGCTTTGGAAGCATGTGTGTGAACAATGTCCGGCTTAAATTCATGAATAATTTCTTTTATTTTTTTATATGCGATATAATCTTTTCGAAAATCGATCTCCCGCATCATCTCTTCAATAATTATTGGTTTTAATCCAAGGCTTTCGACAATAAAATCAGAACTTTCTTCTGTTTTGTCTTTTGCCCCACCAACCAATAATGTTTCAAATTCATCCGACATATATTTGCTCAAATACGCGACATTATAGGTGGGGCCACCTAAATTAAATCGATTTATTATCCGCAATACTTTTGTCATGTTTTTATTGTAAAATCCGGATTAATGAATAATTTGAATGTGTTTTTTCCACCAATATTGAAAGACAATTAATGCCCATACTTTTTCTACTGCATCATTTGGATTACTAGAAAATAATTGTCCTATTAATTTCTTTATTACTTCCGGATCAAAAATCCCTTGATCTTTAATAAATTTATCATCCAATAAATCACTTGTGATCATTGATCTTAGATCGGTTTTAAACCATTTTAATAATGGGACTTCAAAACCTTGCTTTCTTCTTGATAACAACTCTGCTGGCAAAAGACCCTTAAAAGTGTCTTTAAGAATTTTTTTGCGATCTCTGCTGTCTATTTTATATTTCGAGGGCAACGAAAATGCAAAATCTACTATCTTATGATCCAGAAAGGGCACTCGCACTTCTAAGCTATGACTCATACTCATTCTATCAACTTTCACAAGCATGTCGTTTTCCAATACCATTTTCATGTCCGTTAACAAAACCGAGTTGTAATCGGAGCTAATGTTTTTTAAAAGTTCTGATTTCCTTTTTTCAAATTCATTCAAATTAATATCGAAGTTGAAGTTTTTTGAAAAGAGTTTGTCGTTTGAAAATCCTGCCCACTTTGCCCATTTCCAATAGCGTTCATGAGGATCCAGTTTCATTCCTTCCGCAAATTTTTCAAGCTGTCGGATCTTATTTCCAGTTTTGCTGTTTCGCGATTTTGGTAATTGTTTTAGTATAATGTGAGTTGATTTTACCAAATTCGCTTTTAATCCACCATTCCTAATTTTCAATTCTGCTGCATGTTTATTATACCCTGCAAAAAGTTCATCTGCACCATCGCCCGAAAGCGCCACAGTAACATGCTTTTTTGTATGCATGCTTAGAATGTTTACGGCCAATGCAGATGAATCCGCAAAGGGTTCATCTGTATAATCTAAAACAGTAAAGAGGTTATTAAACAGATCTTTATTACTTAATTCAAAAACAGTATGGTTGGTTTTATATTTTTTCGCAAGTAGCATTGCATATTTCGTTTCATCAAAAAGCGGCTCATCCTTAAATCCGATTGAAAAGGAGCTTAAATGATTTGTTTGCTGAGCGGCAATAGCTGTAATTATGGAAGAATCAATGCCTCCGCTTAAAAATGTCCCTAAAGGCACATCTGATATCATTCGTTGTTGTACCGATAATTCTAAAAGTTTTTTTAATTCTATTTGAGCTGCTTCATAAGTAGCAATGGTTTTTATTTCATTGGTATATGGAATAAAATAATAAATATGTTCTTCAGAATTCCCTTTTGAATCTATTTTTATAAATTTTCCAGCTTCCAGTTTCTTTACATTTTTAAAAATAGAGTAGGGGCTGGGAATGTAATTTAAATGAAAATAGATTTGCAAAGATGTTTTGTCAATTTCTTTAGGAATGTCAAATTCAATAAGCGCCTTCATCTCAGAACCAAAAACGAAACGTTCGTTATCTTGATAAATATATAGCGGTTTTATTCCGAATCGGTCACGAGCTAAAAAAAGCTCTTCTGTTTTGGAATCATAAATTGCAAATGCAAATTCACCATCTAGTTTATTTAGGCAATTTTCTTTTTCAGAAATAAATAATTGAAGCAGTACTTCAGTATCGCTTTCAGATTTGAATTTTATTCCTTTTTTTTCAAGTGATTTTCGAAGTTGCTTGTAATTAAATATTTCTCCGTTAAAAACTATTGTATATCGTTCGGATGATTCTGTGAATGGTTGAGAGGCAGCATTGGAGGTATCAATAATTGATAATCTTCTATGACCTAAAGCGACATTGTTTTTAATAAATATACCTTCTCCATCGGGACCTCTTCTGATCAAGGAGTTTGCAGCTGCATTTATTTTATGCAAGTGTTTCTTTCCTAATTCAGTAAAGGCTAGTATGCCTGTTATTCCGCACATATTTCAATTGAAAGGGTTAATTATATACAAATGTAATCATTGGATGTGAAAAACTTTGTTAATATACAAAAATTGAATGAGGTGGAATTAATGCTTAATTTCTTTTTCTTTGTTATAGGTATTAGTTTTATTTTATATACATGTCGCCCTAAGTGCAACTGAAGGGCATAATCCATAAACTATGTCATCATCACTTATTCTGATTTGTGTAGTAGCATATTCAATTATGCTTTTTTATATCACTTGGTGGACATCCAAAGGGGCGAACAATGAAAGTTACTATGTTGGAAATCGTTCTTCGAAATGGTATTTAGTTGCTTATGGAATGATTGGCGCTTCTCTTTCCGGAGTAACATTTATTTCTGTTCCTGGTGCTGTTGGCACTGCTCAGTTTGGGTATTTACAAGTTGTGTTAGGATATTTGGTTGGGTATGTTGTAATAGCCTATGTTCTTCTTCCGTTATATTATAGGTTAAACCTTACTTCAATATACAGTTATTTAAAACAACGTTTTGGAAATTCATCTTATAAAACGGGTGCTTTGTTTTTTATTTTTTCAAGAGTTGTTGGTGCAGCATTCAGGATGTATATCGTGGTGAATGTTCTGCAGGAATTTGTATTTGACGAATTGCACGTTCCTTTTTTTGTTACTGTGGCAGTTTTTATTATTCTTATTTTGATTTATACCTACCAGGGTGGAGTAAAAACAATCGTATACACGGATACATTACAAACAACCTTCATGCTTATTTCTGTTGTTCTCTCAATTATATTTATTATGAAGGACATGAATCTTAGTGTAACGGATGTTTATCACAAAATTTCTGACAGTCAGTATTCCAAGATTGTTTTTGATGATTGGCATTTGAAATCTTTTTTCCCGAAACAGTTTTTTGGTGGTATGTTCATCGCGATTGCAATGACAGGTTTGGACCAGGAAATGATGCAAAAAAATATCAGCTGCAAAACGTTGCGTGATGCTCAAAAAAATGTACTGACTTTTAGTGGAATCATATTGATCGTGAATATCCTGTTTTTAGTTTTGGGTGCTTTGCTTTACATCTATGCCAATCAAGATAGTATTCCATTGATGATAAATGCAAAAGGCAAAATTATTTCTGATAATGTATTTCCAACAATTGCATTACATCACTTTGGAACGTTGTCCGGGATATTTTTTATCATTGGATTGATCTCTGCCGCATATCCCAGTGCCGATGGAGCATTAACTGCACTGACAAGTGTGTTTTGTCTCGACTTTTTAGGACTTAAAGAGGACGATTCGAAAACTGAAGAAGAGAAAACAAAGATCCGGCACAAGGTTCACATCGCTTTTGCGAGTATTTTATTTATCGTAATTGTGATCTTTAAATTGGTGAACAATGATGCTGTGATCAATAATTTATTTACCTGGGCAGGATATACGTATGGACCACTCTTAGGTTTATATTCTTTCGGATTATTTACAAAATTTCAGGTAAAAGATAAACTAGTGCCTTTTGTTTGTATCGCTTCACCAATAATCTGTATCGTATTAAGTGAAAATTCAATTCAATTATTTAATGGTTATAAATTTGGTTTTGAAATGATTATACTGAATGGTTTTATCACTTATATAGGACTTTGGTTGGTAAGGAGGAAGGCTTGAGAAAATAATAATCGTTTGATTTAAATGGCTCACTAATGACAAGTAATATTTTCTAAAAAATGTTAGCATAGACATAAGTTCTTTATTTCATAATGTTTCATTCTATTTAATCTACCATCCGGTTGCAAATAAATTTTTTGCACTTTTTATTCCACACTTTAAATATTGATCATAGGCTTCCGCTGCTCTTGTGTGAATTTGCTCGCCTGTTTCATTAAGCAACCAGCCGTCAATAGCAGCTTTTAAAGTATAAGCTTCAGGGCACATTAAATTGGTTGTCCATAAGATAGGGTTGGCACCTGCACTTTTTACGGCTTCTTTGTAATATATTTTACTTGCACAAGCCAGAATGATTACATCCTTTTTAGCTGTTCCTTTTTTTATAGGATAATTTTCTATCGTGAAATCCATTAATCCATCGTGGCCAACATAACAAACCAGTTGAACATCGTTTAGAGTGATTGACTTTTCATTTATCATTATGGTATCAGTAGTGTTATTAGATGCCGATTTTAAAAAATCTTCGGTGCAGGTTTTTATTTTATCTCCTTTATAGCCATCTGCAATTATATAATCATCTTGGTTGGTGTGCTTAAAAATGCATCGTTCTAAAATAATCCCAGAAATATTTTTTCTTTTTGAGACTAATTTCCATTCTGTGGAATTTTTAAAAAAAGTTCTTACGCCATATCCGCATCCCCAATATAAATTATTGTCAGGATCATTACCATTTCCTATTTTTTTTGGTACTGGCACTATACCCTGACTTTCATTATCGCAAAGGGCAACAAAAATATGAATAACCTTTGTCTCGGCATGTAAATTCCCAAATTGAATTAAAAAAAATATAAAAAGAATTTGTTTCATCTCTTAAAAATTTAAGTCAAAACAATCACATGAATTGATTCATATATTTGGCGCTATACCTTTTTGGCATAGGTTTTATATCGAAAACTACAAAATAAAGATGGCTGCAAGTATCATAACAATAATTACCACCAAATATTGCCATACATCAGGGAAATATACTTTAATAAATTGCCAGGTATTCTTTGGTTTATTTTTTTCGTTCATATTATTTAAAATGGTCTTTAACTGTTCCTAAAAATTCATCAAAAAAAGCATTATTCCCTGCGACAATTTCTTTGCCGAAAACATAATTTTCTCCTCCTTTAAAATCTGTTACTTTTCCCCCTGCTTGCTGAACAATGAATGCTCCGGCTGCAACATCCCACGATTGTAAGCTGTATTCGTAAAAGCCATCAAATCTACCGCATGCAACGTATGCCAGATCTGTTGCTGCAGAACCTAGTCTGCGCAACCCATGTGTATGTTTCATAAAATATTTGAAAAGTTCTATGTATTCATCCATTCTGCCATAATCATAATATGGGAAGCCGGTTGCCAACAATGAATCAGATACTTTTGAGGTGGAGGAAACATTAATTTCTTTTCCATTCAAGAAAGAATTGCTTCCTTCCCAGGCGTAAAAACATTCGTCAAAATTGATCTCGTAAATTACGCCCAGCACTAGTTCCTGATTTCTCATAAGTGCTATACTAATCGAAAAGCAAGGTATTCCATGGATGAAATTTGTTGTCCCATCTAATGGATCGATTATCCAATTGTAGAGATCTCCTTTTTTTGTTGATGTTCCTTCTTCAGCAATAAAACCTGCTTCAGGTAATAAAAGGGATAGTTTTGCTACTAAAAGTTTTTCAGATGTTTTGTCAACATAGGAAACAAAGTCATTCTTCCCTTTTACTTCAATTTTATCAATCGAAAATTTGACACGCTCTGATTTGATGAAAATACCCACTTCATTTGCTAAAAGGCAAACATTCTGGCAAAGTGTTTGTAAGTTAATATTCATAATTTAATAGGTTATGCACAAAGTTACGTTTAAAACACTATAATTTATACGTATTACTAATGGTTTTATTTGATTAATATTGTAATGAGCATGAAAAAAAATCTTAATTGCAAATGTTCTCAAAAAAGAACCCTTGTCCTTTTTGGGTTTTTCTTGTTGTTTTTTACTTCAGCTATTTTTTCTCAAGACAAAGCCATTTACTCTATAAAATTCAAGTTGCAGATAAAAGACGGTGACATGAAGAATTCGCTAATTACGATTACAAAAAATGGTGCTCCCTTTAAAACAATTGATCCTAGTGGCGGAAAATATAACATTGATCTTTTTTTTAATGCAGAATATTTATTCACTTGTACCAAAATGGGCTATATCACAAAAAGTTTAATTATTGACACCCATGTTCCTAATGGTCGCGAGGGTGGAGATTTTGCAAAAAATTATCCTTCTGTGGAGTTAGAAAAGCAACCTGAAGCCCAGGAAATAACATATACGCAGCCAGTAGGAAGGATAAAGTTCGATGGCATTACCGATGATTTTGATTTCGATAAGGATTATAGCCAAAAGGCTTTAGAGATGGAGAAAAAGGCAACTGCAAATCCAAAACCAAAACCTAAAGAACCAGCTCCTAATCCTCGTCCAGTTCCACCAAAACCTATTGCTCAAACAGCACCGGCAAGTAATCCAATTCCTGTTGTTGTAAAGCAGCCAGAATATAAACAAGAACCACCCAAACCCAAACCTATTATAGTTGAACCGGTTGTTGAACAAAAACCAATTGTAAAAAGTAAGGATGTTAAAGTTATTCAGAAAGACAGATTGAAAATCACCATTATCATGGTCCTAATAAATGACGTTAATTTTGAATATAAAATGGAGGAATACACCTGGGGAGGTGTATTTTATTACAGAAATGGTAAAATTATTTCCGAATCTTCTTTTTTTAATGAAACGAAATAATTGAATTCAGTTTTTCAATTTCTGCGTTTCAATTAATAATTTTTTTTCTATTCTCTTGAAATAGTAAATTCCTATTAACCCTAGGAAGAAAAGAATTGTTGAGATCAATTCGGCTTGTGTAAATCCAAATCCTTTAATGTGATACAATGTGTTCACGCGGATCTTTTCGATAAAAAAGCGTTCAATTCCATTAAACATAAGATAAATGGAGAATAATACTCCTGGTGTTTTTATTCGTTTACGAATGCCCCATATAATCAGAAATAGAAAAAGGCACATCATTGTTTCATAAAATGATGTCGGATAAACTGTTGGTACCAGGTGATTGCAGTATTTATCTGAATTACAATTGGCGATAGGCTCTCCATAATTTACAACATTGTGTGGGAAATCATAACTCCATACCCAATCAGGTGCCCAACCCAGCCAATTAGGTTTTGGACTGATGTTATTTATTCCCCAATCACCATCACCTGAAAGGTGACAACCAATCCTGCCAATCGCATAGCCGATCATTATAGAAGGAGCAGACGAATCGATTAAAACAGGAGTTGGAATATTGTTTTTTCTACCGTAATAGATCAAGGCGATAGAGGCGAGGATCAATCCGCCATACATAGTTAATCCATCAAAAGAAAGTAATGCGTGAATAGGATCAGCAATGAAGGTGTCCCAGTTTTCTAAGTTGTGAAATATCTTTGCTCCTAATAATCCAGCAAATGCCGCGATGAGGGTCATGTTCCCGACAAGCTGATAGGCATGAATAGTTTCATCTTCCCAAACAGGGATTTCTAATTTCGTTTTTTCCTTTTCGCTGTATTTCAGATATGCTGAAATTGCTCCTAAAATAATACCTCCAAGAAGATTTCCTTTTACAGATAATAAAAATCCTTGCGTATTTTCTGTGAAAGCCGAGAAATTTAAAATAATATATAATAGTTTGTATCCGATCAAAAAACCGATGATACCTGAAGAAAATAATTCA
The DNA here is from genome assembly GCA_947476185.1 of Bacteroidota bacterium. GTDB lineage: Bacteria > Bacteroidota > Bacteroidia > 2-12-FULL-35-15 > 2-12-FULL-35-15 > 2-12-FULL-35-15. The sequence continues at coordinate 19,506 of CANJPX010000044.1, forward strand.
GCTTTTGTTGCTCTTTGTCCCTTTAAGACTTTTACTGTTCCTACACTAAGCAATCCTTCATTTTCTTTGCGCTTTAATTCTTTGGTCCAGAAATAGGCTGCAGTCAAAAATGACATGGCCACAAAAAATCCAAACATCTGAACCATTTTTAAAAATGGGAGTTCTATTCCAAAAAGATCTTTTACAGCGTAATAAAGGGAAGGATACATAAATAATATGGATTACAAATTTTACGAATTACAAAACTGTGTATGTCAATGGGCACAAATATTATGCGAATTTACGAATCTTTAATGGAATTCAGAATATTATAGCTTTTACACTTTTAACTACTCCATTAGGAATGGAAAATTTAATTATTTTGATATTAAGTGCAAAAAAATGATTTTATTCAATAGTGCAAAAACTCTCTTAGGCTTTGACGAAAGATTTTTAGTAATCTAATTTTAGGTCGATTTATTCGTTTTTTGTAGCAACTATATAAACGATGATTTTGCAGATTTTATCTTTTTTTTAATTGATTCAATTTATTTTTTACTCATCAATTAATGAATAATACACCATCTTTGAATGTGTAATCACTGCTTTCACAAGTGATATGCCATTTAAAAGTTTCCTTGTCCTCTAGGTAATCTTTTGTTGTCTTGCTAGGTATATTGATAAAGATATCTTGAACCTGATGTTCCTCCTCATCTATTATTGCCCTCCAATAACTCTTCCCATCTGAACAATCGTGATTGAACCTTATTTTTATTAGCGTTTTTTTATTTTCGCATTCACCTGTTTTCATATATTTGCGTCTCCTCCTGGGGTTTTATTTTTAAATTATTATTCTTTTTTCTGTCCAAAAAATGGAATCATTTCTAACTATTTTCTATCCTGCTCAAAATGCCAATGCATTATTTCTTCGAGCAGAGCTAAGAAAGTGAGCTTGGATGATATTCAAATCCTTAATCCAGCCCCAGCATTTCACGGAATGACTCTTTACCTTCTTTCGATTTTTTGAGATTTGTAATCAGCATGATTGCTCGGTTAATCCTTAGTTGGCTGCTTTTTACGGTGTTAACATAATGAATGATATAGCGCTGTTTTCCGGGAGTGAGCATATTAAATCGTCTCAATCCTTCCTCATCTTGTTCCAGAAGTTCCTTCAATTCTTCGGAAACTTCCATCCCAAATTCACTTTCATCTTTTTTTAATGAAACAATGACATCATCTTTAAATTTTAATCCTAATTTTTTTAATCGAGATGCATTTATACTTATATAACCATTTCCTTTCCCTAACGCTACAAGGCCTCCTTGAAAGGTAAGTTTATTGTTTACAGTGCATAACAATCGCATTTTAAATTTCCCACCCAACTGCTCAATAATTTTAGCCGGAACTTTTAGGTAATGCATACCAACCAAGTGTTCTAATTTATTTATTTTGGTTTTGTAAGATAGTTCAGTGTTTTTTTTCTTCGCCATAAATTTTTTAAGCAAAAAGGGGCCTAAGCCCCTAATTCAATTATTTTATTATCTGAACATTAGAAATTAGTATTTCTTAAAATAATTATTCTTCTTTTTCAGCATTTTCATATTTCACAATATCAGTTGCAAAATCCACAAAAAATTTGTGAGCAGAAGTAAACACAAATCTGTTATCACCTGTTTTTTCAATGATATTTCTTCTGTTCAAAGTGTTGATAAAGTTTTTGCGGGCATCAGCATCTTTTAATTGTTTGTTCGATAAGATAAGATCTATGTAAGATGAATTTGTGAAATAGTTTTCTATTTCTTCCATTTCAAATTCGCTAAACTGAATTCGTTCCAGGAAATTTTTCCCGTCTCTATCCAGTTCATAACTCAAAAGAGCAATAAAAATGCAGATATCACGGGATAGCATTTCTGCAGATTCTTCAGAAACTAGATATGCATAATCTTGAGTAAGACGCAATTCATAGTTGAACGAAGCTTTAAAAAAGTAGGTATACGATTGCTCGTTGTCTTTCACTGCTTGATACGTGCGTTCGTTTGGCAGCATAAATTTGCCGGCCATTAAATCTTCTACTATTTGACGGTGGTGATTAGGAAATTCCATGTGGTGGATCGATTATTAGTTGTTGGTAATTGATAGTTACTTTAGGAACGGTAAGTGTTAGGTCGTTGATCTTTATTTTATCAAATTGTGGTTTTGCACCATATTCGCGTTCAATATCTTCATCAAATGCTAATGTAGTAAGAGCAAAGAATTTCTCGATCTCCACCTTTTTATAATCTTCTTTTAATGTTTTATTACACCAACTGAAGAAATTCTCCACGGGCAAATTTTCCTTTAATTTTTTTGTGTAATGTTCTTTATCAAAGATCCATTTTTCTGATTCATTTTCTTCTTCTTCAAAATACACATCCGTCTCGTTTTTGAATTGTTCGAATATTTCAGAGGCATTGTAAAAAGTGTCTTTTGAATACACAGAAATTTCTTTGCGTTTAAGTAGTTTCGGTGCTTTGCGTTTATATGGATTTTTTAAATAAGTTATCCATCCGGTTAAAATAATAGATTCTGTTCTGATCCGTTCAATCAATGGTAATAATTCATTGGTTAAAATTTTTGACTGACGTAATAGATTATCGTTTACCTGAATTAATTGAAAATAAAGTTTTTCAAATTGAGTACGGGCATTCTCATCATCAAAATTCAATCTGTACTTATTTGAAAATTCTGAAATTTCATATAATTTATTTGCTACAGAAGCAGAATGATTGATGTCCAGGATTTTATTCAAAGGAATAATATATTCATCGATCCAACGGGAAGCACGGACAATTTTTTCGCGATAATCGATTTTTTTTACGTTCGCTTTCAATTCCCGTGTTTCTTGTAATAAACTTTGTGTATTGCGTTCTACCATTTCATAGAAAGAACGGATCTCTATTGCCAGGTCGTTCAATCGTTGGCTCAATGTTACTTTGTCGCCATTGATATTCTCCCTTATTTTGCGATATAATTCTGCAATGGAACCATGGTATTTTTCAATTGTCTCTGGCAACATTGGTTTAAATTCGCTCAAAACGAATTCGATCAAGTTGTAATAAACAGTTCGTATTTCGTAATTATCATTTACCGGACTCAATATTTTGTATTCGATCAACTGAGGACGAACATCACTTTCGTGTTTCGCAACAATTTGATTTAATACTTCAAATGCAATGATGCCTTCCTTAGATTGCGTTTCAAACAATTCAGCAATTACATCATAATGTTCCAGTAAAAAGCGGAGTATGGTTTTTGGTTCTGCTTTCATTTATTAATGTTTAGCTTAGTTCAGACCTTTTAAATTCTTTTTTACACTTTTTTCAATCGTTCCATTTCTCTCAACGATCACAGCATTTTGTTTTTCGTTGATATTTATTTTTCCTTTTGAAGGATAGATAAAATAGTATTTATTGAAACCTTCTACGGCATCCGGTGCAGCAAAAATTGGAATAAAATTATGTGCGTTGCAGAATTTTACCAGTTCCGGTCGGTTTTGTTTATCGATCGTTGCAACCTCATCAATAAATAAGGTGATCTTATTTTGCTCATCAGTGATCGCCAATCGGTTGATGATCGCCATTATAATTACCAAACGGATCATTCTATCTGTACCATCTGATTCTACTTGATTCGCAAGGTCAACGCGTTTTTCTGTTCCCTTGATTTCCAATAATAATTCGATGTTAAATAATTCATCAAAATGAACTTTTTTACCTGTATCCAAATAATTATTAAGGATTTTTAAGTTTTCAGATTGGTTAAAATCAAAACTCATTTGTCCGTTGAACTCTTGAATAGAGCTTATTTGCTTTAACTCACTTATAATTCTGTCATTATCGATCAGGTCAATTTTTAATGACTCGATATTAGAAATACGGGTAGTTGCCAATTTTGTATTGAACTTGTCGTATACAAATTGTTTGAATTCTTCGTAACGTTTTAATAAAGTGAATGCCGGATTAGCAAACTGTGTAGAGATACTTGATAACAAGCCGTCAATACTTCTTTCTTTGTCATTTAAACAAGCGATTTCTTCTTCAACAAAACGGATAAACTCTTCTTCATCTGCAATACTGCTACGTAAACGATATTTTAGTCCTTCAAATACCACATCTTTATTTGCTTTCAGATCATGACGGTCTTTTTGATGAATCTGGATCTTGGAATAGATATAATCCAGATTATCATTTGTTTCATATTCGCGTGGTTCAACTTCAATGGATTCCATTTCCATTTTGCGATCTTTCAATTCTTTTACGCGCAGTTCAAGATTACGTTTTTCCTCATTTAATTTGTCAAGCATAATTTGCTTGGAGGCGATTTCCTTAACCAATTCATTAAGGTGCAATTCAAGTTCTTTCTTTTCTTCATTGAATGCTTTTATTTCTTCAATGATACCTTTAACTGCTCTTTCTAATTGAGGTTTGGTTTCAATTCCTTTGATCTTATCTTTGATCACTTCCAGTTCACCAAGAATACTTTTTAATTTAAAATCTGTTTTTTCTTTATCAACTACCGTTTTTAAAAGTTCTTCCGTTACTTTTTTCTCGGCAAGTAAAACTTTTAATTCTTCTTTTAATTCTTTTACAGATCTGAATTCTGTTAATTCTAATCCTTTAGAAATATCAATTTCACCATCAAAAATGTTCATCAGTTTGTCTGAAACTTTTTTGATCTGTTTTTTGATCTGTTTACTTGGTAGGCTTAAAACTTGTTCTGAAAGTATTGCATTTAGCAGTTGTTTCGTTTTTTCATCATCCGAAATTTTGTGGATCAATAAGTTATTGTAGTTGTTGATCTGATTTTCAACTGCTGCAATTTTATCATTCACTTTTTCCAGGCGAAATTCAAGATGTTTGCTTGAAAGTTTTTGGCTTTCGATAGTGGTGATCCTATTCTCAATTTCTTTACGTTCTTTATCAAGATTTTTCTGTGATTCTATTAAAAAATCGATGGTTTCGTATTTGTTGATCTCATTTAATTCCTGTTGTTTTTCGTTCAGGTAATTTGTTTTGTTTTTTATTTCCGCATTCTTTTCTCCGATATAAGAAGCAAAATTTAATTCCTTCGGTTTTAAGATCTCGTTGATCTCATTATGAACTGCTGCAATGTGTCGACCACGTTCAATAGAAGAGATCTCTAGTTCTGGAATAGCAGCAGTATAGGCATTATTGAATGCATATAATAACTCAGAAACAATTGTTGTTTTGGAGTTATGCACTTTTACTAATTCACGGAAATCAAGAAAATCGGTTCGAACCGCTTTAATGCTTTTTATTTCTTCATTGATGCGTAATAGATCAGTGATATCTTTTTTGTTTTTCTGAGAAAAGTTCAAGCCTTCATTTTCGCGATTGTCGGCTATGATCAATGATTCTTTTAATGTTTTGTTGGTGATTAGTTTGGAGTTAATAAGATAACGGTAAACTTTTGAGAAGTTATTACTCAAACCATCTGCTTTAACAGTGTCTTCCAGCCATACTACAGCGTTGTTCTTTGTCCCTCTGTGGTATACGTGGTTAAAAACATCTGTTTTTGTAGCGAACTTACTATGGATAACATTTTTTTTATCCAAATGTTCAAGTACTTCATCAAAGCTAAGTAATCGTTGATGAGTGCCTTCTGTTTCGAAGAAAAAGTCTTCGTTATATTCACTTTCTATTTTATAATATTCAAGTTCGCCGTCCGTATTTCGTTTTACGAGAATGCAGTAATAGCCCATTTTGTTGATCTCAAAGATCAGGAAACTCTTGTTGTGAGTAGGAAAGTAGTGATGAATCGTTTCTTTGTCACCTTTTCGCTGACCGCTGAATGACATTTTTTGTCCGTCAACAACAAAAAGAAAATTCAACGCATAGATCAACGTAGACTTTCCAATGTTATTAGGCCCAACCAATTGAATTGAATCACAATTGTCGAGTTTCATTTCGGCCTTTCCGTAGCCTTTGGAGTTAATTAAAGAGATTCGAGTAAGCATCTTTTATTTGAATTATAAGATTTATGCTCAAATATACTTTAATGCTTTCGGTGATTTGTTGCGTGATTATGGTGTTAATAACAATTCCTTTAAAATTGGGGAATAGCGGGTGTTTTTGTTAAAAAAATTAAAGTTTTTAAAAGTTTTAACAGACACTTGATTTTTGATGAAAAATTTGTATAATAATTATTATAAAAAGGTTTTAAGCCATTTTATTGCTTCCTACTCTAAGGTCATTATTTTGGTAGGAGTGATCGGTTTGTTAAATATTATGTGCGCATTTTCCTTCAATTTTTGAAGGCTATTCTTAACAACGAATACACTTGCTAATTTTTATTAGTTATCTTCTTTACAGGACGAGTATTTTCGGTCATTGTAACATGTAAGGGAGCAGTCTCCTGCAAGAAATAGCCGTGGATATTTTTTATCTCCGCCTGCTTTAGTTAAAGCGTGCACCATCTGTTTCCCGTCAACGATCTGAAGTTTATTGTTTGCTTTTATTTCAATTTGAATAATTCCGTCGCTCAGCAATGATAAAGTAGAGCCGAATTCTTGACAGTCTTAATGATGTTTATTTCTGCCATTTTTATTTTATAAACGTTTTTAACCAAGCAACGGCCTTTTCCTCTGAATCAAACAATGCTGTAGGAGTTAGTGGTTTATTAACTTTCAAATAAGCATTTCCTAAGATTTTTTGGGCTAAACTTTTTATTACAAAAGCTCCTGCAATAGTGTATTTATTGCCATATTCCCCTGCTGCAAAATCTCTCGCCTCTTTATCCGCTAAAGCGTATTTCCCGGCAATAATCAAGATAAGATGTTTTTTATTACCACCAATTTTACCTGCTGTATCAACCATTTCTTTGGCATCTTTTTCAGTGATAGTAACATTGGGTTTGACATCAAATAAAATAATTCCATCACTTCGGAGAGAAATAGTGGAAGAGTTCAATTCAATTTTCTTGAGTATAGAAATTGATTCTTTCATTTGGAATATTAACATACCAAATGTAAACTAAAAAAGGAAAGGACTTTTGAATTTATCAGGCGAAGATATTAACAGGTTCTGAAATGTTTGTTATCAGAACATTTCCATCCGCATCCAATTCTTTTAGTTCAACTTGCTTGAGTTGATTGATCAGCGTTGGGTCGTGTGGCGTTTTAACTTTTATGTAATTATCGGTAAAGCCATGCATAAAGCCCTCTTTATTATCGGCCTCGAATAAAACAGTGCGTGATTCACCTAAATGTTGCTCATAAAAATAACGGATTTTTTTTGCTGATAATATTCGCAACATTTTATTTCGTTTCTTGCGAATAGCCATCGGAACACTGTTTTTTAACTGTATAGCGTCCGTATTGTCGCGCTCCGAGTATGTAAAGACATGCAAGTAAGAGATTGGCAATTCGTTCAGAAAATTATAGGTATCCAAAAAATCTTCATCTGTCTCACCCGGAAAGCCAACAATCACATCTACGCCTATACAGCAATGAGGCATAAGCGATTTTATTTTATTGACCCGGTCGCTGTATAATTCACGCAAATATCTTCTGCGCATTGCTTTCAATATTTTATTGCTTCCCGATTGTAATGGAATATGAAAATGTGGCACAAATCTTTTTGAACTTGCAACAAATGCAATCGTTTCGTCTTTCAGTAAATTGGGCTCGATGGAAGAGATGCGGAAACGTTCTATTCCCTTTACTTCATCCAATTCTTTTACCAACTCATAAAATGTCTCATTAACTGTTTCCTGTTTTTGGTTTGTGGATAGTTTTTCTCCAAAATCACCTAGATTCACTCCTGTTAATACAATTTCTTTCACATCTTTTTTTGCGATCTCTGTGGCATTCTTGACAGCATTTTTGATGCTATCGCTTCTGCTATTGCCTCTTGCCAAAGGAATAGTACAAAAGGAACAATTGTAATCACATCCGTCCTGTACCTTTAAAAATACGCGGGTGCGGTCGCCCAATGAATAAGAGTCAACAAAAAAATTAGCTTCTTCTATTTCGCAACTGTATACTTCTGCAGTCGATTTTTTGCTCAGATCACTGAGGTAGTTTAATAATTTGAATTTTTCAGATGCTCCAAGAACAAGATCTACGCCATCAATATTGGCGATTTCTTCCGGTTTCAATTGAGCATAACAACCAACAATTACCACATAAGCATCTGGTGAAACCGATAATGCCGATCTGACAATTTGTTTGCATTCTTTATCTGCATTTGACGTAACGGAGCAGGTATTTATGACGTAGATGTCACTAGGCTGACTAAAATCAACCTTTTGATATCCTTGATCTTCAAATAAACGAGCTATGGTGCTCGTTTCAGAGAAGTTTAGTTTACAACCCAATGTATGAAATGCTACTTTTGTCATTTTTAGGATTGCGAAGTTACTAAATAATCTGCTTATTCTACGAATAGCTATTGCATGTTAGTAGGTATTAGGATTTTGTAAGATCAGATCTTTATGATTTAGTGCATAATCCGCAATTTTGTTAAAAAACTGTTAATAAGTGAAAGGGTTCGATACATTTTTACGCAAAAGGTTTTCTTAAACTTGAACTGTGATAAAATGTTGGATTTTCGAATTGAATATCCCGAACTAAATTATTTATGAAAAATCCTTTTTTATATATTTCATTGTTTGTATTTATAATAGCTTGCTCTTCCGGAAAAGACAAAGAAGTTGATACAAGAACTGTATTCAAGTTAAATGATATGTCCTCAAATATCAGTTCACTGGATCCTGCTGCTGCAAGTAATTTTGAAAAAATATTGGCTGTAAATCAATTGTATAACGGTTTAGTTGAAATGAGTGATACTTTGCATGTCAAACCTTGTATCGCGAAATCTTGGAAAATTTCTGCTGATGGTCTGACCTATACTTTTAATTTAAATTCGAATGTGTTTTTTCACGATAACGAATGTTTTGAAAAGGGTGTCGGCAGAAAAGTAATAGCCAAAGATTTTGTTTATAGTTTCAACAGGTTATTCGATCCTAAAGTTTCCAGTGCAACTACTTTATTAACAAATATCGACACTAAGGATTCAGGTGGATTTGAAGCTCCAAATGATTCCACATTCGTTATTCATCTGAAAAAATTATTTACTCCTTTCCTTGGTATTCTGACAATGAAATACTTTTCGGTTATTCCAAAAGAGGCTGTAACGCTTTATGGTGATGATTTTCGCAAGAATCCTGTTGGTACCGGTCCGTTTAAATTTAAAATGTGGAACGAAGGTTCGAAATTAGTTTTTGTAAAAAATGAAAAATATTTTGAATTTGAAAATGGTAATCGGTTGCCTTATTTGGATGCTGTTTCTATTTCTTTTATAAAAGATAAAGAAACATCTTTTCTGGAGTTTTTACAAGGCAATGTTGATATGGTTTCTGGCATTGATGCAATAAATACAGATGAGTTATTTACAGTTGAAGGTGAATTAAAAGAGAAATATAAAAGTCAATATACATTTCAAACTCAGCCTTATTTAAAAACGGATTATCTAGGATTTTTGATTGATGAAAATTTACCATTGTTTAAAAATTCTCCATTGAAAATTAAGGCGATCCGTCAGGCGATCAATTATGGTTTCGATCGTAAAAAGATGGTGATGTATTTGCGGAAAAATATGGGCACTCCAGCTACTGCCGGATTTATTCCTCCTGGTCTGCCTTCCTTTAACAGTAAAAAAGTAAAAGGATATGATTACAATCCTGATAAAGTAAAAGAACTTTTGTTTCTTGCCGGTTTCCCTGATGGAAAAGGGTTGCCACCGATCTCATTAGCAACTACTGAACAATATTTAGAGTTGGCAGAATACATTCAATCCCAATTGGCCGAATTTGGAATAACACTGAAAATTGATGTACAAAAGGCAACTGTACTTTCTGAAGCAATTGCCAATTCAAAACTTAATTTCTTCCGCAAATCATGGGTATGTGATTATCCGGATGAAGAAAATTTCTTTTTCCTTTTCTACAGTAAAAATTGGACTTCACAGACAGAATCTCGAACCAGTTACTAAAAGACATAGAAATATTATCGAGTTTAAAACGTTACATTTCAAGCCATTAGAAGGATTAGACATTTTGTAGGTAAATTCCATTTGGCAAATATCGCAAATTATGGTCAATAGC
>CANJPX010000045.1 GCA_947476185.1 Bacteroidota bacterium
AATTTAAACAAGGCAAAATAATTTTCAAAATCACGGGTGGTCATCAATCCCATTGCATGAAGGTTAGGCGCAAAAATATATGCATCTTCATAAATAGTTCTATCCTGAATTACTGTTTTTCCGTTGTTACGGATTTGTTGCACCTGACCAAAACGAGAGTTTAAGAAATGTACTTGCAAATTAAATGACCAACGCTGCATATCTTCATAAAAATCATTTAAATAGGGGTTATCATCAGCATCCTCAAAATGAGGTTGCCATTTGTAATGTTTTGCTAAAAGAGTTGTAAGCGTTGTTTTACCGGCACCAATATTTCCTGCGATCGCTATATGCATATGAGTAGAATAAAATAATTTTAATAATTTTTAAAAACCGATAACGAAAATACGAAATCTAGGATGCTTTGCAAGTAAAAAAGTGAAAATTGTGGATAAGTTTTTTGAGAGAAAAAATCTCAGCATTTTTCTTCTCGTTTATTTTTCAATATACATTGCAATTAAACTGTTTCTCGGCTTCGCTCAAAATAACATTTTGAACCGATGTTTCAATTAAATTACAGAAAGTACAATGGTAAATGAAGTTGAAAAATTATGCTATTCCGCAGCGAATAAAGATATTGATCCATTATTTCGAAGCATCAAAACCCCCATCTCTAATCTAAAATTTTTAAAATCAGTAAGTGGCATTTCAAATTCTTTTTCTTCGGTGGTTTTGATGTTGTAACACTTCACCTTTTTATCAGTTTTATAATATATCCATTCACCAATGGGCTGAAATTCAGTTGTATTTTTTACCGGAATAGTTTTATAATAGGTTCCATAAACATCAAATATAAGGATCCCCGTTTTTGGATTGTTTAAATAAACTTTGTTATCGTATTCTAATATTCCACTTAGTTGTATTGTATCATTCAACAGAACATTTAAATTATCTGTCTGTTGAATTTTTTCCAAATTTTTATCCAGCCGCACCAAGGAAAAATTTTGTTGGTCGTAGATCCACATACAGCTATTATGAGAAGAGCAAACAAATTGTGCCTGCTGAAAACCTATTTTATCAAAACTAACAGTTTCACCATTTGCACTTAAAGTATTGTCCAAAAATACAACTTGCAAAAAATCTTTATAAAAAACGAGGATCTTTAACATATTAGAAGCATCAACGAAAGTGATATTTCCCAAAATTTTGTTACTATACTTATAAAGTAAATTCCCCTTGTTATCATATTTGGAAAGTTCACTTGTTTTTACAGCGTATACGCTACCCTGATTATCAGTAGTGAAAAAATCAGATTGTATTTCAATGGTTTTAATAAGTGAATACTTGCCTTGAGAAAAGGCAGAACCAGAGAGGATAAAAAATAAAATAAAAAATATGTTTCTCATAGACTAGACCAAGTTAGCAAATTTTATTCCAATTGTATCAATCGTCACACTCTTTATGATCACGAACAACATTCGACATTTAAGTAAACGCTATTGGATCAGACTCAGTATTTCTTCCAAATATTTCCGGTCATTATTCAAACGGGGCACTTTATGTTGCCCGCCTAATTTATTTTTTGATTCCAGCCATTTATAAAATGTGCCCTCTGGTAATGACCGGACGACAGGCTGTCTTAATAATAAATTCTGATAACGCTTTGCTTCATAATCCGAATTAATAGACTTTAAAGCATTATCCAACACTTCTGAAAAATATTCTGTATTATCAGGCAAAATATCAAATTCAATAAGCCACTCGTGTGCTCCATTTTCATTACCATTCATATAAACAGGAGCAGCGGTATATTCCGCAATGCGAGCTCCGGTTTTATCACAGGCAATAGCCAAAGCCTTGTCGGCATTATCAACAATTATTTCTTCGCCAAAGGCGTTCATAAAATGTTTGGTCCTGCCTGATATCTTAAAACGGAAGGGGTAAAGTGAAGTGAACTTAATTGTATCACCCAATCGATATCTCCATAATCCAGCATTGGTAGAAATCACCATTTCATAATTTACTCCAACTTCTACCTCATTCAAAGAAAGCGTTTTATCACTATTTTGGTTTTCAGTAGCAATGAACTCATAATAAATTCCGTAGTCTAACATCAACAATAATTCATCTGAATTCCGCTGATCCTGAATTCCGAAAAACCCTTCAGTAGAATTGTAAAGTTCCAGATAATTTAGATCCGCTTTATTGAAAATGGTTTTGAATTGTTCACGGTAAGGATTAAAATTTACTCCACCATGAAAATAAACTTCCAGGTTAGGCCATACTTCAGCAATAGATTTTTTTCCTGTTTCTTCCAATACTTTTTTCATAATCAACAACATCCATGAAGGAACGCCTGCAAGGCTTACCACATTTTCGTTCATTGTTGATCTTGCGATCTTATCCAGCTTCTCATCCCATTTATCCAAAAGGGCGATGGACAGATTAGGAGCACGAAAATATTCTGCCCAAATTGGTAAATTATTTATTACGATGGCAGACAGATCTCCGTTTTGTGATTCATAATTTCCGAAACTATCCGATTCTAAACTTCCGGCAAGTGCTAAATTTTTTCCGGTAAACAATTGTGTTTCAAGGTTGAGTGAACAATGAATTGCGATCATATCCCTTCCTCCATTATAATGACAATTTTCTAAGGACTCTAAACTAACAGGAATGAATTTACTTTTATCATTTGTTGTCCCTGAAGATTTTGCAAACCATTTTATGTCCGTGTTCCAAAGAATATTTTGTTCACCTCTGCGAATCCTGTCAATAAAAGGGTTTAGCGATTCATAATCCTGAATGGGAACATTGTTTTTAAACTGTTCAAGAATAGAGATATTTTTATAATCGTATTTTTTTCCCCATTCAGTATCTTTAGCAGACTGTGTCAACTTCAGCAACCATTCATTCTGAACATCATCGGGATATTTCATGAATAGCTCTATCTGATGAATTCTTTTTTTCATCCACCACGAAGCTATTGAGTTTAAAATTGGCATTCTATTATTTTAAAAAATTTCTATCAAGTTTCTTCATCAGTTAATTGGGTTGACTAGGCTAATTTTTGAAATTAGGGCTAGCCTAAGTCAACTTAATTCCCCCTTTTAACTATTTTCCTTTTCTATCCAAGAAGTACTTCTCAATTTCCCTCAAAGTCAACGCATTAAAGCACTCACTTTTCGTCAACATTCCTTTTCTTGCAACACATGCGCCAAAATACATATCATGAAATCCTGCTCTTTCATGAGCATCCGGATTTATGGAAATTTTAACTCCACGGTCCAAACAATAGGAGATCCATCGCCAGTCGATATCTAAACGATAAGGATGCGCATTTAATTCAATTACAACTCCGTTTGCAGCACAGGCATCAATAATTTTTTTATGATCAATCGGATAGCCAGGTCGGGATAATAATAACCTTCCAGTGGGATGACCAAGTATGGTGGTATACTTATTTTCAATTGCCTTCAACAAACGTGTTGTTGCTTTTTCTTCACTCATTTTCAAATTAGAATGCACGGAAGCAACAATAAAATCAAAGGATTGAAGCACCTCTTCAGAATAATCCAAGGAGCCATCATTTAAAATATCACTTTCAATTCCTTTAAAAATTTTAAATGGAAATAATTTTTTGTTCAATTCATCTATCTCTAAATGTTGAGCAAAAACGCGGTCAGGTTTTAATCCTTGTGCATAAAAAGCAGACTGAGAATGATCACAAATCCCGAGATATTCATAACCGAGTTCTTTACAATATTCAGCCATCTCTATCAAGGAGTTCATTCCGTCACTATAGGTACTATGATTATGAAGTATCCCTCTTAGATCAGAAACTTCAATTAATTTCGGAATTCTATTTTCTTTTGCTAATGAGACCTCATCCAACCCTTCACGCAGTTCGGGCTCGATGTATTGTAAATTTAATGATTTATAAATTTCAATTTCTGACCCGTAATTTAACCCTTCGACTCCGATCAGGGTGATATACGATTTTGGATTTTTTAATTTTACAAAGTGACTTTCTGCTCCCGTCGTTTCAAACAATTTAGAATAAAAATCAATTTCAGCACAAGTAATAAATTCAATTTTTACATTTCTATGATTCTGAATTTCATCAATTGAAATAGCACTTGTAGTGGCAATTAAAATTTCTATTTTATCAATCACTTCGCACTTTCTTCTCATTTCTCCGGTGAGAGAAACAAATTCTGTATTGTATTTTTCCTTTAGAAAGTCTACCAGTTCAAAAGCAAATTTTTCTACTGCAGCGTAATGAAACTTCCCAATGTTCAACTGAAAAAATTCAATTTGTTTTTTTACCTGTTCCTGAGTTTTTGCACCAAAACCTTTTAGCGTTATCAAACGATTTTCGTTACAAGCATACAAGAGTTCACCAATGCTTTCAATCTCTAATTCTCTCCAAAGTTGCCCTACCTTTTTTGGACCAATTCCTTTTATCTTGAGCATCTCGATCACACCCAAAGGTGTTCTGTCAAACAATGCAGACAATTCCTTTAAATTACCCGTTACAAGAAGTTCATCTATTTTTGCAGCAATCCCTTTTCCAACTCCTTCTATTTTTTCAATTTCTGAAAGCGTCATGCCTTGCAGATCAACATCCGTTTTATCCAATTTATAAGCAACATTTGCTAAAGACTTTATCTTAAATGGATTTTCCTCATGCAGCTCCATCAATTGCGCTGTCAATTTCAGAGCATTGGCTATTTCCTCAGTTGTCATTCTGTAAAATTACAAATTGAAATTCAGAATATTCAAAAATGTTTTAATACAATTTAATAACTACCTTTATTTAAAAAATTCTAAGAAATGAATCCAAAAAAAACCGCCCTTTTTCAACTCTTTGCATTAATCATTTTTAGTCTAAACAGTTTTGGACAAAATGGACAAATCCCTCCTTTTACAATACAAATAGAGCCGGTAATAGCAAACCCATTACCAGCAATCCACTCATTTGCATTTGCAAAATCGGGGGACAAATGGTTAATAATAGGTGGGAGAACAAACGGGTTACATGGCTTAAACAGTAGCGGCAGTTTCCCCCCTGAATACATTAATAATAGTGTAATGGTTATTGACACCACAACATGGAATTTTTATCAATCAGACCTTAATCAGTTGATACCAGCAATCGCTGACCCGATGCGATCAACTAATATGCAATATATTCAAGAAGGTAATTATTTATATATGATTGGAGGATATGGATATGATAGCGTTGCAGATTTATTTGTTACTTTCCCTAATCTTACTGCAATTCATGTTGACAATATGATTAATGCAGTCATAAATGCACAACCAATCGCAACAACGATAAGACAAGTAAATGATACAAATTTTGCAATTTGCGGTGGCGATTTAGGGAAAATAGGAAATGATTATTATTTAATGTTTGGTCATAACTTTCGTGGATTTTATGCTGATCCTCCTGTTCCTATTTTCACTCAAAAATACAGTGACAAAATCAAAAAATTTGATATTAACGATGATGGAACTACGATAACTTTATCAAGTTTTAGCTACCAGACAGACACGAATAACTTTCATCGAAGAGACTTTAATACAGGCCCAATAATTAAACCTGATGGTTCTTTTGCAATTGGAGCATACGGGGGAGTATTTCGCAAAGATTCTAATTTGCCATTTCAAGAACCAATAATAATAAGCGCGAGTGGCGCCTCAGTAGATATATCGTACAAGCAAGTTATGAGCCAATATACATGTGCCATAATGCCAATTTATGATTCTATATCACAAAAAATGTATACAACATTTTTTGGTGGAATAAGTTTATATAACTATAATGATGCAACAAATTTATTAAAACGAGATTCACTTGTACCTTTTATTAATGATTTAACAACAATGACTCTTCATTCGGATGGAAGTATTGAGGAAACTATTTTACCGATTAAGTTGCCTGGATTATTAGGCTCAAATGCTAAATTTATTCCAACACAGCATGTATCCAGTTATGCAAATGAAGTAATAAGGTTACGCGACCTTCCAAACGCTAAAACAATGGTCGGATATATACTTGGAGGAATCAGAGCGCAGCAAGGAAACTTCGGAATTAGTTGGGCAAACGATTCAATATACAGAGTTTTTATCACACCAACTATTTACACATTAAACAATGAAATAGCTAATTCTATTCAAAACCTACAGCTTTTCCCTAACCCAACTAATCAACAAAGCACACTTATGTTTTATTTAAAAAGTGCTGAGCAAATAACTTTTTCAGTACAAGATGTTTTCGGAAAATCAATTATGAAAACTGTAAATGAGAATTTTTCAAAGGGAAATCAAAAAATAAATATCAATACATCTGAACTAAAGTCAGGTATCTATATCTGCAAAATACAAAGCGAAAGCGTGGAACAAATTATAAAATTGATAATAACGAGATAATTTAAATTAAAAATTGCTGTAATAAACTTACAACAATTTTTGATTTACCGCTTACCTAACGATCAACATACGTTTTGTTTCAGAATAAACAATTTTATTATTTTGTTTCACTATCATTTTATAAAAATAACTTCCGGCAAAATTTTCATCCAAGTCTGTTAATTCAACAGTATGCTTGCCTAATTGAACGTCTGAGGATAAAATATTTTTAATTTTACGACCTGTAATATCAAACAATACAATTGAAACATTTGAATTTTGGGTAACAAAATAATCAATTTGTGTTTTGCCATTCGTTGGATTTGGATAATTTTGACCTATAAAATTCTCCATTTCGTCATTATTCGAAACCCCAACACTAGAAGAATGACATATTTTAAAAATTGTACCTGAAATTGTATAACCACCTTTCATAGCATAAATACATCCATCAGATTGTCCTTGACGCAAGGTCGTCAAACCAGCAGGAGCTGTTACAACATCTGCAAATGCGACTTTAGATGTGACGATGTCGTATGCAGGGGCATTACCCATTGTCAAATCGTAAATTATTCCATAATCATTATCACCTACTAAAATATGATTGTCAAATTCCGACATTGCTGAACCATTATAATACATACAACCAGTTACAGAAGGCAGAGGAGCTCCCCACGTGGTAAGAGGTAAAACAGAACCAACAAGAGGACAAGGAATAGTGGTGGAAGAATTAAAAAAATTACCTTCACAAGTATTCCAACCATAATTTCCACCCTTATGAATTATATTAAATTCATCCCAAGTTGTTAATCCATTTTCAGCTTCATACAAACTATCTGTCACAGGGTTAACACATAAGCCAAACATGTTTCTATGTCCGTATGACCATATTCTATCGTCGTTTCCAGTTGCCGGATTTCCATCATCATAAAAAGGATTATCGGTGGGTATAGATCCATCGGTATTTATGCGAAGAATTTTACCATAGGGAACATTTTTCATTTGGCCGAAATTATGTGTTGCAACAGTATCGGTTTGGTTGTGATACATTTCACCTACAAGCACATATAATTTATCTGGTTGAGACGGACGGAAACGAATTATTCCACTATAATGATACTGTTGAATTGCAAAACCTAAGGTATTTAAATTTAAACGAAGAATAACAGTGAAATTGGTTCCAACATTTGCAACTTCCATCCACCTTACAACTCTTATCTCGTTAATAGTACCTGCTTTATGCACATAAAAAGCATACACAAAATGATTCGTAACAAAGTTAGGGTCTATTGCAATCCCTAATAATCCTCGTTCACCTCCACAAATTACTGAATCAGTAAGATCGCAAAATGTTGACAACAAAGCGCCAGCAGAATTATATACCAATATTTTAGCATTAGCGCACGACCCTGTTGTGGTACCACCTTTTTGAGTGACGTAATATTTCCCATCTGGTGTCCAATCAAAATCAACGGGATATTGCAATCCGGTAATTACGTTTGTTTGAGTGTATAACGCAGGTAAAGTCTGCGAATGAACCGACAAAGCAATAACTGTAAATATAGCAAGAGTAAGTATTATTTTTCTCATAAGTTTTTTTGACATATAGCAAATGTACTTAAATAAACTATGACAATAAATAATAATTCAGGCAAAAATGTTTTTATATATTTGACACGGAATGAATACAGCATATCTTTTATTGGGTGGGAACATCGGAAATAAATCAGAAAACCTGAAACAGGCGAATAACCTTATCGCAGAAAGAATAGGCACTATCGCCAAAACATCAGGTATTTATATTACTGCAGCCTGGGGCAATGAAGACCAAGCCGAATTTTATAACCAGGCTATCGAAATCAAAACGAAAAGATCCTCAACAGAATTATTAAAAACAATTTTAGAAATAGAAGAATCATTGGGTCGCAACCGGTCAAATGATAAGTGGCAGGAAAGGACGATTGATATAGACATTCTTTTTTTTAACGATGAGATTATTGACCTCAAAGAACTTAAGATCCCTCATCCTTTTATTCAGGAAAGAAAGTTTGTATTGATCCCATTGAATGAGATCGCAAAAGATCATATGCATCCTGTTTTTATAAAAACAATTTCAAGGTTATTAGAGGAATGCAAAGACAAATTGGAAGTAAAACTAAAGATCTAAAACGCTGAATTCAATTACGCCATATAATTTCATTGTAATCGAAGGCAATATAGGAGCTGGCAAAACGACGTTGGCTACTAAAATGGCGGAGGGGTTGAATTCCAGATTGATCCTGGAACAATTTGCTGACAACCCCTTTTTGCCTAAATTTTATGAGGAACCGGAAAAGCATGCCTTTCCTTTGGAGTTATCATTTTTAGCGGAGCGGTATCATCAGTTAAAAAAAGAACTTTCGACACAGGATATATTTAAACCAAGTATCATCGCGGATTACTATTTCGTGAAATCACTTATTTTTGCAAAGTCAAATTTGAAGGAAGATGAATTTTCATTGTACACCAAATTGTTTCACATCATTAATGATTCGTTACCCAAACCCGATCTTTTCGTTTATTTGTACCATGACATTGAACGTTTGCAACAAAATATCCGCAAAAGAGGTCGCAATTACGAGCAAAATATCACAAATGAATACCTTTCAAAGATACAATCGTCTTATTTCGACTTTTTCAAACAAATGCCTGAACTCAAAATATTGATAATTGATGCAAATAATGTGGATTTTGCCAATAATCCGGAAGATTATGAATTAATGCTGAATATCCTCAAAAAAGGCTATAATCAAGGGGTGACGCATGTTAAAGCAGAAAAGGGCTCTTTAAAATGAAAAATGGCCATTATTAATTGCATAAATACTTTCATTATTTAAAAATTTAATTATTTTTGCACCTTATAGTACTAAATACAAAAAACCGTATCATTTCTAAACAGAACTAAAAACGATAAAATGAAAAATCAATCT
Source organism: Bacteroidota bacterium (assembly GCA_947476185.1). GTDB lineage: Bacteria > Bacteroidota > Bacteroidia > 2-12-FULL-35-15 > 2-12-FULL-35-15 > 2-12-FULL-35-15. The sequence goes on from CANJPX010000045.1 coordinate 9,366, forward strand.
TTACAAACATTAGGTTTAGCTGTTATCACAGCAGTTGCTTTGACCTCTTGTAATGGATTAGGTAAATTGGTTAAGAATGCCGATAAAATTACCTACAAAGTTACTCCTGACCCTATGGAAATGCATGGCGACAGTATGACAGTTAGTATTACTGGCACATACCCTGCAAAAGTATTCCCTAAAAAGGCTACGGTTACCACTATTCCTGTAGTAAAATACAATGGTGGCGAAAAAGCATTAACTCCAGTTGTTTTGATTGGTGAAAAAGTAGAAGGTACAGGTAAAAAGATCGCAAATAAAACTGGCGGTAGTTTTTCTTATACTTCTGAAAAATTTGCTTACATCCCTGAAATGAAAGTGGCTACTTTAGAATTAAGAGCTTCAGGTGCAGTAAAATCTAAAAAGAAAGATCTTCCAGCTAAGAAAGTGGCAGATGGAACTATCATCACACCATTATTGGTAAAATCTGATGATAAATCACTTATCGGGAAAGACAATTTCCAAAAAGTTGTACCTCATTCTGAAACTACAAATATTTTCTTCGTAATTAATCAATCACAAGTTCGTGGTTCAGAAATGACAAGTGCAGAGTCGAAATCATTCAAAGAATATGCAACTGCAGCTTCTAAGAATCCTAACATTGCATTCAAAAACATGAATGTTTCTGCTTATGCTTCTCCTGATGGTGAATTATCACGTAATGGTGAACTAGCTGAAAATCGTGCTAAAGAAGCTACTAAGTCAATGGTTGCAATGTTTAAAGATAAAAAATCGAAAGTTGATGTTGCTGCTCAAGAAGCTTTTTACACTAAAGTAACTACAGCTGAAGATTGGGATGGTTTCAAAAAGGCTTTGGAAGCTTCTGCTATCGCTGATAAAGAATTAATCTTGCGCGTTTTAACAATGTATCCTGATGGAGAAACCCGTGAAAAAGAGATCAAAAATTTGTCTAAGACATATACTGAAGTTGCTGACAAGATCTTACCAAAATTACGTAGAGCTGTTCTTACTTTAAATGTTGACGTTAACAGCCGTACAGATGAGCAAATTTCTAAATTAGCTGCTTCTGCTCCTGATAGTTTATCTGTTGAAGAAATTCTTTATGCTGCTACATTAACTACTGATTTAAATGCAAAATTAGATATCTACAAAAAAGCAGAAACAAAATATGCTTCTGACTGGAGAACATCTAACAACGTTGGTATGATCTATTTGATGCAAAACAAATTGAATGATGCTGAAGCTGAATTCAAAAAAGCAGATGGTTTATCAGCTAACAACCCTGTTGTAAAAAACAACATGGGAATTGTAGCACGTTGGAAAGGGGATCGCAAAACTGCAATGGAACTATACAAACAAGCCGGTTCTTCTGCTGAAGTTTCTTACAACATGGGAATCATTGAAATCCAAAATGGTAACTATGCTTCTGCTGTTGGTGATTTCGGAAGTGATAATTCTTTCAACGCTGCATTGGCTAAATTATTAAATGGAAACTCTGATGGCGCAATGTCTACTATCGACAATTCAACAACTGATAAAGATGCTGCATTATCATTCTATTTGAAAGCTATCGCAGGTGCTCGTCAAGGCAAAGCTGATGTATTAACTAATAATTTAAAAGTGGCTATTCAAAAAGATGCTTCTTTCAAACAAATGGCTAAAGATGATGCTGAATTTATTAAATTCCGTGACAATGCTGACTTTAAAGCATTAGCAAACTAATAAGAATCTTCATACTAAAAGCGTCCCGTCCTTAATCAAGTCGGGACGTTTTTTTTGGTAAACACTTGTCAAATGGAACACTTTTTGTTTTAAGTTTGTTAAAGAAAATAAAGACTATGCGTAGGAAAGAAATTTTATTATCAATGTTTCTCTTACTGTTTGCTACAGTTGTTCACTCTGTTGCCCAAACGAAAGCTACAAACGGAAAAACAACTGCAAAACCGAATCAATCTGTCAAGATTGATTCAACTCTTTCGAAAGATGCTTATTTAGAGCTTAGAGCCACTATCCGTCAATCCAAAGGAGATGAAAAAGATGCGGAATCAAAAGTACTGGACAGTGTGTTGCTTACAATTTATAATGGAGAAATTCCTTATTCCGAGATATGGACAAATAAAAAGGGGAAATGTTCCTTCAAACTTGCCTTAGATAAAAATATAAAAATTGAAGTTTCCAAAAAAGGATTTGTTACAAAATTTATAGCAATAAACACGAAAGTGCCATCTGCAAATAAAGATGCTTTTAACTTTAATTGCGATGTTGATATTTTTGAAGAAGTTGAAGGGTTAGATGTAACTATATTAAAGTCTCCAATTGCAAGAATCACCTATAGTCCAAGTTTAGAAGCTTTTCAATATGATGAATCCTACACCAACAGGGTTAACATCGAATTAAAAAAGATGTATAAAAAATATTACAAGCTTAAAGAAATGCAAAATGCAATTAATTCAAAAGATTCAACAGAATCCTCAGGAAAAAAGCCAATTACAAAGAGGAAATAAAATTAACGTCCCAATTTTAAAAACAGATCCCACATCACCACACCAACACTCACTGAAATATTCAAGGAATGTTTTGTTCCTAATTGAGGGATTTCTATTACATCAGCGCTCGCATCGATCACCTCCTGCTCAACACCTTTTACCTCATTTCCAAAAATAATGGCAATTTTTTGTTTTTTACTGGGCATGAAATTGTTGAGCATTATAGCTGATTCGGCCTGCTCTATGGCGTAAACGATATACTTATTTTCGTTAAGTTCTTTTACTGCCTCCAAGGTAGTTTTAAAGTATTTCCAGGCTACACTTTCTGTTGCTCCCAATGCGGTTTTTTGAATTTCTTTATGCGGAGGTATTCCTGTGATCCCGCATAAATAAACTGCCTCAACAAGAAAAGCATCGGCTGTTCTAAAAACAGAACCAACGTTATTTAAACTACGGACATTATCAAGAACTATTATTACAGGCGTTTTTGAAGAATCCTTAAATTCCTCAACAGTCTTTCGTCCTAGTTCTGCGTTTTCTAATTTTCTCATATTATTACTAATTCCTTAGTGAATATACTACAAAATCTTCATTTTCAAAAACATTTTTCCAGTTTTCACCTGACCGCAAAACAACTGACGTTAATGCATGTTTATTTAAAAACAAATATTTACAGCCCAAATTAATTATCTCATTCATATAGTCAGGATCTTTAACCTCATCGGAAGAGATAGTCCAACCTTTACGGTGCGCAAAGTACATTAGTTGAGGATTTTCATCCCCATTAATTGCAATTAAATCCGTTTTTTCAGTGATCTTATCTGCTATATTTTCTAATGATAATTTATATTTTTCAGAATCTTTTATTCTGAAATCATGTTGTTGGTCCGCTATGCTCTCCGCAGTGATAGCCAATAAAAGTAATACTTGCAGTCCTTGCTTTTTTATTAATGTTAATGCATAGGCAATAAACAAACACATCACAGGAACTAAAGGCACAATGTAATAACTGTGATGATAAAAATTACGTCCAGCTTTCAACATAAAAAAAGCAAAGGCTAAACTACATAGTAAGGTTATCCACAATACCCGTTTTTCTTTTTTCAGGATTGCGAAAACAAATCCGAAAACACAGGTAATAAATCCAATGAACTTGAAGGCATCAAAATAAAATTTCTCAAAAGTGCGTGACATATTAGTAACGATCTCATGAAAACCCTGGAAGATGCCTGTCCCCATATAATAATGCGCAAAGCCGAAATGACTTACTAAGTATGGAACCCAATAAAAATACCAGAATCCAACCGGTATGAACATCAATAAAGTAAAAACAAAGACCCAGATCTTATTTATAGTGGGAACACTTTTATCAATAAACGGGAATACAAGAATTATCAATAGATAGGCTGAGGGAATTTTACTTAGAATACCCAGGGTAACAAAAATGAAATACAAAACAGCATGAAAAATTTTCGAACCCTTAAAGTACATGAATGCATGGTACAAACTGATAATTACCAATGACGTACTGAATGTGTCCGGCATAACCTTACGCGAGTAAATCAACCACATCGATGTCAGCAATAGAAATCCTGCATAAAAAGAAAATTTTTCATCGAATTTCAATCGCAATAATTTGTAGAAATATAAAACACCGATAGAAGAAACGATCAGATTTATCAAGCGTCCAAACCAGTCGTGAAAACCAAAAAGCAATGACAAAAGATACATCAGGTAATTTAAGACAGAAAATTCGGTGCCGGTGATCCCCGTTTTTTCTCCACCAAAATCCAAGCGGGGATATAAAATATTATTATCTATTTCATACATATTACGGGCAACCATATCTCCTGTTACTTGCCTCCAATTATGTGCAATCTCCAGAGGAGGATCCGTAATGCCATAAAGGCGGAAAATAAAGAAAAGCAGGACCCAAAAGCGAATGTCGGGCGCATATTTTTCTTTAAAGATCGCTAAGAGACTTTTTGCATTCATTTATCAGGCAAAGCTATAAAAGAATTGCTCAAAAAGTGTTAAAAACTTTGCCGTGGGAGTACGTATAGGTTTTGTATTTTTACGAATAATGGCAAAGGGGAAAGCAACAACAAAAACAACAGCTGCGGAATCAGAAACACCGCTAATGAAACAATATAATACTATCAAGGCTAAATACCCTGATGCATTGTTATTGTTCCGAGTCGGAGATTTTTATGAGACTTTCGGTAGTGATGCTGTTAAGGCTGCAAATATTTTAGGCATTGTTCTCACAAAACGAGCCAATGGTTACGCCTCTTTCATAGAATTGGCAGGATTTCCTCATCATTCAATAGACACGTATCTACCGAAATTAGTAAGAGCAGGACAACGTGTTGCAATCTGCGACCAATTGGAAGATCCGAAATTGACCAAGACAATTGTTAAGCGTGGTGTAACGGAATTGGTAACACCGGGAGTCTCCTACAACGATAAAGTATTAGATCACAAAAACAATAATTTTTTAGCGAGTATTTACCTCAATACAACAAATGCCGGCTCTTCGAAGGACAAAGGAATTTTTGGAGGCGTTTCTTTTTTAGACGTTTCTACCGGTGAATTTTTAGTTGCCGAAGGGAATATAGAATACATCGATAAACTTTTACAAAGTTTCAGACCAAGCGAGATCTTATTTCAAAAAACAAAAAAGAAATTTTTTGTTGAAACCTTCGGAGATAAATTTTACAGCTTTGGATTAGACGACTGGGCATTTACTTCTGAATTCGGAATCGACCTTCTGTTAAAACATTTCGGAACAAAATCTTTAAAAGGTTTTGGAATTGAAGAGCTGAAACATGGCATTATCGCTGCAGGAGCGGCATTACATTATCTCGCTGACACGGCTCACGACAAAGTAAAACACATCAGTACCATTTCCAGAATAGAAGAAGAGAAATATGTTTGGCTGGATAGGTTCACTGTTCGCAACCTGGAATTATTTGGTTCACACAATGATAATGCAAAAACACTGATTGATGTGATCGACCATACCATTTCTCCGATGGGGTCGCGAATGCTTAAACGCTGGTTGGCTTTACCGCTAAAAGATAAAGCGCCTATAGAAGAGCGATTAGATGTAGTCGATTATTTTTTATCGAAACATGAAATTTCGGAGCATATCATTCAGCATATTGAATTGATCGGAGATCTGGAACGGATCATTTCAAAGGTAGCCACAGCAAGGATCTCACCAAAAGAAGTGGTGCAACTTAAACGCGCCTTAAGTGCACTTGATCCAATAAAAATTGCATGTAGCAATTCAAAAAATAAGTCGCTTGAAAAAATTGCAGAACAACTTAATCCTTGCAAAAGTGTTATTGACAGAATAGAAAAAGAGATCACTGCAGATCCTCCTTATCTCATTTTAAAAGGGAATGTAATTGCAGAAGGAGTAAATACTGAATTGGATGAACTGAGAAATATTTCAGTTTCCGGAAAAGATTTTTTGATTCAAATCCAACAAAGGGAAAGTGAAAAGACAGGGATAACTTCCCTTAAAGTGGGGTTCAACAATGTATATGGTTATTATTTAGAAGTTACCAATACACATAAAGACAAAGTTCCTGCCGACTGGATGCGCAAACAAACATTAACCGGCGCGGAACGCTATATTACTCCTGAACTGAAAATTTACGAAGAAAAAATATTGGGTGCTGAAGAAAAGATTCAGGCACTTGAAGTTAAATTATTCAATGACCTCGTACTTGAATTAATGGATTTTATTTCCATCATACAATTAAACGCTTCTTTGATAGGACGGATAGACTGTCTGCTTTCTTTCGCAACTATTGCACAAAAAAACAATTATGTCCGTCCGCATATTTTTGAAAATGATATCATCGATATTAAAGATGGCCGTCACCCTGTAATTGAAAATCAATTGCCTGTTGGCGAAGAGTATATTGCGAATGATGTTTATTTGGACAATAATCAGCAGCAGATAATAATGATCACCGGCCCGAATATGAGTGGTAAATCAGCCTTATTGCGGCAAACTGCCTTGATAGTGCTGATGGCACAGATGGGAAGTTTTGTACCTGCAAAACATGCAAATTTAGGATTAGTAGATAAAATATTTACCAGAGTAGGTGCCTCAGATAATATCTCATCGGGTGAATCTACATTTATGGTAGAGATGAATGAGACGGCTAGCATTTTAAATAATCTATCCGACAAAAGTTTAATTTTATTAGATGAGATAGGAAGAGGAACGTCGACCTATGACGGTATTTCAATCGCATGGGCAATTGCAGAATACATTCATGAAAATCCTACTGCCAGAGCAAAAACGTTATTTGCAACACACTACCACGAGTTAAATGAAATGACCAATTCGTTACCTAGAATAAAAAATTATAATGTTTCTGTTAAAGAAATAGGAAATAAAATTTTATTCATGCGCAAATTAGTTGCTGGTGGAAGCGAACACAGTTTTGGGATACATGTAGCAAAAATGGCAGGGATGCCTAAAAAAGTGCTGGACAGGGCGAATGAAGTTCTTGCACAATTAGAAAGCGAGAGAGAAAAGGGCGATACAAAGAATCGAGAACAAAGAATCAAGAACAAAGGAGGATTTCAGACAAGGGAAGTTCAAAGTTCAACATTTAAAGTTCAAAGTTCCGAACACTCAGAAAAAGGAAAATCAGAAAATGAAAATATGCAATTGAGTTTTTTCCAATTGAACGACCCTGTGTTGGAAAATATAAAAGATGAACTTCAGAGAACCGATATCAATACGTTAACACCAGTAGAGGCGTTGATGAAGTTAAATGAAATAAAAAAGATGATCGGGGGATAAAGAGAACATAAGAATCTAGATACAAGAATCAAGAAAAAAGAATGACTTTAGCCAGAAAAACAGGACAAAAATATAAGACACAGAACTTGATACAAACTACTTGATACAAGCTACTTGAACCATTAAGCTCCTTCGTATTCAGATTCCCAGGCAAAAAACAACTCTTTCAAATATTTATTTTCTTCCGGAGTAATTTTTTTATCCGCTTTTACAAGTTTAACAGCAAAATTTAAGAAATCAATACGCTCCTTAGGAATAGAATCCTCATAAAAATCATTCATGGCATTATTAAAATGAATAAAATAATCTTCTCGCGGAAGGGAACTTAAAACAGCCATTTCGCCATCCAAGTCCACCCTGAAAGGGAAGGTACTTTTCAGATACTTCACAATTACTTTTCCTTCAGAAACGTCAAAATCACCATCCACCTGCGACAGGATCATTAACATATGATACCCTGCCATTACTTTATTCATTTTTACCATTTTTCCAGTATTACTCCATAAATATACGTTTTAAAGGCAAAAAACCTCGAAAGGGACAAAAATTAAATTCAACTGATTTTCGCCTAAATATTTTGCAGAATTAAAAAAATACTTACTTTTGCAATCCCATTAGTAGAAATGGGGAATTGTCGAAGAATATAGCTTTTTGGACAATTATTTTGAAATAAAATGCGAAAGTAGCTCAGTTGGTAGAGCGCGACCTTGCCAAGGTCGAGGTCGCGGGTTCGAACCCCGTCTTTCGCTCCAAGAGAAGGCCTCTCATGTTGAGAGGCTTTTTATTGAATGCCGGAATGCCCAGGTGGTGGAATTGGTAGACACGCAGGACTTAAAATCCTGTATTCATTGCGAATGTATCGGTTCAAGTCCGATCCCGGGTACTTAGAGAGACAAGCCTTTTAGCTTGTCTCTCTTCTTTTTGGGACAATGCTACCTCAAATATCAAATTTGCAGCGAAAACGCCACAACTATCCCATTAGTTCTTTTATCAGCTTTGCAAGAGACTCCTTTACTGTTGCTAATTCAGTTTCAACAATCGATAACCTCGTTTCCAATTCTTTCACATTTTTTCTGGCAGGCTCTTCAGGTAAATCTTCTTCTTCAAATTCAATCATTTCACCAAATAAATGCATAAACCGTGCTTCCTTTTGTCCATGGCGTTTTGAGAGCTGTTTAACATAAGGAGTGTCAGCATGAGAAAGTTTATCCAATACTAAGCTTACTTCTTCCAATGATTCGAATTCATACAACCTTGCTGAATTCGTATTCAATTCACCGACCGTTTGAGGTCCTCTTAAGAACAACAAAGCAATAACAGATAATTCGGCCGATGTAATTGGATAGACAAGCGTGAAGTTATGCTTGTATTTTACAGAACGACTTGTGCCACCAGTTGCTGTTGATGTAAACCCAATTTTTCTGAGAGAATCCAAAGCGATCACGATTGTTTCTTCATCATACTGAGTCACAGGCTTTCGCGAAGTTTTCTGATTGCAGGCAGCAGTAAGTGAATTCAATGTCATCGGGTAATAGTCCGGTGTAGTTTTACATTTTTCTATAAGAGTTCCTAATACACGTATTTCTACTGGATTTAATACAGGAAGATTATTTAAAGTTTCCATTGATGTTTGTTTTTAATTTGAATTACGTCCTAAACAAATATAATATTATATCGTATATTTTCATTACAATTCTTCTCTCTCTATCCATGATTTATATTGTATTCATATTAATACAAAAGCAAATTAATTAACATTCGTAATCCTATTTTAACATATTCAGCTTTCTTTGAAATCCATTTCTGCAATGATTTGAGTAAATTTCAACTAGTAGAAGAAGTACACAAATACTTTTTTTTGAAAAATAACAGTTCGTGCAATTTTAACTTTTCACAATAATTAAAGATTAACTATATTATTTCATGGCTTAATACAATATAAATATCGACCAAAATATTTATTATAAAAAATATATAAAACAAATCTTTTACTATTAAACTATTTTTTCAATGAACTCTACAATTCAACACCCATAAATGATTACGGATTATACTGATCCAATTACTGAGAATGATTATAAATAATATTATTATAATTTATTGCATATACTTATTGTAAAATAACTATTACCTTCATCAATGAATAAATAGAATATCGATTTAATTAAAGATTTATGATTATAAATAAAACAATTATTGCTTCCATAATAACAACAACTTTAATTAGTAGTATCATCACATATGCTATTATTAAACATAATACTCAACATTCAATTTCTAATTCAACAAAATCAGAAAGAATAATAGAAACCCATTCTCAAAATTTTGATCTAGCGAGAATTGATGGATATGAATATATTAAGCCTCTGGAATGGGCGGAAGAAGATATACAGTCAACAGAACTTACGAGCCTGCGTAATAAAATAATTAAGAAAATAGAATACTATAAAAAAGACGGATCAATCGCTTCGGCTTCCGTTTATTTAAAAATATTTGGAAAGGAAGATTGGTTATGTATCAATGACACAGAAACATATTACCCTGGTTCATTAATGAAAGTAGCTGGTCTACTTGCCTATTTGCGAATGGAAGAAGAAACACCAGGTTTGTTAAATAAAAAAATAACTTTTAATAATCCATCTGGAGAAATTATCCCGAACCAAACCTATAATTCAAATCAAATCAAGCCAGGTGAAACTCATACAATAAAAGAGTTACTTAAATATATGGTTGCCTATTCTGATAACAATGCCACATTTTTACTCAATAAATACGCAGATAACAAAGCTTTTCTAAAATTATTTTCAGACCTTAATATTTCACTCAAAAGGAGCGCAAATGGAAATGCATTAATGAATATAAAAGATTATTCTAGATTATTAACCGTAATTTACAATTCAAGTTACTTAAGCATAAACCACTCTGAATACGCTGCAGACTTATTATCTCAATGTGATTTCAAAAAAGGTATGGTTAAAGCACTGCCTCCTAATATAAAAATTGTTCATAAATTTGGAGAAATGGGAGACTCAAATTATCGACAACTGCACGAATCAGGGATTATTTATTCAAAAAATAAAAATTTTTTATTGACTATAATGACTAAAGGAGTTGACGTTAAAAAACTACCTGAGGTAATTAGAGATATTACAAATATTACCTATCAGGAAATTTCTAATGAAAGGAATCCAATTTCGAATAGCTTTTAATTCGAAGTAATTACTAATCACCTAAATTTATAATTTCGTAAAGAGACAAGCACCTATTTTTCGATTTATCTGAATTACTACCTTATCTGTACAGAAGTATATTTATAAAAATATTTGTTTAATTGTTAGAATTTGCAATTTATAATACCTCAAATTGTTAAGTAAATCTTTTCATAAATTATCATAGTAGGTTATTTTTAACAAACCTGTAATTCATAAATTATAAGGCAAAAATGCAATAAAATGTCTTATTCAAAGTACAATAATTCATCTAGTAAATCACAGAAAAACACCATAAAACACAACAGTTCAGAAAGTTAAAATACAATACCAATGGATATGAGTTTATTTTTTTTGCTTTTAATAAATTCACATACTATATTTACCCTATGGAACAATTGGTAATAAAAGGAACTGAAAAAACACCGGAAATTAATTTTAATCATCAGTCCGGAAAACTTTTTTTAGGGGGACGCTCCTACTCTTCTGATGCCTATGATTTTTATTTTCCAATAAATGAATGGCTCAGTAATTATATCAAAAATCCTAAAGAAACAACAGTATTAGAAATTAATGTAGATTATTTTCATTCTGTATCAATAAAATACCTTACCTCCATCATTAAAAAAATTGCACATCTACAAGAAATTGGAAAATCTGTTAAAATAATATGGTACCACCAGTCAGATGAGAATGAAGAAGATGATACATTTGAACTAGGAAAAAGTATCGAATTTGAAACAAAAATAAAATTTGAATATTCAAAAATAGCTTAAACGCATTCATTTAAAGTAATATCTTATTTAAGGCAAAATTCTTAAACAATTCGCAATCGGGTTATGGCCAAAATAAAATATTTTACTCTCCTTTTCTATTTTATATTTCAATATAGCAAGGCTCAAAACTACACGGTTATCGGGAAAATAACTGGTAATGACAATAAATCTATTGAATTAGGAAATGTAATCGCCCTCTCCGCCAAAGACTCCTCTATAATTAAAGGTGAATTATTTATTGCCGGACAAATTCGCATTAGCGAAATGAATGAAAATGAGATCATCTTAAAAATAACTGCAATAGGATTTCTAGACCATTTTCAACATTTCAGCCGAAAAAATAATGACACTATTTTAGATGCGGGGACAATTATTTTAGAAATGAATCACACTTTAAAAGAGGTTGAAATAGTTTCAAAACTTCCATTATTTGAGCGCGATGGTGAAAAAGTAAAAGTGAATGTTGAAAATTCTGCACTGAGTTCTGCTGGGACTGTTTTAGATGTGTTAAAAAAATCTCCGACAGTAATGGTTGACAACAGTGATAATGTTTCTATTTTCGGGAAAGGCACTGCTGTTATTTATGTTGACGGACAACAAATTGCTTCATCAGACATATTAAAAACTATTTCTTCAACAGAGATCAAAGAAATAGATATAATTTCTAATCCTTCTGCAAAGTATGATGCTGCAGGAAAAGCCGTAATAAATATTACTACTAAAAAAAATAATCTGGAAGGGTATAGTGGAAATCTTATTCAGAATACGCTGTATGGAAAATATCTTTTTACTTATACAGGACTAAGATTTAATTACAAACGCAAGAAATGGTCGACATTCCTCAGTTACGGATTCCCACATGGAAAGCAGTGGAATACGGATGAATATTACCGTAAAGTAAAAAGCAATGATAGCACTACCACTGAAATGAAAAATAAAATTTCCACAATCAGTGATCAGACCAATTCTAATAATTACAGGGCAGGGATCACCTATACTCTAGATTCCACGAGTTCAATCGGTCTCCAGTACAATGGATTTTATTCTCAAAATAAAAACACTGTTGACAATGTGAATGATGTTTTTAAAAATTCACTTCCGGAACTTACTATTCAAACTTTTACTGTTCAAAAGCCAAAAACAATCAACAATACAGCGAACATAAATTTCACAAAAACCCTTGACACGATTCAAAGTGAATTAACAGCAACCGTGCAATATGGAAATTTTGAATCACGCAATTTGGAGGAGATTACACAAAGAACATATATTGCTGCAAATGTCGATAAACAAATTAAAAGAAATACCGGATTAAATAACATCCAGATATTTACCGGACAAGTAGATCTTAACAAGGCATTCAACAAAAAATGGAAATTAGAAAGTGGAATAAAAGATTCTTACATCATAAATCAAAGTAAAATAGATCTGGAGAATTATTCAACAAGTGGGGATTGGATTTCGGACACATCCTACGCAAATGGTTTTAAATACAGTGAAAACACACTTGCCGGATATTCACAGCTCCGGTATTCAAAAAACAAAGTCAATATGCGGGTCGGTGTCAGAGGAGAATATACAAGATCTGACGGCTTCTCAAAAGTCACTGGAGAGCAAGTGATTGCTAGAGAATATTTCAATGTTTTCCAAAGTGCATTTTTCGGTTATGATTTTACAAAAGACCTAAACACAGATATTACCTATTCCAGCAGGATCGGTAGACCAACATTCCAAGACATGGACCCGTTCATAAATTATATCGATTCACTTTCTTCCTTCAGAGGCAATCCTTATTTATTACCGTCCTATACACATTCGCTGGAAGCTTCGCTAATTTATATGAAAGAAGCTTCATTGACCTTTAACTATTCCCGGACAAATGGAGCTATGAATTTGGTTGTAGATAAGCTAAATGATGGCTCGGATGCATTTATCGCAACCACCAAAAACTTAGATTTTTCGGAGACTTATTCAGCCGGAATAACAATCCCCTATGAGCTTAGCTGGTGGACCACCTATAATTATTTTGGATACATGGTCAATACATTTTCTTATAAAAGCAATGGAACCATTATTCAAAATAAGAAACCTATGTATTACGTTTACTTGTATGATGAAATCAGGGCTAAGAAATTCTTTTCGGTGGAAATTACTTTTGAATATACATCAGCAGGCGTTGATGGTATTTTCTCCTTTGAACCTTTTTATAATTTATCGGCAAACATCAAAAAAACTTTTTTTAATGACAAGCTAACGTGTAGACTTATTGCAAATGATATTTTAAATACCTCATATAATAAAGGAGAAAGCAATGTTGCAGGCTACAATGTAAATTATATTTCTAAAGAGAATTCACACTATTTCGTTTTGTCATTAAACTACCAGTTCGGAAAATTAAAGTCGAACGACTACAAAGATAAAACTGTTAATCAGGAAGAATATGACCGTATAAAGATGGGGAAATAAGTATTATCAGCCCCCCACGCTGTGGCCCATTCCAAAAAACAGACTCTGTTTCCAATTTCAGGAAAAAATAAACAGCATTACCCACCTTAAGCAACTGGCAATCAACTCTTTTACTGTGGCATAATAAATGACATTAGCACAAAACTTTATTGAAAAAATACCAAAAGAATTTAAAACCATGCATCCTACGTGTCAAGTAATAAAATAATATATTTAAAATAATAAAAAACGCTAGCCAGAAACATTTGTTACAATATGAATACAAAATTAATTAAAGTTTTAACTAACATAGAAAATTTGGTAGCGAGTTTTACCAAAATGAAAAACTATGAGGATCTGATTGAAGAAATAAAAACCCAAATCGATTTTATTGCACCTAATGATACTGCAGGACTTTATTTGTTTGATGAAATTGAAAATAAATTAAAATTATTTTATGCAAAAGGGTTTTCAAAAGAAGAAATAGAAATTGCTGAACAAACAGCAATGGATCGTCATCCTGGTTTTGTATTTAAAACAGGAGAAGTTTTATGGACAAATGACCAAGAAAATAAAAAAAATGTTTTTTCTATTGACTCAATAGTAAAATCCCCAACCTTGTCACGACTATATGTTCCTGTAAAATCTAATAATACTATCATTGGTACATTTGGTATTCGAAGCGAAAAAACATTCGCTTTTGACGAAACACACGTGGCTATTTTAAAAGTATTTGCTTCATTAGCTGGGGAAGCGATTATACAGATTAAAAATAGTAAAGAAATAGAAAATAATAAAAAAATAATTGAAGCTGATTACATCAAAATAAAAAAATCAGAAGAACAATACAATAATATTATTGAAACCTCTCACGACTTAATATCAGTAATTGACGGTACTGGTGTATTTGAATTTGTAAACAATACATGGCTTACAATAATGGGTTATGAGCTAAATGAAGTGGTTGGAACTAATATATTTAATTATATCCATCCCGATTCGCAAGTTCATTGTATGTCGTTTTTTAAAGATCTGCATTCGCAGCAGCAAAAAAAACTATTCGTAGAGTATAGTCTAATAAACAAAGAGGGAAATAAAATTGACGTATCAGGTAATCTTATTTGTTTACACGAAAACGAGAAAATTCTTACTATAAATTCATTTCTTAGTGATATAACCGAAATTAATAAAATTAAAAATGATCAAGCATTAATAAATTTAGCATTAAACAAAAGTGAGGTAAAAAACGAACGTATCCTAAATTCACTCAATGAAACTATTTGGGGAGTGAGCTTACCTAATTACAAATTAGAATATATAAGTGAATCTGCTGTTCAGTTATATGAATTACCATTAGAGAATTGGAAGAATAATATTAATCTGTGGGCGGAAGTTATTCATCCGGACGATCAAAAAAGAGTGAATGAAGAATCAGCGAAACTATTCGAACAAGGGGAAACTAATTTAGAATACAGAATTTTGACTCCTGATAAAAAAGTAAAATGGATTTATAGTAATACAAAAATATTAAAAGATGATCAAGGGGTGCCAAATTTAATGACAGGTATTTCAGGCGACATTTCGGTTCGGAAACAAATTGAAAGCGATTTAAAAGATTATAAAATTGCAATTGATGAATCATCAATAGTATCCATTGCAGACAGAAAAGGAATAATAACTTATGTTAACCAAAAATTTTGTTCCGCTTCAAAATATTCAAAAGAAGAACTAATTGGCAATAATCACAATAAACTAAATTCGCAATTTCATCCGAAAGAGTATTTTGTAAACATGTGGAACACAATTTTAAGTGGCGAAATTTGGCGTGGGGAAATAAAGAATAAAGCCAAAGATGGTTCATTTTATTGGGTACAAACAACAATAATTCCATTTTTAAAAGATGGCAAACCTTATCAATATGTTTCAATCAGGCATGAAATAACCGAAAATGTAAAAATAAAATTAGAAATAAAGAAACAAAAAAATTTTTATGAAACAATACTCAATAATATACCTGGTAATGTAGCTGTTTTTGATAGGCATGGTAACTACGTATTCATTAATCCACACACTGTTAAAGATCCTGTTTTGCGCGACTGGTTAATAGGTAAAAATAATTATGACTACTGTAAATACCGTGGTATTTCAATGGATTTTGCTGATGAACGAAATAAGCAATTTGAATTGCTTCATGAAAACGGGAGGTCCATCACATCAATAGAAAAAAAAATGGAGGCAGATGGAACCTATTCCTATATGAATAGCCTTTTAAATATAATTGAATTTAATAATGAAAAATTAATTATTGCATACGCATTGGATATTACAGAAATTAAAAATGCAGAAAATGAAATTTCAAGATTAAAATATTTCTACGAAACAATTTTAGATCATCTCCCTTCTGATATTGCAATTTTTGACACAGACCACAAGTATCTTTATTTAAATAAAGCCGCAATAAAAGATGAAAATTTGAGAAAACATATCATCGGAAAGGATGATTTTGAATATGCCGCTTATAGAGGAAGAGAAGCAACAGGTGCAATAGAAAGGAGAGAGAAGTTTTTGGAAAGCAAACAATCGAAGCAGATGGTAACATGGGAAGATGAAATTTGCGTTTCGAACGGATCCAAAATTACAATACTTCGGAAATTTTATCCTGTAATGGAAGATGAAAATAATCTTAAATTAATGATCGGTTATGGAGTTGATATTACAAGTATTAAAGAAAATCAACTAAAAGTAATTAAAAATGAAGCGAAGATAAATTCGATAATGCGCTCAGCTTTAGATGCTATTGTGATTATAAATTCGAAGGGAAAAATAACCTATACAAACCCAGCAGTTTTTAATATATTCGGTTTTGAAGAACAAGAAATGCTTAACAAACACATTATAGATAGCATTATTCCAGCAAAATATGTGGCGGAGCTCTATAATGATTTAAGAAATTATTCAAATTCAGGTAAAAGCCAAATATTGAATACGCTAATGGAGCTTCCCGCTAAAAGAAAAGATGGAGTCGAAATCTTGATCGAATTATCTATTATCCCAATCGAAATTGACGGAGAAACTTCATTTTGCTCATTTATAGGAGATATCACAAAGAAAAAAGAAGCTGAAATAAAAATAGCAGACTTAAATAAAAATTTGGAAGAAAAAGTAACACAAAGAACAAAACAATTGGAAGCAGCAATAAAGGAACTTGATTCATTTTCATATTCTATCTCTCATGATTTAAAAGCACCATTAAGAGGAATTGCAGGATATAGTTCAGCATTGCTTGAAGATTATAGAGACCAACTTGATGAACAAGGGATCCGTTTTATAAATAGAATTAGTGATTCCACAACTCGGATGAACACACTAATTGACGACCTGTTAACGTTGTCAAAAATAGGACGATATGATTTATCGAAGTCGAATGTTGAACTTACTGAATTATCAAAAGATATTTTTTATCGAGTACTAGAAACTCATTCACGAAATGATGTAGAATTAAAAATTGAACCAAATCTAATGTTAAATTGCGATAAAAATTTATTCACAATTGCATTAACAAACTTAATTTCTAACGCTATTAAATTTTCGAGTAAAAAAGAAACACCAATAGTTGAGATAGGAAGCATAGCTAATCCAGCAGGTACTATTTTTTATATAAAAGACAATGGCGCAGGATTTGATATAAAATTTGCTGAAAAACTTTTTGGAGCATTTCAGAGACTTCATACACAAAGTGATTTTGAAGGAACAGGGATAGGATTAGCTACCGTTATGCGTATAATAAATATGCACGAAGGAAAAATATGAACAGAAGCAAAAACAAACGAAGGAGCAACATTCTTTTTCCAACTATAATAACTATATAGATTTAAAAATAATCTAATTCCGACCCATTATACAAAACTATTTACAGGTTCTTTTGTCAGACCCTCACACCGATTATTAATACATCATCTACCTGCTCCAAATTTCCTTTCCACTCGATAATAGCCTTTTCTAATATAGCTCTTTGCTCATCCATTGGCTTTCCTGCAATTGTAATAAATAATTGCTGCAAGGATTTGTATTTGAACTTTTTACCTTTCTCTCCACCAAACTGATCTGCATAACCATCAGTAAAAATATAGATCGTATCACCCTTTTGTAATTGGATCTCATGGTTAATATAATTTTTTACTTCACCTTCTAAATATGTCCCAATAGGAATTTTGTCAGAATGTGTTTCCAGTAATTTTCCATTTCGGATTATATATAAAGGATTATATGCTCCGGCATATTCGAGCATATAGGTTTTCAGATCTAAAGCACACAGCGCAATATCCATCCCATCCTTTACTTCAGAATCACTTCCTGTTTGACGCAATGTTTTTCCTATGCCTTTACTCAAGGAATTAAGAATAAGGGAAGGTTTTAAAAGGCCTAATTCATTTACTGCCTTCGCTAATAAATTATAGCCAACGATACTCATCAAAGCTCCCGGCACACCGTGGCCGGTGCAGTCAACAGCAGCAAATAAAACTTTTGTCCCCCAAGGTTCCACCCAGTAAAAATCGCCACTGACTACATCTTTTGGCATATAAAGCACAAAAGAATGTGGAAGAGATTTCTTAATAACTGTTTCCGGAGGTAATATAGCTTCTTGAATTCGTTTTGCATAATTGATACTATCTTTAATATCTTTATGTTGATCCTCGATGATATTATAAGCTAATTCAATTTTTTCATTTTTTATTCCCAGTTCTCTGTTTGCACGTTTCTTTAGATTATTACCACGAACTGCCATTATAACCAGCAATAAAAGCAATACTCCAACACAAATAATCGCACGAGAGATCAATGTCTGACGACTCAATTCATCTTCCTTTATTTTCTTATCCTTGGTAAGCAAGTCTATTTCCTGTTCCTGTTTTTTTGAATCAAAACGAGCCTGCATTTCAGCAATTTGATTACTACTTTCAACATTATAAATGGAATCATTTAATTCCTGAAATAATTCGTGATATACTAAAGCTTGTTTATAGTTTCCTAACTTTTTATAGGACCTTGAAATCCCTTTAAAGGATTGGATAATA
>CANJPX010000046.1 GCA_947476185.1 Bacteroidota bacterium
GGCCACTGGAAGAAGTCGTTTGTTGATTTATCTGGGTTGAGCCTTTATACAAGGTAACTGTGGCTCCCTCCAGCTTTTTCCTGCTTTTCTTTACTGTCCCTTTTACATCATAAAAGTTTTGAGCTTTTAGTTCTGAAGTGGCAACAGCCATAAAAGTCAATGTCAACAATAATCCCAGAAGAAATTTAAACGACTTTTTAAAAAACATATTAAAAGAAAACAAATCCATATCTACTACTTAATTATCAATTACTTAACTCAGTCAAGTTGCATAATTAGCAAATATCGTAAATTTTGGACTAAAATCACTCAAAAATGACAATTACTTTGTCGTAAAAATTCAAAATTATATAAAACACTTTTAGTCAGATTTTTACAGAATCTTAACGGAAATATTCGGAGTGATTTTTATTGAAAAGTAAAAAGATTTTTCGACTCTTAAGCCTAGTATGGAAAACAAATATTCTCAAATGAACTTAACCACTATGCGCTGAATTGCAGTATTGGCAGAAATTATATTGCTGAGCTCTTCCATTAAAGAAACAACAGATAAAAAAAACAAGAAGTAAGGTTTTATTTTTCAAGTTCATTCCATGTAAAAGTAGAAAAATTGAGCTAAATAATTGAACAATTGAGTTTGTCAATATTTTATTGTAAATTTGGTTTGAAACAAAAAAGACAAAATGAAACAATTTGTCAAAATACGCTTTAGTTTATTTATTTTCTTGTTCTCATTCATTACCTACGGGGATTCTCAGACATTTCTAAATGGTAATTTTGAAATTACTACAGCAGGAACCGATCAAATTAACTTAGGGAACGCCCCATTTAATGGATTTATGTCCAACACAATTGCTTATGGCAGTTTTGGCGATATGGATATTATCAGCTCTGCTACTTATTGTGGTTTGGCTCAAAGCGGTCTATGGTATGTCGCTTTCACAGGTACTGCTACAGATGCAATAACAATGCAATTGTCAGCTCCCTTAGTTGCAGGCACTAATTATACAATTTCATTTTGGGATAGAGGATGTTGGGGTAGTTTTGCCACTACTTCTCCTGCTGTACAACTAGGTGTTTCAACTGTTGCAGGTGCTACAGGCACGGCTGTTTATCTTGCCCCAATGCCATTAAACGGAACATGGGTTCAGCGGACTGCAACATTTGTTGCTCCTGTAAGTGGAGCCTATATTTCAGTATTGTTACCTGCCGGTGGACTTGGCGACTGGACTCAGGTGGATAATTTCACTTTTGTTGTTGCCGCAGGAACGCCTCCTGTTTCAAATTTTACAGCGTCTACTACAACAATATGTGCCGGAAGCTGCATCGCTTTCACTGATGCCAGTACAAATACTCCCACAAGTTGGAATTGGACTTTTGCCGGAGGAACGCCTGCAACTTCTACAACACAAAATCCAAGTTCTGTTTGTTATGCAACAGCCGGAACATATGCCGTAACATTAACTGTTAGTAATGCTTCCGGTTCAGATACTCATACACAAACAAGTTACATAACAGTTAACCCAATAGATGCAGCGACCTTTAATTATAGTGCTCTTTCATATTGTCAGAGTGGCGTCAATCCTACGCCGACAATAACAGGAACACCCGGAGGAACATTTTCTTCTACCGGAGGTTTATCCATCAATGCAGCAACCGGTGCAATAAATCTTTTATCGAGTACACTGGGAACATATACTGTTACCTATTCCACTTCCGGTGCTTGTCCGGCAACTTCAACAGCTGCTGTAACTATTTCTTCCGTTCCTCTTGCTACATTTAATTATGCTGGTCCATACTGCCAAAGTGCTGCAGACCCTTCACCAACATTAGGTGCAGGTGCCGCCTTAGGAACATTCACATCTACAGCAGGATTAATTATTAATGCTGCAACAGGTATTGTTGATCTGAGTTTAAGTACTGCCGGAACATATACCGTAACTAATTCTGTCGCTGCCTCAGGCAGTTGTCCTGCTACTTCAGCTTCAGCAACCATCACTATCAATGCTGTTCCTGTTCCTGTCATTACCGGAATTGCTGCAATTTGTGCAGGAGCTTCCACCACACTTAATGCAAGTGGAGGAACAACTTATAGTTGGAGTTCAGGTTCCGTTGTTGCAGCTACAACTGTAAGTCCTGGCACCACAACAACATATACTGTTACAGCAAACAATGGTGGCTGCACAGCTACAGCTACGCAAACTATTACCGTTTCCATTGCTCCAATTGCGACATTTAATTATTCAGGTCCTTATTGTCAAAGTGCTGTTGACCCTTCTCCGACATTGGGTGCCGGAGCATCCTTAGGGACCTTCACATCTACTGCAGGGTTAATTATTAATTCTGCCACCGGTGTTGTGGATCTGAGTTTAAGCACTGCAGGAACATACACAGTCACTAATTCTGTTCCTGCGTCTGGAAGTTGTCCAGCAACCTCTGCCACGGCAACCATAACTATCAATGCTGTTCCTGTCCCAATAATTACAGGCATTACAGCCATTTGTACCGGCGCTTCAACGACACTCACAGCTAGTGGAGGGACAACCTACAGTTGGAGTACAGGATCTGTTGTAGCAACAGCAAGCGTTAGTCCGATCACTACAACAACATATAGTGTGACTGCAAATAACGGAGGCTGCACTGCTACTGCCACTCAAACAGTTACTGTCACTGCATCTCCAACCGCAACATTTAATTATGCCGGACCATATTGTCAGAATGCTGTTGATCCATCTCCTACTTTAGGCGCAGGAGCAGCTTTAGGAACTTTCACATCTACTGCAGGATTAATAATTAATTCCGCTACCGGAGTTGTTGACCTGAGTTTAAGTGCTGCAGGAACATACACTGTAACTAATTCTGTTGCTGCTTCAGGAAGTTGTCCTTCTACTTCAGCCACAGCTACAATTACAATCAACGCTATTCCTGTTCCCGTCATAACCGGAATAACAACCATATGTTCCGGTGCGTCCACTGCACTTACAGTAAGCGGAGGAACAACATATAGCTGGAACACAGGGTCTACTTCTGCAGTTTTAAATATCAGCCCTGCCACAACAACAACATATACTGTAACGGCAAATAACGGAGGCTGCACTGCAACTTCAACTCAAATAGTGACAGTAAATCCTCCCGTAACAAGTAATGCAACAGTTACAATTTGTGCCGGACAAAGTTATACGCTTCCTTCGGGAACGGTTGTTGGAAATCCCGGTACATATACAGACACCATTAGTGCAGCAGGAGGATGTGATAGCATCATTACCACTAACCTGATCGTTAATTCTGCTTCCGCAAATGCGGGAATAGATACGATTATCGCGTATGGTAGCAGTACCGTTTTAACAGCCTCTGGCGGTGTCACTTATTCATGGTCGCCATCAACTGGTTTGAGTTGTACAAATTGTGCCAGCCCAACAGCAGCACCATTGCAAACAACCTCTTACATTGTCACTACAACAAATTCAAATGGTTGTACAGCTACTGATATGGTTACAGTAATTGTTGAACTACCACCTTGTGAAGGTTCTTCCGTTGATCTAAAAACATTGATACCAAACGCATTTTCTCCAAATGAAGATGGAATAAATGAGCAATTATGCATACCTGCAAACCCTTGTATTGCAAAACTTACATTAGTGATATATGATCGTTGGGGAGAAAAAGTTTATGAAGGAACCTCTATTGATCAATGTTGGGATGGTGTTTACAGAGGAAAGAAATTAGACTCTGCAGTATTCGCATATTATTTCTCTGTTACTTTTGTTGACGGAAAATCAGGAACAGGAAAAGGTAATATTTCATTGATCAAATAATGCAAATGAAAAACTACATATCACTTTTCATAATTTCTTTTTTATTGTGCATTTCTGCAAATGCACAGGATAGCCATTTTTCACAATACGACCATTCTCCATTAACCATTAATCCCGCATTAACGGCTGTTGATAAGAACCTTCATCTTGTTGTTCATCATAAAGATCAATGGAAATCCTTGAATGGATACAGAACAGATGAACTTTCTTTTGAAATGCGCTTTGATCCAACCAGCTGGATAAAGATCAAGAATCGAACAGCAATGTATAAGAAAAAAGATCAGAAAGGTTTTGCATTTGGAATAAGTTTATTTTCTGATAAAGCAGGAGATGGCAACATGCAAAAAATTAGCGGAACACTTTCATTGGCATATCACTTGATGTTAGATGAGAATAACAGAGTTTCAGTTGGCTTTTTGGGTGGTGCAAAACAAAGAAGCATCAGTCCTGGAGGACTAAGATACAACTCTCAATATGGCGCTACAGGCGCTTATGACCCTACCATGACATCAGGAGAAATATACAAATCCAACAATGTAACCTATGGTGATTATTCAGCAGGTGTTTGTTATAGTTATGGTGAAGAAAATAAATACATGGAGTCAAATGATAACAAATCATTCAAACTTGGAGTTGCATTCGACCATCTTTCCCGTCCCGACCAGGCATATATTTTAGAAAAAAATTCGAAAGGCTATTTGAAATATACGTTACATGCACAAACATTATTAGGTATCAAAAATTCATCCTATAGTATTGGAGCTTCTGTCATCTCCATGATCCAGGGTTCTCAAAATGAAATTTCCATGGGTATGCTTTTAAAATACAGGATGAAAGAAGAATCAAAATACACAGGAATAAAAAAAGGAATGGCTATTTCTCTGGGTTGTTTTTACCGTTTCAAAGACGCTGTGATCCCCTACGTACAATATGAATTAGCAAGGTATGCCATTGGAATTAGTTATGATGTGAATTTATCAGGGTTACAAAACGCGACAACAGGAAGAGGCGGATTAGAAGTTACACTCCGATTCTTTAATCCTGTTCCATTCTTATTTCAAAAGAAAGTAAGAGCAAGCTTTACATAACTGGAAGTAATTCACAATACCAAAAACCTTTTGTAACAGGTAACTTATCTGTATGTTCCGAATTTATTATTTCAAGTGGTTTATAAATTTTTTCTCCTAAAGAATATTCTATTGGCTTTTTAAAAACCGGACCTGCATAACAAAATGTGTGGTACTCTCCATTTTCTCCGCAAGGATCAACCAAAGCAGGTAGTGACCTGATAAATTCCATATCGATATTCACTCCTACTTTATCTTCATTCAAATAGGCATCATTCACACAACAGGTAATTGTTTTAAAATTCAGTTCAAGAAATTCCGTTATTATTTCTTTTGTATCCCGCTTCCATAGCGGAAAAATGGCATGCAACCCCACCTTTGCCAAATTCTTCTCACGATAGGCACGTAGATCATCCAAAAAAATATCTCCAAAGATCACTTTCTTCACACCTTTCTGTTTGTATACTAAAAGCAATGTTTCCATCTCTTTTTCATACTCAGAATAAGTGCCTTCACTTACATACATTTTTATCAAAGGCAATCCTATTGATGCAGCTTGTTGTTCCAACAATTTTTCGCTGACACCATGCATGGAAACCCTTTTATAAGTTGCATTCAGTGTAGTAAGAAGTGCGACTATCTCAAGCTTATCTTCTAAAAGAACTTTATATAAAGCCAGAGCGGAGTCTTTTCCTCCGCTCCAACAAAATATTGCTTTTTCTTTTTGATCCATTACAATGAATAATGAAGCGTTAAATAAATTCCTCTTCCTCGTGTCGTAAATCCGTTGATCTCATAATATTTTTTATTCAATACATTTTCGACTCTCAAATTAGCAGATACTCCTTTATAAATAGTTGCTCTTACTGACAAATCAAAAAGTGTATATTGCTCAACAGCTACTGTTCCCAGTGCACCATATGGACCAAGTGTAGATTCATAATAAATATCACCTCTGGAACCAACATAACGAACATCACTACGAATAGAAAATTGTTTAATAGGGGTATACGTTAAAGAAAGATTTGCAGCACTTGGTCTACGCGACAAACCCAATGTTTCAACTTCCTTTGTTGAAATAAATGCTCCGTTACCAAATATCTGGACATGATTACCATGTGTTTGAGAAGTATCGATATCACTTGGACTGTATTTTATTTTACCACTAACTAAACTTACATTTGCCGAAATAATTAATTTTTCTGAAACCTTAGAACTAATTCCTAATTCCACTCCTTGAGATATCATCGTTCCTAAATTAATATAAGTATCACCACGAGAATCATCTCTCGACCAATTTTGACCAAGTGTATCGATACCAATATTTTTATCCCACAGATATACATACTCAATTACATTATCAACTTCTGTACTAAAATAGGCCGCTGATAGTGTCACATTTTTTATGCTCTGCTTATACCCTACTTCAAATGTTTTGGAACTTTCCGGCATTAAATTTTTATTGCCACGGGTTAATCCTGCACTATACTGGGTATCCCAAGTAACATATTTAGTGGCATCATACAATTGATACAAGGATGGTGCATTAAATCCTGTCGCATATATTGTGTAAATCAATCCTCCATCCAATACTTTTAAAGATGGGTTGATTTCATATGTTATGTTACTTCCGAATACATTATGATTGCTCATTCTAAATCCTCCGGTAAGTGTAAAATCTTTTATTTTTTCAGATACCAATTCTCCACCAATATCTGCATGCATAAATATATTAGCTGTAGATGATTTCGGGTTTACAGAATCGGTAGATGTTTTTAATTCTACATAATCTGGAGGGAAGCCCCATTGATTATAGTATAAGTAACTTGTATTCACTTTCATTTGTTCTCCATATAATCCTCCACCAACAACTATGTTCAAACCTTTCAGAAAATAATTGGCTTGTAGTTCATTGCTTATGCTTTTTCCATCATAAACACCTTTATTATATGTTTTGTCAAAAATTCCTGATGCATCAATTACTGACGAATCATCGATTGCAATTCGTTGCATAGTTGATATACCGCCAATGTAACTTAAATTAAAGTTGTCGTTTAATTTATAAGAAGCACCATAAGTCATTAAGCTGCGATTAAAATCTATCGTATAATTATCATCGTCCTTGTATGCCGACTTATCAATATCTGCATGCTGTTGCGTTTGTTTGTAGGAAGCATAAATATCTATTTTTTTATTTTTAAACCCTGCTTTTCCAACCCAATCTAATTTTGAAAAACCATCACTCCTATCTGAATTTTTGTATACCGAGGCTACAGTTACTGTATCAATAGTAGCATTCAATCCCTTTACATTGTCATTATATACCTCCGCTGCAACATAAAAACCATTTTTATGCGCGAAGTTCAAATATAAATTTTCAGAAAGCTTTTGTGTATGTTTTCCAAAGCCTCCTCCGGTCAAAGTGGCATCTATAGATAACCCTGGCTTTTTCGATTTTTTTGTAATGATATTAACAACGCCTCCAATTGCGGAAGAGCCATATAACGTGCTATGCGATCCTCTTACAATTTCAATCTTTTCAATATTAACTAAAGAAAGTTCTGCAACATCAATAGAATTATTTATTGCAGATGGATCGGTAATTCTAACTCCATCAATCATTATAACTGTTTGATTACTGTTTGCTCCTCTTGTAAAAATACTAGAGGTCATACCCGGGTTTTGTCCTGCTCCAACAACATACATTCCTTCTTGTTGTCCAAGTAATTCAGCAACAGAGTTTGCTCCTGAGTTTTTAATATCATCTGAAGTAATTACAGCGATACTCCGGCCAACATCATTGATATTCTTTTCTGTCCGACTGGCGGAAATCACAACTTCGCCTAATTGATTTTTTTTTAATGAATCTTGTGCCGATAAATTAATCGCCAATAATAAACCTGCGAATGTTAATTGAAAGATTTTCTCCTTTTTCATTTTTAAAAGATTTTAAATGATTAATAAAAGGAGTAAAAAGGGAACGGATAGGATAATTGTTGAAGACCTTTTTCCATTCTTAGCTCTTTACCCGAAAGCGTTGAATTGTTTTTGCAAATGGCAGGTCTTCTGACTTGTTCTTTTTTTAACGCCTTCCCATCGTTAGACAGTGGCATGAATGTTAAAAAATATATTTAGAACTTACAGCATCGGGAAATGTTATGGAATTACACCATATTCCCTTTTAATCCTGATTGTTTCCAATCAAAAACCATAAAGCATGGCAAATGTAAAAAATAATTTCAATTATCAGCTTTAGAAATTACATTTGCACAGAATACAAGAAGAATGAAAACAACTAATTTTGTTTATATAGTTTACAATAAACCTTCAGGCATCGTCTGCACAACTGAAAAAACTGAAAATAATATCATTGAAGCCGTGGGTCACAAAGAGAAGATCCTCCCAATTGGAAGATTAGATAAAGATTCGGAAGGATTGATCTTACTGACAAATAATGCCGGAATCATCAACAAAATTATTCATCCTGATTTTGAACATGAGAAGGAATATGTAGTAACTCTAAATCTTCCTTTGCGAAACCAGTTCTTGAAAAAAATGGCGGAGGGAGTAAATATCGGTGATGCAACAACCAAACCTTGTAATATAAAAGCAGAACCGAATGCAAAACGCATTTTTAGGATAATTTTAAAACAAGGTTTAAACCGTCAGATCCGGAGGATGTGTAATGTTTTCGATTATCAGGTAATAAAGTTACAACGAGTAAGGATCATGAATATAAAACTGGGGAAACTAAAAACAGGAGAATGGCGAGAATTGACAGAAGAGGAATTAGCCGATCTGTTTTTACAAATTAATTAAAATAAAAAATCCCGCATAAAGCGGGATTTTTTTTAAATATTCTTTTTACTAAAAATGGAAAGTCACTTTTAATGAAGCTGACCCTGTATTGGAACCTCTCATACCAAAAATTGTTTTTTGGTTGATATCAGTATCGAATCCAAATTTTGATGAGCCTGCTGTCACCTCATCAATTTTCGCAACAGCATTTGGCGTTCCACCTTGTTTTTCAGTAGTAACCTTACCTTTCCCTGTAGTTTGATATCCAATTCCCCAACCATATTCAGCAGAGATAGCTATTTTAGGGAAAAGGAAATATTCCGCTCCAATAAAACCACGCACTCCAATACCGAAAGTCATACCTGATTTCGTTTGTACTATACGTTCAATACTTGTCAGTGCTTCTGTCGAGTTTCCATCACCATCCGCATCATACCAATCTGTTGAAGTTGGATTAGTAGTAGTGGTAGAACCTGTTGTGGAAGCTACGCTAGTTGATGACATGATATTTCCATACTTTGCTTTTGTTCCTGAGGAAGTGATCCACACCATAGCATCTGCACCATAAAAACCTTGCAAACGGGTTTTCCCTCTTCTCATTTCCTTTCCTACGCCTATCGCTATATTTGTATTTCTTGTAGAAAATTTGTCTTCTGTTTGAGCAGGCTGAACAGGAAAAAGAATTGGAGAACCAACTTTTGATTCATCAAGCACCATCATTTTGGATGTCTCACTTGTAAAACCTATCCGGAATAATATTCTGTATGCACTTTTTTCATCAATAAATTTTTTTCCGATGATCGTTTGATTGTTATTCAGCCAATTTGTTCCGGGAGCACTATTACTTGTATCGCTTTTAAAAGCATTTCCGATAAAATTAAAAATAGGATTTGCATCCATGCTTATAGCCCAATCTCCCGCCTCAGGTAAAATGGGTTCCCCTTTTTTGGAAGTAAGATCTTGCGCATAAACACCGGTTACGCAAAATACAAAAGCGATTAGTATAGTTGATTTTTTCATACTTTTAATAACTGTTCTTTTACTTTTTTATTGTAAACTCGTAATAATCATTATTTTTTCCAATAATATCAAGAATATCAGTGATTCGAACAACAACGTACTTATTTGTAGCAGTGCTTCCTAATTTGGTAATAATGATATCTCCTATATGAAGATTATTTAGAATTGTCAACTTTACACCGGAAACATATGCATTATATGCCGTTGAATCTGTAGCATTCGCATAATCATACCCATTGAACAAAACAAATTTTCCTCCGGCAGGTGATTTCCAAATACCTGATAAAACTGTATCCGTTCCTGAATAATCCTGAATATCTCTTAATGTCGAATCTGCCACCGTCGAAAATACACCTGAGTTTGTTTCCAGATCATATGCATCCGGACTTGTTGATAAATTTGAAAATAATCTATGACCTGCAGTTTCCGTCAAAGTAATCGCGGTTGTTGGAGTAAGAGCGGCAATATACACCCGCTTAGCGCAACTTCCTGTATTTCCATTTTCATCTTCCGCTTTAAATTCAAAAACAACAGATTTCCCTGCAAGAGCGGATGGTAAATGGTAATAATAATTAAATGTTGTACCTTTTGTCGAAATTGCCGAATCTAACAATGTAGTAGGTAATTGGTTATCCGGTTGAGCAATTATTGAAACTCTGGTCAATCTCACTTCCGAAGTAATGCTGATCCTAAAGGTGACCAGATCATCAACATTCCCATATATATACAGTGGTCCTGGAGTAACAGAAACAATTGGTTTGCTGTCGTCTTTCTTACAACTTGTAATTGCAGTAGCAAACACACTCAAAAACAAAACAAAAAACAATCTTGATTTTTTCATTTTTATATCATTTAGATTGCACTAAATTAAAAAAAAGACTTACCTCAAAATCGAGATAAGTCTTTTTTTATTAACAAAGTAATTAGCTTACTTCGTTTTAATTTTAAACGCTTTTGCTCTAACTTTAAGAGTAACTTTTTTCCCTAAAAAAGAATACTCTGTTTTGCTATCTGAAGAAATTGGTAAAACAAAATCTGCATCTGCTTTTTGAGAAAGGGCATCGTACAAAGCATTGTTATATGCTCTATCTAAATTTACAGCAGATAATAAACCTCCAGTACTTGCAGTGTGAAATTTGCGGCCTCCGTATGGAATGCCTAACACATAATATTGTGTTGCACTTCCTGTTACATCACCTACATATTCCAAATCTGAACTTACGAAGTTCACTCTGGCTTCTATTGGCGCACCAGAGATTGTTTTGTTTTGCATAGTACAAGAACTAACAAACAATAACAATGCAAGGGTACTAAATATTAATATTTTTTTCATATGTATCCGTTTTTAATATTATTACTAATTATTTACCAAAATAAATATGAAGAACGATTCTTACATCTTGGTTTGAGTCTGCATTAAATTCTCTTCTTTTTAATTTAGAAAATTTAGCAGCCGATTCAGAAGTTGTACTGTTATCTTGTTTGTACTCTTGAGTATAAGAAACAGAACCAGCAATAACATCTTCTTTAACTTTTGTTAATCCACCAAAAGTCCATTTAGCATTCCAACCATACTCTAAACCAAGAGATATTGGCAAGTGTGCAATAAAAACATTAAATCCGGAAATGAATCCTAAACCAACATCAGTAGTGTTTGTTTTTTCAGTTCTGAAGTTTTTGTCACCATTATTGTATGTAAAGTTTGAAGTTGATTTCTCACTTCCAAAACCTAAATACAAGTCAGCTCCAACATAAGCATCAAATAAATTGCTGTTTAAAAAGTGCTTTTCAACACCCGGTACAATTTCCCACATTCTTGATACATCTTTTCTTTTTACATCTTTCAATCCTGAATAAGCACCAAAAAGGATGTTATTTGGATTGTACTGAGCTGTAGAATCCAAACCTGTTCCTTTTACAGCTAAATTTTGATTTTTCAAGCGGATACCTGCACGGATAACCATATCATCCGTTTTGTAAAACTTATACGTCAACAAGTTTCCTGATTTTAAAGAATTTCCTGAAAACAATTTTGCCACCATGCCGGAATCGCTTCCGATGGTAGTTCCTAAAACGAATGCCATATCACCTGCTTTAGGTCTTGCACCAATTTTTTGAACCGTCTCATCATTTTCTCTTGTTGAAAGCTGTGCAAAAGCACTTGATACGCCAAATGCTAATGCAATCATTAGTACTGATTTTTTCATAGTTTAGTTGTTTAGTTTAAATTAAATAGTTGTTTAATAATTTAGATTGCAACAAAAGTAAACAATATTTGCAATTTATCAAGTTATTAACAAAATCTTTCTTTTAAACACAAATTTGTTAATAAACTAATCTCCCCACTCCTTGTTTTCAAGCAACGGCACAAACTTAAACTCTCCATATTCAACCTTTTCAAATTGTTTTGGCGCTATTTTCTTAATTAATGTCATTATTTGGACCTTATCTCCTAATGGAATAATCATGATCCCTCCCACCTTAAGTTGATCTAATAATGCATCAGGAATAACCGGCGCCCCCGCAGTAATGATGATCTTATCAAAAGGCGAAAAAACAGGCAACCCTTTGTAACCGTCACCATAAAAGAATTTAGGATTATAGCCTATCGTAGGTAAAAATATTTTTGTAAGGTCGAAAAGCGCTTTTTGCCGCTCGATCGTATATACCTTTGCTCCCATTTCCAATAAAACACAGGTTTGATATCCGGAACCGGTTCCTATCTCCAACACTTTCTCCCCCTTTTTGAGTTCCAACAATTCTGTTTGAAAAGCAACTGTATGCGGACGGGAGATTGTTTGACCGGCTCCTATCGGAAATGCGATATCCTCGTAAGCTCGCTCAATAAAAGAACTATTTAAGAATAAATGGCGAGGGACAGCTTCAATGGCCTTTAACACCTCTTCATTCTCTATACCTTTTTCTTTTAAAAACCCCGCCAACTGCCTGCGTAATCCCTTATGTCTATATGTATCTATTCCCATAATCTATTAATCGTGCACGAAATTAACAATTGTATACTTATAATTATGAGTATTTTTTCAAGAAGCGATTGTGGAAAAAAGTATTTTTGTGGAAAATCAATTTATTTATGATAAAAATAGGCGTTTTAGGAGCAGGTCACCTCGGTAAAATTCACATCCGATTATTAAAAGAAATAGACAAGTTTGAATTGGTGGGTTTTTATGATGCCAATCCAGAGGCTGCTGCTGCCGTTTCAAAGGAATATGGTGTCAAGTCATTTGATTCAATTGAAAACCTTCTTCCTCTTGTTGATGCCGTAGATATCGTTACTCCAACAATAACACATTATGATTGTGCTTCAAAAGCAATCAAAAACTCAAAACATATTTTCATCGAAAAACCGGTCACAAATACCATAGAGGAGGCAAAAAGTTTGATCGGCCTATCTAAAGAAGCAAACGTAAAGGTGCAGGTTGGGCACGTTGAACGCTTCAATCCGGCTTTTATCGCTGCGCGCGATTATTGTTCAGGGCCTCTTTTTATAGAAACTCACCGATTGGCACAATTCAACCCCAGAGGAACAGATGTTTCAGTAGTCCTAGACCTTATGATTCATGATATTGATATTATTCTGAGTGTTGTAAAATCCAATATCAAAAGGATTAGCGCAAGCGGTGTTGCCGTAGTAAGTGAAAGCCCGGATATTGCCAATGCCCGCATCGAATTTGATAATGGCTGTGTTGCAAACCTCACTGCCAGCAGAATTTCTATGAAAAACATGCGTAAATCCCGCTTTTTTCAAAAAGATGCTTACATTTCAGTCGATTTTCTTGACAAGAAAGTAGATCTCATTCATTTGAGTGATGTTATAGGAGAAGTTGACCCTTTGGCAATAACAATTGACCTTGGAAATGGCAAAGGATCAAAACAGATCTTTTTCGAAAGTCCAACAATTTTGCCTACCAACGCAATAAAAATGGAACTTGAAGCGTTTGCTGATTCTATCATCAGCAACACAACGCCCTTAGTGAGTATTGATGATGGGTACAAAGCTTTGGATGTAGCATACAAAATTATTGATAAGATGAAAATGACATCAAATTATACGGAGGAACAGGGGACATCAACCAATTAAAATGAATAAAACTTACAAACTACTTCAACCTTTTGCGTTTTTTTTAATCCTGTTTACAAGCTCCTGCGAACTATACAATCCTGCAGAGCCGATACCGGCTTATTTACATATCGAAAAAATTGACCTGACCACCGATTATGCCACACAAGGAACGAATTCCAATAAAATTTCGGATGCTTGGGTATATGTTGACGATCAACTAATCGGATGCTTTGAATTACCTTCAACCTTTCCAGTCATTTCTGAAGGTGTGCATACTGTAAAGATTAGGCCAGGTGTAAAAGTAAATGGAATTGCAGCCAACAGATCTCCGTACCCTTTTTTTACAAGCTATGAACAAGTAATTGATTTACAAGTAGGTAAAACAATCACTTTAAGTCCAACTATAAGCTACACACCATCAACTTTTTTTGCATTTATGCAAGATTTTGAGGCTGTTGGAATAACACTTTCCCCTACAGTAACCTCTGATACTACGCTACAAGTAATCGCCTCTCCTGACCCCAATATTTTTGAAGGTGCGAAAAGCGGTATCGCCTATTTAGACGCCTCCAAAGTATTTTTTGAATGCGCTACAGTTTCAAAATACGCATTACCAAAAGGAGGATCTCCGGTTTTTCTTGAATTTAACTATAAATGCAATTATGAATTTACAGTAAGTATAATTGCATACGGGACTGCGGCATCTTCCCAGTATACTGTACTGCATGTGAATCCTAGTAGCGATTGGAAAAAGGCTTATATTTATTTAACCCCTAATATCAGCGCTTCATACTCTGCAGTCAATTACAAAGTAGTTTGGGGAATGCTTAATTCTACAGGGGTTGATAGCGCTGCAATGCTCCTCGATAACATAAAACTAGTGTACTAAAAGAAGAAGATTATTTTAAAGAAGAAGTTTTATGAATAAAAAGCTACAAGTCATCAAATATCTTTTTGCCGATATTTCAGCAGCAATGCTGGCTTGGGCCATCTTTTACAGCTTCCGGAAAATATATATCGAAACAGCAAAATTTGGAAAACCTGTCCCGCTCGTTTATGATCAACAATACTTTTGGGGCCTTGTCTTTATCCCCCTTTTTTGGATCCTGATTTACTATCTTATCGGCACCTACAAAGACATTTATCGGAAATCACGTTTGAAGGAACTCGGACAAACATTTCTTATTTCAACAATCGGTGTATTGATCATTTTTTTTACCCTTTTGCTTGATGACGAAATCGGCTCTTACAGGAATTATTATCAAAGCATTGGCACCCTCTTTTTATTGCATGTTGGATTCACAGGCACATTCAGAGGGATTCTTTCTAGTGTCACTAATTATCGTATTCATAACAGACAAATAGGATTTAATACACTTTTGGTAGGGAGTAATGAAAATGCTTTAAAGCTCTTTTCAGAGATGGAAGGACAATCCAAATCCTCCGGAAATAAATTTGTCGGTTTTGTGCATATTGAAAACAAGAATGGGTTCTCTCAGGAGTTAAAGAAAAACTTACCTCACCTCGGAGAACTATCTGATTTAAAGAATATTATACCTAATAAAAAAATCGAAGAAGTTATTATTGCCATTGAATCTTTTGAGCATGAGAACATTGGTAAAATTGTTAACGAATTGGATTATCATGGTTTGATCATCAAGGTTATCCCTGATATGTACGATATCCTTTCCGGCTCCGTAAAAATGACCTCTATTTTCGGAGCGCCGCTAATTGAAATTTCCCGAGAGATTATGCCAACCTGGGAACAATCGGTGAAACGAATGATGGATATTACCATTTCATTGATAGCATTAATACTTTTTAGCTGGGTATATATTATTCTTGCAATTGCAGTGAAGATAAGCTCAAAAGGACCAATATTTTACAGTCACGAACGCATTGGCTGGCATGGTAAACCATTTATGATTCATAAGTTCCGCTCTATGACCGTGGATGCAGAAAAATCAGGTCCAGCACTATCCAGTAAACAGGACATTAGAATTACTCCTTTAGGGCGTTTCCTTAGAAAAGTACGCCTAGATGAGATTCCGCAATTTTATAACGTCATAATGGGTGAAATGAGCCTTGTGGGGCCACGGCCGGAAAGACAATTCTTCATTGACCAGATCATACAAAAAGCGCCACATTACAAACATTTACATAAGGTTCGGCCGGGTATTACCTCTTGGGGGCAAGTAAAATACGGATATGCTGAAAATGTTGACGAAATGGTTCATCGCTTAAAATACGATATCATTTATATTGAGAATATGTCACTGGGTGTTGATCTGAAGATATTGATCTACACAATATTGATCGTTGTTCAAGGGCGAGGCAAATAAGCAGGCCCTGCGAATTACTTATCAAAACGAAAAATACGAATTACGGATTCATTGATTTTGTATATTAGCGCTGATTTTCTTTCCATAATTTCGTAATTCATAATCGTCTAAAAACATTAAATAATATGAAAAACATAGCAGTAATAGGATCTGGAACAATGGGCAACGGGATAGCTCATACCTTTGCACAATTCGGCTACAATGTAGCAATGATAGATATTTCACAACCCGCTTTGGACAAAGCAATAGCAACTATTTCTAAAAACCTGGATCGTATTGTTGCAAAAGGAACAATCACAGAAGCTGAAAAAGCGCAAACCTTAAAAAACATTACTACTTACACAGCTATTGCTGATGGCGTTAAGAATGCTGATCTTGTTGTTGAAGCGGCTACAGAAAATGTTGAAATTAAATTAAATATTTTCAGGGAACTGGATAAAATTTGTCCCCCTCACACCATATTAGCAAGTAATACATCCTCTATTTCCATTACTAAGATTGGGGCAGTTACAAAACGTGCTGACAAAGTGATCGGAATGCATTTTATGAATCCCGTTCCTGTAATGAGGCTGATTGAAGTAATAAGAGGATTCTCTACTTCAGATGCTGTTACGACTCTGATCATGGAAACCGCTAAGAAATTAAATAAAATCCCTACAGAGGTAAATGATTATCCCGGATTTGTGGCAAATAAAATATTGATGCCAATGATCAATGAAGCGATCATCACACTTCATGAAGGTACGGCAGGTGTTGAAGAAATTGATACGGTAATGAAATTAGGAATGGCACACCCAATGGGACCATTGCAATTGGCCGACTTTATCGGATTGGACGTTTGTTTATCTATCTTAAAAGTGTTGCAGGATGGTTATGGAAATCCAAAATACGCTCCTTGCCCTTTATTAGTGAATATGGTTACTGCCGGGCACTTAGGTGTAAAATCCGGACAAGGTTTTTATTCATGGGGACATGGAACAAAAGACCTGGTCGTTGCTGATAGCTTTAAAAAGAAAGAAATGGCTTAACGAAGTTTTGAGTTTATTGTTAAAAAGAGTTTCGGTGACGGAGCTCTTTTTTATTTCACAAATAACCTCCAAGTATCAATACTTGGAGGTTTTAGTTTTTTTACTAGATAACAACACCTGATACTTATTAAAACTGCCCGTCTTCGATCATTTTAATCGCCAATTCGATATTTTTTTCATCACCGTCTGCATCGTAATCAGCCTTCAGGTTCGAATTAAATAAAAAAGCGACTCCTTGCCACATGGCTGCCGAAAATGAACCTCGCATACATTTTAGAATATCATAGGTTGTTTTTCCTGTTTCTCTGTCGATCAGCTTTATCAATATCCTTCCTTGAGTAATAGATAAATTCGTTAACTCATCCCCGAATTCACTTTTCAATTGCTTCTCTGCGAATTTCATATATTCTCTGCGAACACCTTCACTTGGAATTGTTGCCAATACCCTATCATATTCTTTTAGTTTTACAGAAGCTAAAATTGCATAGGGATATACAACCTTAACATTGTGTTTAAGTAGCTCCCAGGAAGCTTTTTGCCTGTAATTTTTAAATATTCGATCTGCAGAACAAGTCACTACAGGTAATTTTGCATATGGAATAGTATCGCCATCATAATAAATGGATTCCACATAAAAACCTTTTGTTGCAGGTTCGACAGGTTTCTGAGGATTGGAATTTTGCGTCATTCCAGAAAAAGGAACAACAATAACGAAGAATAATAATATGAAAAACCGGGTTGCCATTTGGCTGTATTTATGCTTATAACGAGCAAGTTAGGCAAAAGTTGCTTACTAAGGGGGATATTTTGTTAACTGTTATGAACTTCATATCTCAGAAATTCAAAGTACTTCACCTCCACAATAATAATAACATAGAATAACACACTATTAAAACAATTTTTCTATCTATTGCTTTTCCAATTCGAAGCGCTCTTCCCCTCTTCAACAAGTTTCATTGACAATGCTTTCGAAGAACTCATTAATTTCGCCCCGATTAATGCGGCGACAATGGCTTCATCATCTTTGGTTTCACAAAGCATTTCGGGTGAGTAATGATATTTGATAAAATGGGTGTCAAAATTTCCGGAGGTAAAAGCAGTATGTTTTAATACGAATTTGCAGAAACTCAATGTCGTTTCAACTCCAACTATTTGGTAGTCGTCAATTGCACGTATCATTCTAAGAATAGCTTCTTCCCTGTCTTTTCCATGCGTCACCAATTTTGCGATCATCGGATCATAATAAATTGGAATGTCCATTCCTTCTTCAAAACCATCATCCACACGAACTCCTAATCCTTGCGGTCGTTTATATGTAACTAATTTACCAATATCCGGCAAGAAATTATTTGCAGGATCTTCAGCATAGACACGTACTTCAACGCTATGCCCTTTTATTTTCAGATCTTCTTGGTTAAAGGATAATTTTTCACCACGCGCTATCTTGATCTGTTCTTTCACAAGATCAAGGCCGGTGATCATCTCTGTAACTGGGTGTTCCACTTGCAAGCGTGTGTTCATTTCAAGAAAATAGAAATTTTTATTTTCGTCTAAAAGAAATTCAACTGTACCCGCTCCGACATAATCACACGCTTTACCAACATTTACAGCACATTCGCCCATCGCTTTACGGATCTCGGGTGTAAGAACAGAAGATGGAGCTTCTTCAATTACTTTCTGATGGCGTCTTTGAATGGAACACTCACGTTCGAACAAATAAACAATGTTTCCATGTGTATCACCTAAAATCTGAATTTCGATATGACGTGGGCCTGCAACATAACGCTCAATAAACACAGAACCATCACCAAACGCAGAAGTCGCTTCACTCACAGCCAATTTCATTTGTTCTTCAAACTCCTCGATATTCTCAACAATACGCATTCCTTTTCCGCCACCACCGGCACTCGCTTTTACCAAAAGCGGGAATCCCGTTTCAATCGCTACCTTCTTTCCTTCTTCAATGCTTGATATGGCTCCTTCAGAACCTGGCACCATCGGGATCTTATATTTTTTCACTGCAGCTTTCGCCGATAATTTATCTCCCATCATATTCATTGCTTCAGGAGAAGGTCCTATGAAAGTGATACCTGCCTTTTTTACTTTTGCAGCAAAATCAGCATTTTCAGAAAGGAATCCATAACCAGGATGAATACCATCAACCTTCAGGGTTTTGCATACCTCAATTATTTTATCTCCCAACAAATAGGATTGATTAGATGGTGGTGGGCCAATACATACTGCTTCATCCGCATATTTCACAAAAGGGGCGTTTCTATCTGCTTCTGAGAAGACAGCAACAGTTTGAATTCCCATTTCCCTACAAGAGCGCATTACTCTTAACGCGATCTCTCCTCTATTAGCAACTAATATTTTGTTCATAAAATGTTGATTAATAAATATGTGCTTTTACCATTCAAAAAAATATATTTGTAAAAAGCCAATCCTCTTATTTTGAAGTTGTACAAACCTAATAAAAAAAGTTTTTATTTCAATGAATAATTAATCTCAATATCAACAAATTATTACCCCCCTAAAAAATAGATCATGCTTAAAAAAATAACAGTTGTTTTATTTTTTGCTTTAACCACTCTCCCTGGTTTTGCGCAGAAAAAAGCTACAAAACCCTCACCTTCATCAGATTTTAATACAAAAGAGGCCGAAATAGCATTATTAAAAGTACTCAACAAAGTGCGTACCGACAATAAACTCGACTCTGTTGAATACAATGATATTCTTGGAAAGGCAGCCGCTATTCAAAGTGCCGACATGGCAAAAAACGGGAAAGCAGAACTTGATAATAGCAAAGGGAAATACAAAACCACTGAAAAGCGGGTGATTGCCTCCGGTGGAACAAATAAAACACAAGAGTTGGTTCTTGCCACAAGCATTTTAAAAGGCAAAGTTTCTATGTCGGCGCAAGAATTAGCTGAAGCAGCCTTTTATAAATGGCGTGTCGGAAAGATCCCCCAAAGTATCATCAAAAACTCTGATTTTTTATTTGCAAGTCCATCCGTTACACTAGATGCTAGTGGTAAAAAAGCCTATATATCGATCGTATTCGGAAGTTTCAACACCTTTAATTCCGGAGCTGATAAGAAAAAGGAATTGCCTGTTCCTTATTCATCCAAAACGAAGAAACTAAAAACTCCTGAGGACAGAAGTTGTAATGCCTGTAAAAAATTCAAAGACTGGGAAGGACTTGCAAGTGGGCTATATGTAGAAAACGGGAAAATTTATATTAAATATGCGAACCTGAAAGCGCTTTCAAAGTTCATCCGCAAATCGAAAGATGGATTAGCTGTTGACATCGTTCAACGTGCCCAGTACGATAATCCGGATTACAATATTGTGGACAATAACCTCATCTCGAAAGGTGTTCTTTTGAAAACTGTTACTATGAGCAAGCTTTACAGTAAGAACAGGATCAAATCAGTAAAAAAAGGTTCCCGCGTGATCAAGGCTACAAAACTGGATGTGCAATTGGGAGAACTTCCGAAAAAAATAACCGGTCCCTACGAATTAAACCTACTTATTGTGCAAGATGGGAAATTATGCAAAGTAATCATGCCATCTAAGATCGAGCAAGGAGATCAGGAATCAAACACACCGCTTTCAATGTTATTGATGCCTGATAGTGCTGCTTATTTCAAGCCTCCCTTTGAGCCGAAATCGGAATCTACATTATTAAATTTCAACGTTCCATTCGAAAAAAATAAATCCGATTATAAAGAGGCGGATATGGAACCCTTTCTAACTGCATTGCAGGAACCTGATTTCTTCATTGAAGGTTTATACATTACGGCGTATTCATCTATTGAAGGTGATGCCAAATTAAATGAAAAATTGCAGAAGAAGCGTGCAGAAAGTATTGTAAAGGCTTTGTCAAAAATGCAAAAAGCCGGTGTTGTCACTAATGTGAAAACAACGGACTCCTGGAACTTATTTCAAATGGAGGCTGAAGATGGCAAATATGATAACCTGACAAAAATGACAAAAGAGAAAGCTATTCAGGAGATTAATAGCAAAGGCTTGTCGGATGAGTTGGAGCCAATTTTAGTAAAAGAAAGATTTGCTCAGATCATTATGGATGTAACCTATGACATTACCGGAAATAAAGAAGAGAAATTTTCAGTGAGTAAATTCAATCAGGCGATGAAAAAATTTGATATCAAGCAATGCCTGAAAATCCAGTATTACATCGGTAAGCAAATGCGAACACAAAAATATACCGGTGAAGCGCTTTCGAAATTGAATATTCCTTTTGATGCGAAAAATGCCGGATTGCTCAACAACCAAGTAGTTTTGCGATACATGTATAATAACAATGTTGCAACAGAGGAAGATCTTATTGAAATGAAGAAACTGGCTGCCTTAGATCCTTCAAACAATTATATAACATTTAACAACCTATTTTGTGCCGTAAAGCTGGATAGCACACTTGGAGACACTAAGGCTCAAAATGAAATGCAAAAGAACATTGACGCAATGTATAAAACAGATGTTCCGAAAAAATATGTGGATGCATTGAATATTGAATGGCAATTCAAGATTATTGAATCAATGGATTCAGCTGAGAATAGCGAGTTGGTAACACAAGCATGCATCGAAAAGATCAAGACATTTTACAATATCAAGGAATCTTCGTGGCAAAACAATTTGAAACTTGCATACATATTTGCCCGTTTTAAAGATTATAAATTCGCTGCAAGTTTGCTGGCTCCTTTCATTCCTCAGCAAAGTGTCAATGAAAATGTACTTTTTGCTTATGCTTCAATTTGTGCAAAGATGCCCGAACTATATAAATCAAGGACATTTGTTATGGCCTTAAAGAAGGCTGAAGAAGCTAATCACGATAGATATTGCAAATTATTTGGCGCTCCCAATATTACGTTTCAGGTGTTTGACAACCCTAATGTTAAAGCTGATTATAAAAAAGCTGCATGCAGCAAATAGAAAACCAGCCGAATTCTCAATTATTACTGCAATTGGTGATAATGAAAATGCCTTTTGGGAGATACAAGAATACTATTTTATGCGATCTGCCCGTTTCTTATCTGGAATGGTTTCAGAGAAAAGGATTTCCTGATGGGAAATTGGGAGTTTTACTGCAAACCATTTATGAAATAAAGTTAAATGGCTTGGAAGATCTCCTTAAGCCTTTAAAAAGTAAAAAATAATTTTTAATTTTTTCAAATGAACCGACTCGCAAAATTATTTTTTCTACTTCTTCTTATGAATCAATCGGATTTATTGGCGCAGGAAAATACTGAAGGAGAAACAACAGAAAATCCCGGAAAACAAAAATCCTTTAAAGTTGGCTTATAC
The DNA here is from genome assembly GCA_947476185.1 of Bacteroidota bacterium. GTDB lineage: Bacteria > Bacteroidota > Bacteroidia > 2-12-FULL-35-15 > 2-12-FULL-35-15 > 2-12-FULL-35-15. The sequence goes on from CANJPX010000046.1 coordinate 22,480, forward strand.
ATCGGTTCATACTTCGCTAATAAATACACTGCAGGAGCATATGACGGTTACGGTTTTGATTTAGATGGTTTAAGAAACACCTCGTTTGAAAGCAGTTATATGTACAATAAAATCATCATGGAATATGGTGGTGGATACGGGCAAGTGGATCAAATTGCGTTGGCGTTAAATGTGAATCATGCTGATTGGTCCTTCACAGAAAATGACATGCCGGTAAATATGCATTATACACCTGCTTTTTTACTTGGATTACAATGTCGGTATTCTGTAGATAATAAAAATGCCATTTCTTTGAATATTAATGCTGCTAAATTAAGTATTTCAGGGAATTTCACAATAACAACAGTTCCTCCAACTGGCTCCACTCAGATAAACAATAGCATTCAAACTTTCGGAATAAAAGGTGGCGAACAACGTCTTATGATACAATTGGGCTATAACCGGATTTTCGGAAACAACGAAAAAGTGAATCTTTTTGCTGAAGGGGGAATAAATATGACCTATTCTCAATTCGACAAAAACGAAATATTAATAAATAACCTCCAAATCAATTTAATGGAATTTTACGATTTTCAGGGGGTACAGAATAATTACACCAAGGCTCCAAGAGGAATGGGATTTGGTGCTTACGGTGGTGCCGGAATAAATTTATCTATGAGTGAAAAATTTACGATTCAATTAATTTACAGTCCGTCCTTTGAAGGAATTAAGATTGGGAATAATCCAAAATTAAAGTGGCAACACGCTATAGGATTGAGAGCATATTACAACTTCTAAAGGCTTTCTAAATATTTTTTAGCCTTTACTTTAAAGAATTCATCTTCAATAATAAAATCTTTACGAGAAAGTAGTTTTATAGTTTGCTCAAAATAAATTTTAGCTAATTTCTTTTGATCATTTTCAAACAAGGCTTCGGCATAGTAAAAGTTGCATCCTACATTTGTCGGAAAATGTTTAAGCGCATTTTTCATAACTGCAACAGCTTCATCTTTATCTGGCCATGTTATAACAAAAGGGATATATGGGATTTTGTAATTCAAAACAGCAAAAACCTTCCATCCACCACCTTCATTGTACATCGAATCTGTTTGGATCAATATTTTTGTATGATAAAGTAATTTAGATACAACATCATCATCAATGCTTGAGAAGAGTCCCTTTATTTCAGCTAGCAAAGAAATTGCAGAAATATATTCGAAACGGATCTTACCATTTTTAGGAAATTTCAAAACCAGCTCATTTCCCAACTGAATAGCCTTTGTAAAGGCTCTCCTTTTTTCGCTTTCGGAAATACAAACAAATCGACCTTTATAATTAAGGCTTTGCATATAATAACCACCGGCAACTTCCAAATCTTTGTGTTGCTTCAACAAATCATCAAAAATTTTAATCGCTTTGTCAATATTTATTGTATTGGCCTGCAGCCCTTTTGAGTTTTCCGCTCGGGAGTTAAAATAATTTATTCCTGCCTGCAGCTCATCTTGGGTAGTAAAAAAAGAAAATAAGAAAATTAAAAAATTGACAAGCATGAGGAGACAATATTTTCAGACAGGAACATTTTTAAAAATTATATGAAACTAATAGATCAATGCTTGAAGTTTCTTTATTGCAAATCCGGATAATATAGGTTCGGCAATTACAATTACATCATACGCGTACGCTTTACCAAATAGGGCATTAACACATGCTCAAACCCTTCATTTATATCAGCTTCAACAAAATCAATTTTATAAAGTCCGCATTTTAACTTTAATTCATTTTTATAATTAGCCATTTGAGATAAATAGGAATCTTTTATTTCATTGGGATGAAGTTTTATTTCTTCGCCTGTCTCCATGTCAATAAAACGATAAGGGCGATTTTCAAAATCAAACTCCATTTCTTTTTGCTTATCCACAACATGAAACAAGATGACTTCATGTTTGTTGTGTTTCAAATGTTGAAGTGCAGAAAACAACTCCTCTGAATTCGACTTCGAATCCATCATATCACTGAATATCATAACCAATGATCGTTTGTGAATCCCTTCGGCTATTTCGTGCAAGGCGCTAATTGCGGAAGTTGTTTTATGAATTTTAAAATCATGCGGCTGAATTCTTTTTTCCAACTCATGATATAACATCTTATGATGAAGGGAGCTTGATTTTGCAGGAGTATGCACTTCAACTTTATCAGAAAAAACACTTAATCCAACTGCATCCCTCTGGCGTTTCAACAACTCGATCATCGCAGCAGCACAATAAACAGAAAAGGTGATCTTATTTTGCGCCCCTCCCCGACCCTCCCCAAAAGGGAGGGAGTTTTTTTCCTGAATCGGAAAATACATGGAAGATGAATCATCAATTATCAGCTGACAACGGAGATTGGTCTCTTCTTCATAACGTTTATTAAAAAGCTTATCGGTTTTACCATATAATTTCCAATCAATATGTTTTGTAGATTCACCTTTATTATACAGCCGATGTTCAGCAAACTCAACACTAAAACCATGGAACGGGCTTTTGTGAAGACCGGTAATAAAACCTTCAACCACCTGTTTTGCGATCAACTCCAGATGAGTAAATTGACGTATTGGTTGCTGATCTATAGAGTTCAAAGTTTAAAAATTAGTTCAGAGTTTAAAGTTAGAAAGTTTATAGTTAGAAACACAACTTGTAATATTAATATTTTCAGATTTATAGGTACAAAAAAAGCAAAGCAGCAGGCAAATTAAATCACCTGCTGCCAAATTGAATTTTAAACTTTCTAAATTAAAACTAAAATAAGGCTTTAAGCTTTGCATCCAAAACTGATTTTGAAACTGCTCCAACTTGCTTATCAACAACTTGTCCTCCTTTGAAGAAAAGGATAGTTGGAATGTTACGAATACCAAACATTGCAGAAATATTTGCATTATTATCAACGTTTACTTTCCCTATAACCGCTGTATCGCCATAATCTTTGGATAACTCTTCTACAACAGGTCCTACCATGCGGCATGGTCCGCACCATTCTGCCCAAAAGTCCAATAATACCGGTTTTGTTGATTTTGCTACTAACTCATCAAAGTTAGCGTCTGTGATTTCTATTGCCATTTTTTTTTAATTATATTGATTAATAATGATTTCTAATTTAACTCTAAAGATAAAATTGTATTTCTATATAGACAAACGATTTGCCAAAATGTTTTTTGTGACAGACTGGCATTTATAAATCAGTTTATTGTTCCTTAATTCAACTTATACTCCAATCCATTCTCTCTTAACAAATCAAGAAGATCGTTGTTAGGATTTAATTTAATTTTTTTAGATGGCATTACCACTGAAATATTTTCTTCTATATCGAAAATCCTGAACTGTAACGTACAGTTGCGGGGCTCTATGGCATTATTCTTTGCAATGATATCATTTAGTTTGTCCATGAATTCATCATTCAATTCTTTCAAGGATACATTGACAGTAATGCTTCTGGCTAACTTATCGCGCAACTCCGACAATAATTGAATATTACTTACCTTAAACTCAAAATTTCCTGAATTTCTAAAACGTTCTGATATCTTTCCTTTCACATACAAGAACAAACCGGTTACCATATAGGGCTTAAATTTCACATAATCTTCGCCAAAGAAAGCAAGTTCAGAGGATTCCTGATAATCTTCTATTGTAATTTTCCCCCAGGGGTTTCCCGTCTTTGTTACGCCATTATGAACATTGGTAACAATACCGCCAAACACAAGATCTTTATTTTTATTTTCCTCAATTTTTTTTATATCACTCAATGAATGAAAACAAAAATTATCCATCTCTAATTTATAAGTATCCAAAGGATGTCCGGAAATAAAGAATCCCACAACATCCTTTTCGTTTTTCAATTGCTCCAGATTACTCCATGGTTCACAAACAGGTATTTTAGGCTCCGGCATATCTATCGCAGAATCTTCACCGAACAAGGATACCTGAGCAGAATTTACACCATCCTGATGTGAGCCTCCATAACGTATTACTCTTTCAAGAAAATTACCGCTATCATTTCCTTCAATATGAAAATAGGTTGCACGATGAATTTCAAATGAATCCAAACCTCCTGCATTAGCAAGGCTTTCAAAAGTCTTTTTATTCGCTGAACGTAAATTTATCCTTCTGACAAAATCGAAAATGCTTTTGTATGGACCATTCTCATTACGTTCGTTGACGATAGAAATAACAGCCGCCTCTCCTACTCCTTTCACAGCACCCATACCAAAACGAATTTGACCGTTCTTATTCACTGCAAACTGGTACTGACTTTCATTTACATCTGGACCTAGAACAGGAACCCCCATACGCTTACATTCATCCATAAAGAAAGTGATCTTATCAATATTACTTAAGTTATGTGTCAAAACCGATGACATATACTCACCGGGATAGTGTGCTTTTAAATAAGCGGTTTGAAATGCAACAAATGCGTAACAAGTAGAATGAGATTTATTAAATGCATATTGAGCAAACTTTTCCCAATCTGTCCAGATCTTTTCTAACTTATCGGAAGGCAAACCTTTTTCTGTAGCACCGGTCATGAACTGACCCTTCATTTTGTCAAGAGTATACCTGTCTTTTTTACCCATTGCCTTACGCAAAATATCGGCATCACCTTTTGAAAAGCCTGCTAATTTTTGTGACAGCAACATTACCTGTTCCTGATAAACTGTGATCCCATAAGTATCCGCAAGAAACTCTTCCATTTCCGGAAGATCGTAGGTGATCGCTTCCCTGCCATGTTTACGTGCAATAAAATTAGGAATATATTCAATAGGACCCGGCCGGTATAGGGCGTTCATCGCAATAAGATCTGCAAATTTATCAGGCTTTAAATTGATGAGGTGCTTTTGCATTCCGGCACTTTCAAACTGGAAGGTACCATTGGTATCCCCTCTTTGATACATCTCAAATGTTTTAGAATCATCCAAAGGAATATCATCAATAACGATATCTATTCCATGATTTTCCTTGATGAGCCGCAATGCATCGCGCATGATGGTAAGTGTTTTCAAACCAAGAAAATCCATCTTGATAACACCGGCATCCTCAATTACTCTTCCGTCATACTGCGTAATATATAATTCAGTTTCTTTGGATGCCGAGATAGGGACTATTTCTGTCAGATCTTTTGGAGCAATGATAATTGCTGATGCGTGAATACCTGTACCTCGGACAGAGCCTTCCAAGATCAATGCTTCTTTTAACACTTTTGCCTGAAGATCACTGCCGCCTAGTATCGCACGCAATTTCTTTACATCTTCCAGATCTTCTTTTGTCAATCCTTCTTTTGTTTCCAAACTTGCTTCACCCGTCATTGGTGCTTTTAGCACACGTTTCAATTCAATTCCCGGTTTGTCAGGAACTAATTTTGCCAGCATATTTGAATCTTGCAAAGGAAGATCCATAACACGGGCAACATCCTTTATGCTCATCTTAGCAGCCATTGTACCA
>CANJPX010000047.1 GCA_947476185.1 Bacteroidota bacterium
ATGGAAATGGATTATTAATTAGTGAATATCAATAAGTCAAAGATAGAAATTGAAAGCAAATCACAACTCGATTAAGAGAGGGAACTACTGATGAGGGAGTGAATATCAATAAGTCAAAGATAGAAATTGAAAGCAAATCACAACGTATTTCTATTGGCTGACATTGAATAATTTAGTGAATATCAATAAGTCAAAGATAGAAATTGAAAGCAAATCACAACCATTGTTGATGTCAAATCGGTATGGGGTAGAGTGAATATCAATAAGTCAAAGATAGAAATTGAAAGCAAATCACAACACATACTTGATTAACTAATAATTCAACTTAGTGAATATCAATAAGTCAAAGATAGAAATTGAAAGCAAATCACAACCGCAAATATGTTTGGAGCTCGCAGAGGTGGAGTGAATATCAATAAGTCAAAGATAGAAATTGAAAGCAAATCACAACTGATAGATTAACAAATAAAGGGAGAAAATTAGTGAATATCAATAAGTCAAAGATACAAATTGAAAGCAAATCACAACTCGATCCCAAATTTCAAAAGTGCTATTTTTCAATTTTTTCTGCCCTTCCATGAAAAATGGAAGGGCTGCGAATCCCATCCTTTCCTTAAAAATCCAACTTAAGATCTTTTCCGTCCCCTTTTCCTTTTTTCTTCTTCTTTTTTTCTTGTGATGGTAATTTTATCTCCGCATTAATCATTTGATCAATGGAAATAATATTTTTTTCTTTCGTAGGCTCTTGTGCTTTTTTGATCGCTTCCAAAGGCGACATGCCGCTTTCTTCAAACTCATCCAACACATCTTCTTCAATATGCACTTCTTCAGGTGGCAATAAATTGATCTCTTTTACTTTACTGTATGACAACTTATTTCCTTTCGCTTTCATGCCTTTCACCTCAATAAAGTCAGAAAGCTTGATCTTTTCAGAAGGCACTTCTTTATCTTTCACCTTGCTGTATTTTACTTCCACAACAGGCAAAGATTCTGTAGAAACGATCTCCACTCTTGAACCTTCCGATTCAGAAATGAATAATACTTTTTTATCTGTCGGCTCCACCATAAACCGTTTTACAAAATACGTCTTGCTTTCTCCGTCCAAATAGATTACTGAAACAGGTCTTTTAGAATTAAATTTCTCGATCAAGATCATATCCTCATCAAAATGAGTCGAGACATCAAAACCGGAAAGTTTATAATTTCCATTCTGTGTTATCGTGAGGATTTTATCTTCCGGGCCAAAACTGCCGAGGAATGTTCCTCGCCTATCGGTATTCAACCGCTGAACTGTATCGTCAAACCAAATATCTCTTGCACCTAATGTAGAAACACCTTTTTCCTTCAATACAATTTTTTTGATGGAATATTTTGTCACTACATTCCCCATTGAATTTCTTCCTTTTACAGCTAATTCAGCAAAATTCAGATCCCATTGTACTTTCCGTAAACCCGGCATCGGCTTTAACTGTACTTCCACAACTTCTGCTTCGCCATTCGGATTTGCGCTAAAATATAATATTTGCGATTCTTTCGTTCCTTTTGTCAGATCGTATTGTTTATCTCGAGTCACACCTGTTACAGGAAAACGTTTCATGAATACGCTTCCACTTTTCCCATCACGATATATTAAATTGTACACTGTACGCTCATCATTTTTCTTGAAAACAGCGATGTGAATCAGATCTTTTCCTACAAAAGCTTTATCAGCGACTTTCGTAACTTTCATTGTGCCATCCCTCAAAAAAACAATGATGTCATCGATATCAGAACACTCTCCAACTAATTCATCTTTCTTCAATCCATACCCTGCAAATCCTTCTTCACGATTGACATATAATTTTTCATTCGCTACAACAACACTTGTAGCAACAATATTTTCGAAAGATTTTATTTCTGTTTTCCGTTCACGGCCAACACCATATTTCTTTTTTAAATTTTTGAAATACTCAATCGCATACTCAACAAGATTAGCCAGGTGATGATCGATCTCCTGAATACGGGTATCCAAGGCTTTCATTTTCTCATCCGCTTTCTTAGAATCAAAACGGGTAATCCGAATCATCGGTATTTGTGTCAACTTCTCATAATCTTCATCCGTGATCGCACGTATAAATTGCTTTTTATATTTCGCAAATCGTCCGCCTAAATATTCAAACAACGTTATTTTATCAGAATAATTTTTGAAATCTATATACATCTCATCCTTGATAAAAATCTTTTCAAGGGAAGCAAACATATATGATTCTTGTAACTCAGCCTTCTCAATCTCTAACTCTCTTCGAAGCAATTCTAATGTTTTTCCTGTAGAGATCTTCAACATTTCATTTACTCCAACAAATCGAGGTTTATCATCTTCAATGATACAAGCATTCGGGGAAATGGATAATTCACAATCAGTGAAAGCATATAGCGCATCAATTGTTTTATCAGGAGAAATTCCCGGAACAAGATGAATTACGATCTCTACATTCTCAGAAGTGTTATCTTCTACTTTACGTATTTTGATCTTCCCTTTATCATTTGCCGCTACAATGGTTTCTATCAAAGAACCTGTTGTTGTTCCAAATGGAATTTCACTGATTACCAATGTCTTTTTATCCAATTGGGATACTTTTGCTCTTACTCTTACTTTTCCGCCTCGTAGGCCATCATTATAATTTGAGAAATCAGCCATTCCAGCTGTCGCAAAATCAGGAAGGATATCCGTTTTTTTACCTCTTAACACAGCAACTGATGCATCACACAATTCATTAAAGTTATGCGGCAACATTTTACAAGCCAAGCCAACAGCAATACCTTCAACTCCTTGAGCTAGTAATAACGGGAATTTTACAGGTAACGTTTCTGGTTCTTTATTTCTTCCGTCATAACTTAAAAGCCAGGTAGTTGTTTTTGGATTGAATACAACTTCTTGAGCAAATTTAGATAAGCGTGCTTCAATATAACGTGGTGCTGCTGCTCTGTCACCTGTCAAAATATTTCCCCAGTTTCCTTGTGTATCGATCAACAGATCTTTTTGCCCCAAGGCTACCAAAGCATCACCGATACTCATATCGCCATGCGGATGGTATTTCATGGTATGCCCGATAATATTCGCTACCTTATTATATCGTCCGTCATCAAGGTCATTCATGGAATGCAATATTCTACGTTGAACAGGTTTCAATCCATCTTCAACATAAGGAACAGCACGCTCAAGAATTACATACGAAGCGTAATCCAAAAACCAATTTTTGTACATGCCGGAAACATGCGTGATATTGTGAAGTTCATCACCTCCACCAGCTAACTCTTCGTTTGTATTTTCTTCGCTCATACTATAATAAAAAATCTAATATCTAATTTCCTCTTCGTAATCATTTTTACACACCCCACCCACTCACATTCTACTTATTATTAAATCAATACGCTAATTCAAAAACTCACGTTACTCTGAGCGCAGCCGAAGAGCTTGCGTAAGCCAACCCACATGTTTCGACAGGCTCAACATGACAACAACAAAATTCCAATCGATTGCGTCACACTAAGCGCAGTCGAAGTGCATAACTGTTATTCGTTGGTAACCAGATCTTTTTCTACCACCAAATTATCGATAATAAAATCCTGGCGCTCTTGTGTATTTTTCCCCATGTAATAACTCAACAACTCCACTATCCTGTCTTTACCAATAATTACCGGATCCTTACGCATATCTTTCCCTATGAATAATTTAAATTCATCCGGTGAGATTTCTCCCAAACCCTTAAATCGGGTGATCTCCGGCTTGGCTCCTAATTTTAAAATGGCATCTTTTCGCTCCTGCTCGCTATAACAATAAATCGTTTCCTTTTTATTCCTCACTCGGAACAATGGTGTCTGAAGAATATAAACATGTCCGTTCTTTACAAGATCAGGAAAAAACTGAAGGAAGAAAGTCATTAACAATAATCGTATGTGCATCCCATCCACATCGGCATCGGTCGCGACAACGATATTATTATAACGCAGATTTTCTATTCCGTCTTCAATGTTTAATGCTGCCTGCAATAAGTTGAATTCTTCATTTTCATACACGATCTTCTTGGTTAAGCCGAATGCATTCAATGGTTTTCCTTTTAAACTAAAAACCGCCTGAACATTCACATCACGTGTTTTTGTGATGGAACCACTTGCCGAATCTCCCTCACAAATAAATAAGGTAGTATCCAATTTACGCTCATCATTAGAAGTTAAATGCACTCGGCAATCTCTCAATTTCTTGTTATGCAGATTTGATTTTTTTGCACGGTCCCGCGCAAGCTTCTGGATCCCTTGAAGATCTTTGCGTTCACGCTCACTCGACTGAATCTTCTGTAAAATCGTTTGTGCTACTTCCGGATTTTTATGCAGGAAATTGTTTAATTCGGTCTTTAAAAAATCGCCAATAAAAGCTTTTACAGATGGGCCTTTCGGACCGATATCCTGGGAGCCTAATTTGGTTTTTGTTTGCGATTCAAAAATCGGCTCTTGCACTTTAATGCTTATTGCAGCAATAATTGAGGTGCGCACATCCACTGCTTCAAAATCTTTCTTGAAGAAATCACGGATAGTTTTTACAAGCGCTTCCCTGAATGCTCCCTGATGTGTTCCACCTTGTGTAGTATGTTGTCCGTTCACAAACGAATAATACTCCTCACCATATTGCTGATTGCTGTGCGTCAAGGCTACTTCTATATCAAAACCACTCAAATGAATTGGTGGATATAAGATCGGCCCGTTGATATTTTGTGTTAACAGATCAAGCAATCCATTCTCCGAATGAAACTTCTGTCCGTTGTAAACAATGGTCAATCCTGTATTCAGGAACGCATAGTTCCACAACATCTTTTCAATATACTCGTTGATGAAATGATAGTTTCCGAATATTTTTTCATCGGGAATAAAAGAAACCAATGTTCCCATTCTGGCGTCCGAATCAACGATCTTCGTTTCTTTTGTAAGATTACCGATACAAAAATCTGCTGATTTTGTTTTCCCTTCACGGAATGCCTGAACATTAAAATAACTAGATAAAGCATTAACCGCCTTGGTACCAACTCCATTTAGTCCGACAGATTTTTTAAAGGCCTCGGAATCATATTTTGCTCCGGTATTTATTTTAGAAACAACATCTACCAATTTTCCCAAAGGAATCCCTCGGCCATAATCACGTACCTTAACTGTTTTATCTTTTATCGTTACTTCAATGGTTTTACCATTTCCCATAACAAACTCATCGATACAGTTATCCAATGTTTCTTTCAACAGAATATAAATTCCATCATCCGGTGATGAACCATCGCCCAACTTCCCGATATACATACCAGGACGTAAACGGATGTGCTCGTTCCACTCCAGCGTACGGATACTATCTTCTGTATATTTTACTTCTTTAGCCATCTCTTTTTTGCATTAAGTATCAAATTGCAAGAATCAGGATTTTGTCCTGATACATAATTCCTGATACATGGTACCTTTTTATACATTAAATCTGAAATGCATCAGATCACCATCGTTCACCACATATTCTTTCCCTTCAACGCCCATTTTTCCTGCTTCTTTACAAGCAGCTTCCGAGCCTAATGTAACAAAATCATTAAACTTGATCACCTCAGCTCTGATAAATCCTTTTTCAAAATCAGTATGGATCACGCCTGCTGCTTGTGGCGCTGTCATTCCTTTTACGATGGTCCAGGCACGAACCTCTTTCACTCCTGCAGTAAAGTAGGTTTGTAAATTCAAGATACGATAAGCTGCTTTTATCAAGAAATTAACTCCCGGCTCCGTAAGTCCCATCTCTCCCAAAAACATTTGGCGCTCTTCGTAAGTATCCAACCCCGCGATCTCTGCTTCCATCGCAGCTGTTATGATCAACACCTCCGCATTTTCAGCTTTAACAGCCTCTTTTACCTGATCAACATATTTATTCCCTGTTTTCACAGATGCCTCATCTACATTACACACATAAAGAACCGGCTTAATGGTAAGCAAACAACAATCGGCAACAAATGCCATATCACTTTCGGAAAGGTTTGCAGAACGAGCCGATTTCCCTTGCTCCAGCAATTCTTTCAATCCCGATAAAACATCAAACGCCTTTTTCGCGTCTTTATCATTCCCCGTTTTTGCCTGCTTTTCTACCTTCTTAAGTTTCGACTCTATGGATTCAAGATCTTTCAATTGTAATTCAGTATCGATGATCTCTTTATCCCGGACAGGATTTACCGAGCCATCCACGTGAACTACGTTCTCATCATCAAAACAACGCAATACGTGAATGATCGCATTCGTTTCACGGATATTGGCAAGGAACTTATTCCCTAAACCTTCTCCTTTACTGGCTCCTTTTACTAACCCTGCAATGTCAACGATCTCAACTACTGTAGGAACAACTCTTTCAGGGTTAACGATCTTTTCCAAAACGGATAAACGTTCATCCGGCACAGTAATCACACCCACATTCGGTTCGATGGTACAAAACGGATAATTCGCCGCTTGCGCTTTTGCGTTTGATAAACAATTAAATAAAGTTGATTTTCCAACATTTGGTAATCCCACTATTCCACACTGTAATGCCATATTTTTTTTAATTAAATAATTGATCAATTTAGCAACAAGCAATTGTAAACTGCCCACTTGCAAAATTGAATTTAGCCTGCAAATATAACCATATCGAAAAATTTTTAAAACCCTTATTTTGCTTTATTTCCTAGAGTTTTCAACAATAAAGCAATTTTTCAACAATACCTATAAGGCTTGTAAAAATTGGTACTTTTGAACGCTTAATGTAAAAAAACACCTTTTAATCAACATATTTATGGCTTCAACAGCAGAATTAGAAAAAATTGTCACTCAGGTTCGCCGAGATATTGTTCGGATGGTTCATGCAGTAAATTCCGGACATCCTGGTGGATCTCTCGGCTGTGTCGAATACCTCGTTTCGCTTTATTTTGAAACGATGAAACACGATTCTTCAAAATTTAAAATGGATGGCATTGGCGAAGATCTGTTCTTCTTGTCAAATGGACATATTTCCCCCGTATTTTATAGCGTTTTAGCACATTCCGGATATTTCCCAGTAAAGGAACTTTCTACCTTCCGCAAGCTGAATACACGTTTACAGGGACACCCGACAACACATGAACATTTGGAAGGTGTTCGCATTGCTTCCGGCTCACTCGGACAAGGCATGTCGGTAGCGATAGGTGCAGCATTGGCCAAGAAACTCAATAAAGATAATTCCATTGTTTATTCACTTCATGGTGATGGTGAATTACAAGAAGGGCAAATTTGGGAAGCTGCAATGTATGCCGCTGCGAAAAAAGTAGATAATATTATTTCCACGGTTGATATGAACGGACAACAGATCGATGGCTCAACAGATCAAGTGCTTCCGATGGGAAGTTTACGTGCTAAGTTCGAAGCTTTTGGCTGGGATGTACTCGACCTTGAGAAAGGAAATGATATCGCTTCCGTTGTGTCCACACTGAAAAAAGCAAAAGAACATACAGGAAAAGGTAAACCTGTAATGATATTAATGAAGACCGAAATGGGCAACGGCGTCGACTTTATGATGGGAAGCCACAAATGGCATGGTGTTGCACCTAATGACGAGCAATTGGCACAGGCTTTGAATCAGAATACTGAAACTCTTGGAGATTATTAGAATCAAGATAATAGATCCAAGACTCAAGACTTGTAACCATGAAAAATAAAAATCATTTTCAATTTGTGAAATCTAAATTTTCAGGACTCATTCTGTCTTTTTTCTTGATTCTTACCTCTTGCTTCTCCCTTTCGGCTCAACAAGTAAAACCGCTTACCCGGATCGAATTTGTATTTGATGCCTCATTCAGTATGTTCGGCCAATGGCAAAACGGGATGAAGATGGACATGGCAAAGAAAATGCTGAACGAATTTTTAGATAGTATCCAGAAAATTGATAATCCGAATTTAGAACTGGCTTTCCGTTGTTACGGACATCAGGTTCCACTTCGTCCGGAACGCAGTTGCACAGATACGAAGCTGGAAGTCCCTTTTGGGAAGAACAATACCACAGCCATTAAGAACAAACTCAAACAAATAGTACCAAAAGGAACCACTCCCATCGCTTATACATTGGAACAATGCGGTGGCGACTTTCCATCCGCTTCTACACCAAATGTTCGAAACATCATCATTCTGATAACGGATGGTATTGAAGAGTGCGATGGTGATCCCTGTGCCGTTTCCCTGGCTCTCCAGAAAAAAGGAATTGTTCTTAAACCTTTCATCATCGGTATCGGCCTCGACCAGAGTTACATCAATTCCTTCGGTTGTATCGGTAAATTTTATGATGCTTCCAGCGAAACAAGCTTTAAGAACATTTTGAATATTGTTATCTCCCAAGCATTGAACAACACAACTGCTCAGGTCAACCTAAACGACCAGATCGGAAGACCGACAGAAACGGATGTTAACATGACCTTTTATGATGAACAAACAGGATCTATCCGTTATGATTATGTCCATACAATAAACAATAAAGGTGTTCCTGACACGATTGTAATTGACCCAATCGGCACCTATAAAATGGTGGTACATACCATCCCTCCGGTTGAAAAGAAAGGAATTGAACTTGTTCCGGGAAAACATAATATTATTGCTGTTGATGCACCTCAGGGTTATATCAATTTAAAGACTGCTGGTGGTTCAAACACAAGTTGTATCATCCGTAAAGGTGGAGACATGCAAACAATTAATGTTCAAGACTTTAACACAACTGAAAAATACATTGTCGGGAAATACGATCTTGAAATTTTAACCCTTCCGCGAATCAAATTAGACAAGGTAGATGTTGCTCAAAGTAAGACCACATTTATTGAAATACCACAATCGGGGAATGTCACCATTTCAAAGCCCAATGAAGGACCGGGTAGTTTGTTCCTGGAGGAAAATAATAAACTGGTATGGGTATGCAATCTCAGTTCGGCACAGATGCAAGAAACGATCAACTTACAACCTGGAAAATATAGAGTGGAATTCAGGCCAAAAACGGCTAAAGAATCTATTTATACAATTGAAAAAAGATTTAAGATCGAATCAGGAATGTCAACTCAAATAAAATTATATTAGCCTAAATATCAATATTTTAAAACCATTACCTATACAATAAATTAAATGAAAAAATTCCCATATACTGAAAAAAAAGATACCCGCTCAGGCTTTGGAGCCGGATTATCCGAACTAGGAAAAAGCAATCCGAATGTGGTTGTTTTATGTGCCGACCTTACCGGCTCTCTTAAAATGGATGCTTTTGCAAAAGACCACCCTGAACGTTTTTTTCAAACAGGTATAGCAGAAGCAAATATGATTGGTATCGCTGCAGGTTTAACAATAGGTGGTAAGATTCCTTTTACCGGAACCTTTGCTAATTTCTCCACAGGGCGTGTATATGATCAGATCCGTCAGTCTGTTGCCTACTCTGGTAAAAATGTAAAAATATGTGCTTCCCATGCAGGATTAACCCTCGGAGAAGATGGAGCAACTCACCAGATACTAGAGGATCTAGGTTTAATGAAAATGCTTCCGGGCATGACCGTAATTAATCCTTGCGATTATAACCAAACAAAAGCGGCAACAATCGCTATTGCGGATTTTAACGGACCTGTCTATTTGCGTTTTGGTCGCCCTACAGTTCCAAACTTCACTCCTGCAGATCAAAAATTCGAAATTGGTAAAGCGGTTATGCTGAATGAAGGAACGGATGTCAGTATTTTTGCTACTGGTCATTTGGTTTGGAAAGCTATTGAAGCCGGAGAGCAATTGGCTGCAATGGGTATCAATGCAGAAATAATAAATATCCATACCATTAAACCATTGGATAATTCCGCTGTCTTAAACTCGGTTAGAAAAACACGTTGCGTAGTTACCGCAGAAGAACATCAGATGAATGGCGGATTAGGTGACAGTATCGCTCAACTCTTAGCACGTGAATTACCAACCCCGATTGAAATGGTTGCTGTAAATGATAGCTTTGGAGAAAGTGGTACTCCTGATCAGTTAATGACAAAGTATGGCTTAGACCCTGTCAATATCGTTGAGGCTGTAAAAAAAGTGATCGCACGTAAAGCTTAATGCATATTTCAGAAGCGTCATAACGGCAAAGCAATCTAAATATGCATTAGCAGTAGTTTCTCAAAATTGAGATCCGTAATGACGAACAGAATATATGGAATTTACCGATAAAGAACTCTTAGATCAATTCCGTGACGAACAAACACGCAACTATGCGTTCAATCTGCTTGTCCGTCAATACCAAAAAAGACTCTATTACCACATCCGCAAGATCATTATCGACCATAATGATACTGATGACGTGCTCCAAAATGTTTTTATTAAAGTATGGGGCTGCCTTGCGAATTTTAAGGAAGAAGCAAAGCTTTATACCTGGATGTACCGAATAGCAACCAATGAATCGATCAACTTCTTGAATCAAAAGAAAAAACGTGCAGGGATTCCACTGGATGACGTTTCTGCCTTCCTTGCCAACAACCTCGAAAGTGACAGTTATTATAATGGGGACGAAATTCAGACAAAGCTTCAAAAAGCTATATTAACCTTACCGGATAAACAACGCATCGTTTTTAACATGAAGTATTTTGATGAAATGAAATACGAAGAGATGAGCGAGATCCTGGAAACATCTGTAGGAGCATTAAAAGCATCCTACCATCATGCGGTAAAGAAAATTGAAGCTTATCTGACTAAAGATTAAACCTTTTACTAAAAATTGAATCAAAGGAATCAAATGAATAAAGATCACAACATACAAAATGAAGATCCTGATATGGAAGGAATGGCGCCTCAGCTCTCTAAGCTCAGCACCAAAAATCCTTTTTGTCATACTGAGCGGAGTCGAAGTATGTCGGATAATTATTTTGATGACTTTACTTCACGATTACAAAACAGAATTATCGATATCGAAGACATTAAGTCCTTCGCACCTGCTCTTTTGAATATCCCAAAACACAATCCTTTTGACGTTCCTTCGGATTACTTTGATGAATTGCCTTCAATTGTTCAGGAAAAGATATTGGAAACAAAAAGCAGGCCCTTGCGCTTTGAATGGCTTACCTTGCTAATAAAACCACGTTTTGTTTTTCCAATGGTCGTAACCATTTTCATAGCAGTGCTTGGCATTAATTTTATGAATAAGAACGCTGAGGTGAAAAACACCATAGAAATCGAAGAACTATCCTTGGAGGATCATCTGTATTATATCGATGAGACGGAGATCATTGATCAACTTACTGCAGATGCAGTTATTGAAAACGAAGACCTTCAAACAGACAATAATAGCATCGAGAACTATTTGCTGGACAACAATATTGACGAAACGAATTTAAATAATGAATTTTAAAACGCATCAGATGAAAAAAATAACAATTAAACTCATTTTATTACTGACTTTGGTTTCTTTATCTGGACTCTTGCGTTCGCAGCCAATGGGTCCCCCTCCACCTCCGCCAAAAGAAAAAGGTGACCGTCAGCGCGATAAGAAAGAAAATATAGAATCAATGAAGATCGCTTTTATCACGAACAAGTTGGATCTCACTCCAGAAGAAGCTCAGAAATTTTGGCCGGTCTACAATCAGTTCAATGATAAGCTGCAGGAAATTCGCAAAAAACGAAGAGAAGAAGACCGAGAAGCAAAAAAGAATTTCGATGACATGACGGATAAAGAAACGGAGCAGCTCATTGAAAATAATTTTGCTTTTCAACAAAAGGAACTTGACCTGCAAAAAGAATACAATGTGAAATTCAAAGCTGTGCTTCCTGTTAAAAAAGTTGCAAAACTCTATGCGACAGAAGAACAATTCAAAAGAGTGTTGATCGACAAACTAAAGGATAAAGACAGACCTCCTGTCGGGAATTAATTATCTTGATCAGGAACGTGGATGAAACTGGATGATCGCGTCTCTCAGATAATCTCTGTCGAGGTGCGTATATATCTCCGTAGTAGTTATCGATTCGTGTCCTAACATTTCCTGCACAGCCCTAAGATCCGCACCACCTTCTATCAAATGGGTAGCAAAGGAATGGCGAAATGTATGCGGACTGATCTTCTTTTTCAACTGTATCTTCAAGGCCAGTTCTTTAATCATTGTAAAAACATATACCCTCGAAAGTTTTGTACCACGCCCATTCAGAAATAAAAAATCTTCATTGTCTTTTTTTATGCTCACATGACTTCTTATCTCATCCCGGTAGATCCCGATCTGTTTTATGGCCACACTCCCAATAGGGACAAGCCTTTCCTTATTCCCTTTTCCGCTTACTTTAATGTAATCTTCATTAAAGAACAAATTGGAGATCTTTAAATTCACCAACTCACTCACCCGCAAACCACAGCTATACAATGTTTCCAGCATTGCTTTATTTCTTTGTCCGCCTGCACGGCTCAAATCTATCGCATCAATAAGTTTATTGATATCATCAAGACTCAATGTATCGGGCAGTTTGCGGGCTAATCTCGGAGCCTCCAACAAGGCGGTAGGATCGGTATTCAATACATTCTCCAGCAATAAATACTTGTAAAAAGCCTTGATACCGCTAATCAGTCGCGCCTGCGATGTGGCTGTCATCCCTAATTCATTCACCCATTTCAGAAATCCCTGCAGATGTTTTAATTCAATATCCTTTGGAGAAACATCATATTTTTTATATTCTAAGAACTGTACCAATTTTCCAACATCATGCAAATAAGCATCGATAGAGTTAACTGACAAGGATTTCTCGAGCGATAAAAATGACTTAAAGCCTTTTATGTAAATGGTCCAATTCACAATGCTAAATTACAAATCCAAATTTTGATATATCTTTACAGCCGGAATAAACTATTAACAATTAAAAACTAATGGCGGGGTGTTCTCGCCATCGCGGGTGAAACCTCGCGACAACCAGCAAAAAAAATGAAACTGATCATTATAAACGGCCCCAACCTGAATTTATTAGGCACACGTGAAACCAATGTTTATGGAAATCAAACTTTCGAAGAATATTTCAGCGACCTGAAGAACAAATTTAAAACGGTTGAATTATTCTATTTTCAAAGTAATGTGGAAGGTGAGTTGATAAACAAATTACATGAGATCGGATTTTTATATGATGGCATCATCATTAATGCAGGTGGATACACGCATACTTCAGTGGCTTTGCGCGATGCAATAGCATCCATAAAAACACCGGTTATTGAAGTTCATATCTCCAATGTTTTTGCAAGAGAAGACTTCAGGCATTCCTCCTTAATCGCTGCAAAATGTAAAGGTTCTATCTCCGGTTTTGGAATGGACTCCTATCGGTTGGCGGTTGAAAGTTTTTTTGTAATTCTATAAAAAACGGTCTTTCAGATCAATTTCCTTAAAGGTCATCTTACCTCTGACATAATAGTCGGAAACGATGCTGTGCAGATAAACAGCCGTGGTCGTATAGGTATCTATATTTGCTTTTAATGCTTTTCTTTTTCTCAGCGTTGTTCCGATCGAACCGTAAAAATTAAAGTGCGCCTTGATCACTGCGAAAAAATGTGCAAACTGTCCCGAGATCAAAAACTTGAAACCTGCCACTCCATCCAATACCATCCTCCAAAATAACTTCATGAAAAAATACTGCGGAGGATGATTTTTACAGAGCAAGATCAGATTATTCCTGAAATTCAAAAATGTTTTTTTCGGACTTGTTTTATTTAATGTACCACCACCAACATGATAAACAGTAGAATCCGGACAATACATAACCTTGTAGCCCAGGTTCTTTAATCGCCAGCAGAGATCAATTTCCTCCATGTGTGCAAAAAAATCTTCATCAAAGCCATTCACACCATGATACAATTCTGCTCTGACAAATAAACAAGCTCCTGTTGCCCAAAACACTTCACGCACCTCATCGTATTGTCCTTTGTCTTCTTCCAGGGTATCCAGAATCCTGCCCCTGCAAAAAGGATAGCCATATTTATCAATGAATCCACCGGCAGCACCGGCATATTCAAACATTTTCTTATTATCGTAAGCCTTTATTTTAGGCTGGCATGCAGCGATGGACTTATCTGTATCCATCAAATTGATAACAGCATCTATCCATCCCGGTGTAACCTCCACGTCAGAATTTAACAACACATAATATTTCGCATCCACCAGCTCCAAAGCATCGTTATATCCTTTCGCAAAGCCGCCATTTTGACCATTCTGAATGATACGCACATGAGGATAATTGTTTTTCAGAAAAGAAACTGAATCATCTGCTGAGGCATTGTCAGCAACAATGATCTCGGAATATGGAGAATTACAGGCAAAAACAGATGGTAAAAATTTTTCAAGAAATTTTTTACCATTCCAATTTAAAATTACTACAGCAACCTTCATAAATTAATTGGAGACTATTAATGTGGATTTTTAAAATTATCATCTGCATTACCACCGAAATGGCTTGGAGCACTTTCATTGTCGAGGTTTGTGGATTGTGTGTCTCTCTTATAGATCAGTAACTTCCAACGGGCATTATTTATCTCGCCACGAGCCTCTGAATGGATCAGAATAAATTTATTGGTCACCAGATCAGGATTATAGAATACAAACTTTTTATTCGATTGGCGGTTATCAGGATTGGAGACCTCTAATGTTTTGTCAACCAATGAATAATATTCCCATATTTCATAAGGCAAAGCGCTAGGTTCTGTATCATACTTCGACTTTTGGTCAGGTGCTCCATATTGCAAATAAACCCGTCCTCTATCCGTATCAAACCCTTTAAATCCATATGAATCATACTCTTTATTAACTTTCATTACCTCTTTATAATACATCAACCAAGCCAATTCAGGGTTTAAAGCGTTTCTTGATTTCCAAAAATTGTAAAAATATTGTTGTTTCAATTCCAGATCCTTACCACCTAGTTGGTTTTCTGAAAATTGAACTTCTGAAGTACTGGAAATAGGACGTAAGGACTTAATAAAATAATTCAGAGAATCCATATTTTTGTAGGAACTTACAAAAGTATTACTCACGGTTAAAGCCTTGATATCATCAAAATTCAAGGCTACCAATTTATTTGTGCGTTGAATAAAGCACGTTTGCTTTGCCTGGATCTTATTCTCTTTATCCCTTACTTCCACTACTAAATTATAATTCCCTGTGGGCAAAGACTCTATATTAAATTCTGATAGAAGGATGTTTACATCATTGGCTACTTGCTTATTAAAACCACTATAATCGTTCAATCGGGTTTTATTTTCATATGACTCAATGTAATAACTCATTAATAATTTTTCTCCTTCACCCACTATTTTTTTCGCATGATATATTTCAGTGTAAAATTTTATGCGGCCAATATTTTCAGGAAAATAGGTCGAAACGTAAGGCATAAGATCATAACCACTCTTAGTTAATACCCCCGAAGCGACCGCTTTGGTATACGACTCGAGTAATTGAATGGAAGAAATACCTATTAATGAATCCGAAAAATTAATGGCAACCGGGAAGGTTGTCACAAAAGGTTTATCGGTAGGTTTGTTCTTATCAGCAATGGTTAATTCCATATCATAGGTTCCGTTTGCTAAAACATATCTCTGCTGGTCAATAAAATTTGGTCTTCCTTTAGAGGTGTCGGCTATTTCCGGACTATTCAAGGAATATTTTTGAGCATTTTTTATTTCTCCCTTTTGGCTGAAAACAACAGAAATATCGACTGCTCCCTGAAACTTTCCATTTTCATTTTTCACAAAAACCATGGAATTACCTATTACGGAAAGGTAGGTTTCCAAATAGGGTCCTTTAGCCATTGTGTTGAATGTTGCATACGTTAAATAGGCTGTAATATTGGATGCGATCAGGCTATTTGTGAATGCTGCCAAAGACAAAAACAAGATAATAAGGTACTTTTTCATGAACATACGTTTTTTGTGTACTTACACGTGAAGGGGAAGTAGAGCAAAGTTAATGAATAAATATATTTTTTCACTTTTTATTTTACAGAAAGAAAAAAATACTATTTTTGTCGTCTGGAGAAATGGCAGAGTGGTCGATTGCGGCAGTCTTGAAAACTGTTGACTGTAACAGGTCCTGGGGTTCGAATCCCTATTTCTCCGCTAAACATAAATGTTCCGCTATGGCGGGACATTTTTAGTTTTCTGACGTTTCCAAACGAAGTTTGAGAATAAGTAGGAAAACTAAAAATGAATAGGATGTGCAACATCCGGACATTTATGTTTATGCCTCTCCGACCGGGATCATGAGCGAAGCGAATAATCCCTTTATTCAGACATTTCCAAACGAAGTTTGAGAATAAGTAGGAAAACTAAAAATGAATAGGATGTGCAACATCCGCACATTTATGTTTGTGCCTCCTCCGTCAGGGATCATGAGCGAAGCGAATAATCCCTTTATTCTGACGTTTCCAAACGAAGTTTGAGAATAAGTAGGAAAACTAAAAATGAATAGGATGTGCAACATCCGGACATTTATGTTTATGCCTCCCCCTACTGGGATCATGAGCGAAGCGAATAATAGCATATTTTAGTCAAGACAGATCAAAAAGAAAGCCTTTAAATCATACGATTTAAAGGCTTTCTTTTAAGTTAAAAATAACCTATCCTTTCTTCACAAATTTACAAAGGATCACAATTGTCTGATCGTTGATCTTACCTTCAATATGTTCAGCATTATCGGCGACTAATTTGATCTTTTTAACCACTGTACCTTTTGAAGCGGTAAAATTGGTACCTTTCACATTAAGTGCTTGTGTAAGAACAACGTTATCACCATTTTCGAGGAGATTTCCAAAAGCATCCGTGTGAACATCCGCCTTTTCAAATGCACTTAAAGCCCACTGGATCGTATTCTCATCAAGATCCACAGAACTTATAAGATCACTCGCCCAAGCCTCTTCCTTCAGATTATAAAGTATTCTATAACTCAATGCTTGTACACTCGGTTCCTGATTCCAGATACTACCTTCTAAACAACGCCAGTGAAAACTATCTTCTTTGCTATCTAAAGCATTAAAACACGTATTGCAAAGCGCAACTTGATTTCCTATTGAATCATCATTCTTCGGACTGACTGTATATTCGATAGTTGCATTTTCTTCATTACATAATTCGCACAGCTCTTGATTTCTATTTTTTAGTTCCTGGTTGATCGACATTTCTATAAATTTTAATTGATTGAATTATATAAACCAATGAATCACATTTTTCCTTGGGTGCACAAAAGTATAAGTTATTTTATATTATAGCCAATTAGCCGAGCAAGTAAATTATAATTTCTTCTGCTTCTTTTGCTTCCGCAGATATTCAGATCCTTAATTACAAACTATCATTATTGATAAATGCCAATAACAATCCAAAGATTTTTTTATTTTGTATACTTTACTATCTTTATCAAAAAAACAATTATATGCTTAAACAGGGTCATACTAATCCATTGAACATTGTGGTTATTGTAGCTGCACTTGGTTATTTTGTCGACATATATGATCTGATACTTTTCAGTATCGTCAGAGTTCCTAGTCTGCAGGCGATCGGAGTTGCTGCAGACCAGATCAAGAATTCGGGAGTTTACCTTTTGAATATGCAAATGATAGGGATGCTATTGGGAGGAATTGTTTGGGGAATGTTAGGCGATAAAAAAGGACGACTGTCCACTCTTTTTCTAACCATCTTATTGTATTCGCTTGCCAATATTGCCAATGGATTCGTTCAAACACTTGATCAATATGCTGTTCTCAGGATCATTGCAGGTTTTGGTTTGGCCGGCGAATTAGGTATCGGTATCACACTTGTTTCTGAAGTAATGACCAAAGAAACCCGCGGATGGGGAACCAGCATCGTTTCAGGAATAGGGATTGTCGGTGCTGCATTGGCATTTTTAGTTTCTGAATGGGGATGGAGAGAAGCATATTGGGTTGGTGGAGCCTTGGGATTAATGCTACTTGGTCTGCGTGTTTATATTCATGAATCAGGAATGTTTGATAAAGTAAAGGAAACAACAGCAAGACGTGGCGATTTTTTGAGTCTGTTAAAGAACAAGAAAAAATTCATAAAATATATTTCGTCCATATTTGTTGGCATTCCTGTTTGGTTCACAATCGGCATCCTCGTTACTTTTTCAAAAGAATTTGGTGAAGCGTTGGGTATCACGGCAGATGTGAGTCCCGGAAAATCCATTATGTACCATTATATAGGTGCAGCACTTGGAAGTGTATTAACCGGATTCATCAGTCAGAAATTAAAATCAAGAAAAAAAGCACTGTGGATCGCCATCATTTCTTTATCCTTTTTATGTGCATGGTATTTTTCTGCGAGCGGTTATTCTCCCGAATTATTTTATTTTATTATTTTCTTACTTGGACTTGCTCAGGGCTATTGGGCAGTATTCATCACTGTTGCATCGGAACAGTTCGGAACAAATATCCGGTCAACGGCAACCACTACCATTCCCAATTTTGTAAGAGGTGCAACTGTGCCTATGTTAATGTGGTGGAAATATATGACAGAAGGAATGGGAATTATTCAATCATCAATGATTGTTGGTGCCGTTGTAATTATATTAGCGCTGATAGCAGTATTCTTCCTGGAAGAAAGTTATGGGAAAGACCTGGATTACTTAGAAACTGATTAAGATGAATAAAAAAACGATTGTGATCGGTGCTTCAACCAACCCGGAGCGTTACGCTTACAAAGCGACTGTTGCTTTGCAGATGCATGCACATGAAACTATTCCGGTTGGTATAAAAGAAGGAGAAATAAATGGCCTTAAAATTCTTTTAGGAAAACCTGAAATAAAAGATGTTGATACAGTTACGCTTTATATCGGACCGAAGAATCAACCTGAATGGTATGATTACGTAATCGGATTAAAACCAAAGCGGGTGATCTTTAATCCAGGCACTGAAAATATGGAGTTTGAAAATTTGCTCCAAAAAAATAATATAGAGCCTTTAGAAGCCTGCACGCTTGTTTTACTTTCTATTGGTAATTATTAAAATCAAAAAATCCCATGTTATTCACATAGGACTCCTTGAAAAATTTTAATCAGATACAAACAATTCTATTTTTTTGCCTTAACAGGAACAGCTGCTGCTCTTGTTGTTTTCAAAGGAACTCTTTTCATTTTTGACAGATTTACGGAAGAGGTTTTTGCCGGTGTTGCTGCTACATGTGTTGAAGTTATAGTTGTATGCCGACAATCAAAAAACTTACTTTTTTTCTCATGGCGTTTTTCTTTTTTAATGGATTCGTGAATACTAAGTATTTCATGACATTATTTTTTTAAAAGATTTGTAATAGATATAACAAGGTTAATGCAAAAAAATACTCAGAAATGGAAAACAATGTTAATTCGATCCTTCGATGGCAGAAAGGATGATGGCACAGGCAGATCGTATTTCTTCTTCTGTGATGGTAAGCGGAGGAGCTATCCGCAAAGAGTTTGAATTAAATAGGAACCAATCGGCAATCACTCCATTTTGGATACAGGTATCAATGATGGTTTTGTTTTGCTCATAACTATCGAATTTAATTGCAAGCAACAATCCTTTTCCATTTATAGATCCTATTTTAGGATGCTTTAATAAGGTCCTGAATAAAATTCCTTTCGCTTCTACCCCATCAATTAATTTCTCTTCCAGCAACACGCTTAAAGTGGCATCTGCAGCGGCACAGCAAACCGGATGTCCGCCAAAAGTTGTAATATGTCCCAATATCGGATTATTGGTTAGGGAATTCATAATTTCTTTAGATGAAATAAATGCGCCTATCGGCATGCCACCGCCCATTCCCTTTGCCAGACATAAAATATCGGGAACAAAATCATAGTGCTCAAAAGCGAATAATTTCCCTGTTCTTCCAAAACCGCACTGTATCTCATCAGCTACAAGCATTGCTCCTACTGACTTACATCGCGCACTCAGTTTTTTCAGAAAATCATTTTGAGGAACAATAGCTCCGGCTTCACCCTGTATTGTTTCAACAATTACACAAGCCGTTCTCTCTGTTATTTGAGAAAGGTCCTGAATAGAATTGAATTCTATTTGTTTGGTATCAGGTATCAAAGGACGAAAGGCATTTTTAAATTCCTCATTTCCCATGATACTTAAACTGCCCTGTGTACTGCCGTGATAGCCATTCCTGAACGAGATGATCTCTGTTCTTCCAGAAAATCGCTTCGCAAGTTTCATTGCTCCTTCGATGGCTTCGCTACCCGAATTCACAAAATAAACAGAACTTAAATTCTTCGGGAGATTGTCCGCTAAATGCTTTGCTAATTTTACTTGCGGGCTCTGAATATACTCACCGTATACCATCAGGTGCATGTATTTATCAACCTGATCCTTAATTGCCTTCACAACTTTCGGATGGCGGTGTCCGATATTACTGACAGAAATACCGGAGATAAGATCAAGGTAACGTTTGCCGGAGGTATCAAATAAATAAACGCCCTCTGCCTTTTCAATTTCCAAGGCCAAAGGAGTTTCGCTTGTTTGCGCCAGATGATCTAAAAACAATTGTCGTTGAGAAAGCATACTACGAAAATAGTTATTATTTTTTTAAGGTTCGAGACATGGGAAATTAGCAAACTTTAAATTAAAATAAATATCCTTAATTATTTGATATTAATACCATTACAATATCTAATACAAAAGCGCTAAGAAGAAACATGACACATATATTTTCGATTGTTTTTTCATTAACTTGCAGTCAAATAATAATAAAATATGCTCTATTCTATTATAAAACCTCTTATAAAAATTACTGTAAAAGTTTTTTTTCGGTCTATTTCTTATAGAAACCAGGAATTAATTCCAACAAAAGGTCCGTTACTAATATTAGCGAATCATCCCAGTACTTTTATGGATCCTATTGTAATTGCTGTAATTGTAAAACGTCCGGTATATTTTCTTGCAAAGGCAGCCATTTTCAAAACGTCATTTGCAAAATGGATCTTACCCAAATTCCACATTATTCCACTTTACAGAAAAGCAGATGATCCTACTTTAATGTCAAACAATGAGGATACATTTAGAAAATGCTTTGAACACCTAGAAAAAGATGGTGTTATATTAATGTTTCCAGAAGGACTCAGTATCACTGAACGAAAATTGCGTCCAATAAAAACAGGTGCTGCCCGCATTGCGCTTGGCGCAGAAGCTCGTAACGATTTTAAATTGGGAGTTCAAATTGTAAACATCGGATTGAATTACGTCGACCCGCATACATTCAACCGCGATCTGTTTTTAAATGTAGACCAACCGATTTTAGTTTCTGACTACAAAGAACACTATCAGAACAACAATCATAAAGGTGTTGAAATTCTAACTGAAGAAATTCGAAAAAGGTTAGAAAAAATATGCATCGCTATTGAAGATGACAATACCGACAAACTAGTTGAAAATATTGAACTATTGTACAAACAAAAATTGGTGGATGAAAATGGAATAATGGATGACAAAGCCAGAGAATTTTTGATCACAAAAAACATTATCGAAACAGTAAACTATTTTAAAATTCTTCAACCAAAGAGAGCTGAAAACATTGATTTGCGATTAAAAGACTACTTGAAAAACATTACCGATCTGGGTTTAACAGATACAGATATTGCTAAAAACCAAAAGACCACTTCTTTTTTAGGAGAGAACTTACGCTCGTTTTTAAAAATGTTTTTTGGTTTCCCCTTTTACTTATACGGATTGATCAACAACTACATTGCATTTAAATTACCTGGCTGGATCGTACGTTCAAAAGATGAACGCCTCGAAAATGTTGGCGGAATCTATATGGTAGGTGGTATGTTCAGCTTTTTGATATTTTATATTGCACAGATCGTTGCAGCGTGGAAGTTCACACATATACAATGGCTCACTTTACTTTATGCTTTATCCTTGCCAATAAGTGGCCTTTTTGCTTTTTGGTATGCATTGATGGTAAAAGAAATTAGAGCAAAGTGGTTATTAACGATGGTGTTTTTCAGAAAAAGTCTGCTCGTTTCCAATCTGATCACAGAAAGAGAACAGCTCATCAAGGAATTTGATAATGCGAAGAATGAGTATGAAAGTTCGAAAGGTTAATTTAAAAATGAATTAGATCTTATTATTGTAGCATGCCCCCCCCCCCTTGCCTCCTTTGTTAAGGGGGAAGTTTTCTCACTAGCTTTTTACTTCAATTACAATTAATCCCACGTGCACCCTTTGTTAAGGGGGCAAGTTTTCTAAGGATCCTTTTGCAAAACGCACTATCTATTTCTTCAATTTCTTTTTGATGAACCGTACCAAAATATACGCTATCAACCCTAATATCAGCCACAGCGGCCAAACATACACGCATCCGATAATCAAGGTTAAAAATCCTTTCCAGCCATTTCCAAAAGCATGACCGATACGTCCTACAAAACCGGGTTCATCTTGCGGAGTAAATTCGAAATTCTGATGAAAATTTAAATTGATCGTGCTGTAATCTACCTGATCATTCAAATATTTTAACTCTCCTTCTTTTGCTTCTATCTCCTCACGGATAACTCGTAATTGCCCTTCCACTTCCAATATATCCGATACCTTCATTGCCTTTTGCAGCAGATCCAAATAACGTTTCTCTACTTCTTTTTTTGTTTTTAAACGGGCAGTAATATCAACAAATTGAGCGGTTACATCTTCCATATAAATATTCTTAGAATTAACATGACTCGCAACAGCTGCTAAATTAGAGACCATACGATCGAAATCTTTATTCGAAACACGAATGACCATTGAATTTGTAATACTGTAAGTCGAGTTTTGTTCGTTCTCTCCACCGATATAAGCATTACCCGACTTCACGACCTTTTCGATAGCAGCACGGGCCACTTTATAATCATCAACAGAAATATCTAGATCAGCCGTTTTCTTGATCTTTTCCGCGATCTTTACAGGTATAGGAACTCCGGCTGCAGCCGTTAAGCCGACAGTACTTGATTCTGTTGTACCACTATTTCCACCTGCAAGATCAGCACTGCTTTCATCACTAACCGCAGGAGGACTGAATTTTACTGTTTCTTTTAATTCAGGCATCGCAGCCATTTTATCTGCCGGCGCTTCCTCATCTTTATTTGTTTTAAAATCAACTGAAGAAGATCGTCCACCGCAAGAAGCAAGCATCAGGACCGAACACGAAATTAAGAAGATAGTTTTTTTCATTTGTAGATTTTTTTTAGTGTAGAACGGGTAGAACTTAAAAATATTTCATTTCTCAGATGCTAAAGATTTAAGGATTCCATAAATAAATTCTTGTTAACTTTATAAAAAAATTAGTTTTATGAGCATATGGTTTAAGCCTTATACTGTTGGTGATATCCAATGGATGTTAAAGGGCAATATGGCTGAAGCGATCGGGATCGAGATTACGGAAATAACTTCCAATACTATAAAAGGGAAAATGCCTGTCGATCATCGCACCATCCAGTCGATGAGAAAATTACATGGCGGTGCTTCTGTTGCTTTTGCAGAAACTCTGGGCAGTGTTGCTTCCAACTTAATTGTTGACAACAGAGAATTTGCCTGTGTGGGATTAGATATCAATGCGAATCACCTTCGCCCTGTTGCAAACGGATTTGTGTATGCCGAAGCGAAACCTATTCACATTGGTAAAAAAACACATGTATGGAGTATCGAAATAAAAAATGAAGAAGGAAAGATGGTTTGCATCAGCAGATTAACCATGTCCGTAATTACCATTACCGAATAAGCAGCTCCTTTTTAAATATAAATAATACTAAAGAAATTAATCATGTGGAAAGAAGAAAATAACACACTCACACGCACCTTTGAGTTCAAAAATTTTGTTGACGCATTCGCCTTCATGACCAAAGTTGCATTTGAAGCAGAGAAGATGGATCATCATCCCACCTGGACCAACCAATACAACATTGTTTCTATCTCACTTACCACACATGACCAGGGAAATTCCGTTACCGATAAGGATGAAAAACTTGCAAGAAAGATCGATAATCTATTTGGCGGTGGAAATTCAAAATTCAAAAAATAATTTTTGTCATAGATGATAAAACGGATCACCCTTCTTATTTTTATTGTAGCGCACAGTGTTTTTTGTTTTGCACAAAGATCCAAGTTGATAAAAGAAATAGAAGATCTGAAAAAGGACAAAGCTCTACAACATGCCACCTGGAGCATTTGTGTGATGAACACAAAAAAAGATTCTGCAATAGCCGAATACAATAGCAATGTTAGCGTTGTTCCTGCAAGTACCTTAAAGATAGTCACCACCGCTGCAGCACTCTCCATCCTTGGCAGCGATTTTAAATTCGAGACAAAGATACAGTACGACGGCACTTTGGATACTCTAGCAGGTATTTTAAAAGGTGATATCTATATCCTTGGCGGTGGCGATCCGAGTTTAGGTTCCGAATATTTTAAAGAGAAGAAAGACAGCAGCAGTGTTGTAGAAAAATGGGCGGCATTGTTAAAAGCAAAAGGAATAAAAAAGATCGAAGGTGCTGTTATTGCTGATGCAAGCATCTTTGAAGATAACATGACCCCTGCACAATGGATTTGGGGAGATATGGGAAATTATTTTGGTGCAGGAGCAAGCGGATTGACCTACCTCGATAATAAATACACCATCGACTTAAGATCAGGTGCCACAGGAACTTCCACAACAATAAATAAGATCAAACCTGAAATTCCAGGACTTCAGATCATCAATAATATAAAAGCCGGTGGCAGTGATGACAATGCTTTTATTTATGGTTCTTCTTACTCCGACTATCGTATTGCAAATGGAACCGTTCCCGCGAACAGATCCAGTTATGAAGTAGATGGCTCCATCCCCGACCCTGCATTGTTTTGCGCACAATCTTTTGAAACAGCTTTGATAAATTGCGGGATTACCGTTTCTGAAAAAGCTACAACAGTAAGGGCGCTAAAGGAACACAACGAATATGCCCTTACAAATAAAAAAACACTTTTTACAAACTATTCTCCGACTTTAGAAAAAATTGTTTATTGGACCAATTTAAAAAGTCTAAATCTGTATGCCGAACATTTGTTAAAATATATCTGTTATACAAAAACAGGATTCGGCTCAGAAGCTGCAGGAACAGAGCTATTGACAACTTTCTGGAAAAACAAAGGTATTGACGTGAGCGGATTTTTTATGAATGATGGTTGCGGACTCGCCCGTGCCAATGTGATCACTACAAAAACAGAAACACAAATTTTGAGAATGATCTCCAAGGATAAAAACTTTAACTCTTTTTACAATTCATTGCCCATTGCCGGCAAATCAGGTTCCTTAGGAGGATTATGTGACGGCACCTTTGCAGAAAACAATTTACGTGCAAAGAGCGGTTATATAACGAGAGCAAGGGGATATACAGGATACGTAAAAACCAGAAAAGGAGAATTGCTTTGTTTTTCGGTTTTGGCAAATAACTATGAATGCAGTCCTACCGAAATGAAATTGAAACTGGAAAAGTTATTGATTGCCATTGCAGAATATGAATAAATAACCCCGCAGCACTATTTAAGACAAGAAATAATGCCGCAGATTCTTTGATGACGTCATTGCGAGGAACGAAGCAATCTCAGCGTAAAAGCATTGTTTATAGATTGCTTCGTTCCTCGCAATGACGCGTTAATTTATTATTTGTGAGGAAAGAATTTCAGGAAGAATAGAAAAGATCTATAGCCCAGGCTCAGGAGCATCGATCCAACCACGGTATAGTTCAGACAAAAAACTCATTTCCGAACTTCCTATATAACCGATCTTTGCCGACTTATCCAACAACTGTGGCTCACTTACAAAAGCGAGGAATTCGCGGGTACGCAAGTCAAACAGCACATATTCCGTTTCTCCTCTCCCCGACTTTAATAATTTCATATCACTGGTATTGTCCACTTTTGCGATAACAAAATTTTCGTCAAATGCCATCTGTGAAATATTACTCAGATAAACTGTATCATTTACATCACTGATGATCTCACCCAAATAATCCCCCTGGTTATAACGGATAGAAAGAGGATAAACAAAGGGAAGCACCAGATTTGAATCAGCCATCCGTTCTGCATTATTATTGGCATAATAATCCTTCGGAAGTTTATCTTTCAGTTTTTCGTTGGTATATTTCAGAAGTGTATCAAGAAAATACTGACGCTCTTGCTGATAGAAAGCCGAATTATCACTGTCACCATTAGCGGTGAGCCCGGTATTTTTTTGCTTTTCTAACCACTCCACACCCGAATTCACTTTTTGGCCAATGCGGACAACAATATTATAAACAGAAAAAATAAGCACTGAGATAGAAAATACAAAGCCAACAGCCCATGCTGCTACATTTTTATTTTTGCCGGAAGCCAAAGAGATAATTGTAAAAACGACAGTTACAATTGTGGCGATACCACCCAAAACAATTCCGATAAAAAAAAGTGAGATCCCCATTTTAGTTCTTATTTGATACAAAAGTACATCATTATTTCCATTTGTAAAATCTGTAGCGTTGAGATCTCTTTTGAGGGAATAGGAAGGCAATTTGAATTCATTTCACGTTAATACTATTTTTCCAATCCTATTTTTGATGTTTTTAAAAATCTCCAAAAGCATTGACAAACAAGGCACTAAGCAAAGGAATGATGTTGTTAGCAGCTATAATGATAGCATAGAAGGAAGGAAATTTGCCATTTTTTTAGATTATTGTTTGGTTGAATCAAAAATTCAGCTATTTTTGCAGTCCAATTCTGAGGAATATCGTTCAGAATTGTACTATTTTGAGGTTTGGTAGTTCAGCTGGTTAGAATGCCTGCCTGTCACGCAGGAGGTCGCGGGTTCGAGTCCCGTCCAGACCGCTCAAAATAACAACAAAAGCCCCGTAAACATTACGTTTACGGGGCTTTGTTTTTGTATCGGGGGACGTGACGGGGGTCGTTTTTCAAAAAATCCACTCTTTAAAGCGTTTTAGAGCATATTCCAATATACAATACAATAAAATGATGGAAATTTCAGCCAAACAGCCCCCTCAAGATCGCTTGAAACAGCCCCCACTTGACCGGAGCAAAGAGCCCCCTCAAGATCGGACGAAAGAGCCCCCACCATTTTTAGTTTAATCATACTGTTTTAGTACAATGATTTTTAGTTTTTGA
>CANJPX010000048.1 GCA_947476185.1 Bacteroidota bacterium
ATCACAACGATAGCATCATCCACTACAATACCCAAGGCGAGTAAAAAAGCAAACAGCACGATCATATTCATGGTATAGCTAAATCCAAAGAAACCACCCAGGATCGGCATGAACATAAATGCGATGAACATGGAAAGAGGCACAGATGCTGCAACAAACAAAGCATTGGTAACACCCATAAAAAACATCAGGATAAATGTAACGAGCACAAAACCGATAATGATGGTATTGATAAGATCATGTAAGGTGCTCCGTGTTTTTTCACTCTGATCGCCGGTCACAGTAATTTTAAGATCTTTCGGAAAATTCTTTTCCTGCATTTCTTTAATTAATGCATTTATTTTATCAGACGCTTCAATTAAATTTTCACCCGAGCGCTTCACAATATTAAGTGTGATGACATTTACTCCACCTAAACGTGCATAGCTTTCCTGTTCCTTATTTCCGTCCACCACTTCGGCAAAATCCTTTAAATAAAGTTTTGCACCCGACTGAGAATTTATAACCAAATTTTTTATTTCTTCAACAGTTTTAAATTCCGCCTTGATGGTAAGATTCCGTTTCATGCCGTCAATAGGAACAAGACCTCCTGAAATATTCATATTCTCCGATTTCAAAGCACGACCAATATCTCCGAGCGACAAATTTGCCGCTTGCAATTTATACATATCCACATTGACCTGTATCTCCCGCTCAAGATCTCCAACCATCAACACTTTGGTTATCTCCTTCATGGATTCGATACGATCTTTCAAGGCATCAGAATAATGTTTTAATTTATTCAGATCCATGTCACCTGCAATATTCACATACATGATCGGAATATCGGAAAGACTTATTTCCATCACATTTGGTTGTGCAGTAAGATCTTTAGGAAGATCCTTCGCTGCTTTATCCACAGCATCTTTTACCTTTTGTTTTGCATCTGCGATATTCACATCCGTACTAAACTCAACGGTAATGATCGACACATCTTGTATAGAGGAAGAATTCAATTTCTTGATACCGGCAATTCCCTTCAGCTGCTTCTCAAGCGGTTTGGTAACAATGTTCTCAATATTGGTCGGAGAGTTTCCTTGATAAACTGTATTGATGTAAATTGTAGGAATAATAATATCCGGAAAACTTTCTTTCGGTAAACTATTATAGGAATTCAATCCTAAGATCACGATAATAATCGTAAGCACATAAATACTTATTTTATTATCAATTGCCCAACTCGATGGTTTAAATTCTTTGAAGCTCATATTCTTATTTTTTATCACTTAGGCACAATTGCGCAAAGAGATTTTAATTTCATTAATTATTAAATTCCAAAACATCATTTATAGTCAATGTGAAAGAATCAACTATTTCTTATAAACGATTTCATCACCTTCATTCACCACATCATAACCTGCAGTAACAAGCATATCACCTTCTTTAAGACCGGATAATACTTCCACATTCCCATTGTATTCTTTACCTAAAGTTACCACTTGCTTTTTTGCTTTTTTTCCGTCTGCAACATAAACGAATGAAGCATTTGTTTCATCTTTCAAAATTGTTTTCACAGGAATAACTATTATTGGTCCGGATGATTGGTAATCATTGATATTCAATCTTGCCACCATATTCGGGTGATACTCTTTTTGGTTGTCGAGTAAAACCTCCACTGTAAAGGAGCGGGTACTAGGATTAATTGCCCTTGCAACATAATTTACTTTTGCAAGAATAGAATCCTGCATATCAGGAAAACGAACGATCACTTCACTGCCCTTTTTAATTTTTGATGCGTAGCTTTCTGCCACATCCGCCTTTACTTTCAAATTTGAAAAATTAATTATTCTTATTGACGGCATTCCTGGAGCTGCAAGCATTCCAACTTTTGTGTCAACAGCATCAATCGTTCCGTTGATTGGAGAAACAATCTTTGTCATTAACAACTGTTGTTGCAAAGCAGCCGTTTTCTTCTCCATGCTTTCTTTGTTTGTTTTTGCTTGTAAGAATTGTACTTCTGTTCCAATTTTCTGATCCCACAAATTCTTTTGTTTCTCATAGATCTGATTTACCAGGTCGGAATTCACTTGAAGATCGGCAATGCTCTGATTAATCGCCCGGGCATCTGTTTCAGCAAGAACTTGCCCTTTGGCAACTTCATCACCAACAACTACATTTATCTTAACAACTGTTCCAGGAATTTCCGAACTCACATTCACATTTTCATCGGCATCGATACGGCCTTGGATGTCAATATAATTTTTAAATATTTCGGCTTTTAAGGATTGAACAGAAATTGCGATACCACTCGGAATTGTATCTTTCCCTTCATTCATAGAAGCTTCCAGTGTTGCAATCTTTGCTTTTAATTCAAGCTCCTGTTTTTTTAATTTTTCAAGTTCTTCCTTTTTATTATCACTTGAATTACACGCTAAAATTGAAATTGCAAGAGTTGATATTAATATTACTTTTTTCATAGGATTGTATTATTGAATTACTTATTTCTTATTTTAAATTTCCGTTGGCCTTATCAAAATCTATCTTGGCTACCAAGGCATCGAACAATGCATTGAAATAATTTGTTTGCGCTTCTTTTAAACTTGTTTCGGCTGTGATCATTTCGATATTTGAACCGACACCTTGTTCATATTTCAATTTTGAAACACGAACAACATCTTCTGCAATCGTGATATTTTTCTTTTGATTTTCTAAAGAAGAGGAAGCGTTTTGTAAAATTGTAGAAGCTGAAGCAACTTCAAGATCGATCGAATTTTTAATAAAATCAATGTTATTCTCTGCCTTTAGTAAAGATAATTTTGCTTGTTGATTTCTTGCATGGCGCTGCAATCCGGTAAAAATAGGCATTGTAACCTTTGCACCTACAACGCTAGTAGGGAACCATTTTTTATCAGTATCAAAAATATCGAATTCATTTCGTTGTGCAGCACCACTCAAACTTCCATATGCAAATGCTGTTGGCAAATAAGAAAGACGTTGGCGTTTTAAATCCAATTTCGCCAGCTTAAATTGTGACTGAAACAAACCAAATTCCACACGTTTTTCATAATCAAATTTTTGAGCAGAAGAACTGCCTGAAACATCAAATTTTACATCCTCCAATTTATCCGTTAAGGAAAGATTTGCATTAATGTCCATTCCCATTTGGTACTTCAAAAGGTAAGTTCCCAATTTTAGCAATCGCTGATATTTTTCTTGTTCAACCAACAGATTATTATAAGTAACAGTTAATCTGTCAAAATCAATTTTTTCAACAAAACCATTATCCAGCAAAGACTTTGTGTTAGCGAGTGTTTGCTTGACCCTTTCAATTGTTGCGTCAATTAATTTTATTCTTTCTTCATTTACCAGAACAGTGAAATATGCTTTTGCTACAGTTGCAGAAGCTTCAATTTTTGTTCTTTGTGTCGATTTGGAAGAAATTTCTACAAAAACTTTTGAAGCTTTGAGACCTAAAAAATAATCACCGCTAAAAAGCAATTGGGAAGCATCCAAACCTGCTGTTGCATTGTATTTAGTTCCAAATTTCACAGCAGCAAAAGATCCTGGAGGTCCTCCGAATATTTCTGCAGGAATCAGCGAAGTGGGAATTTCGATAAACTCTCGAAGATCAAAACTGGAATTTATTTGCGGCAAACCTAAACCGGTAATTTCATTTACTTTTTTCTGCGCGATTTGTTCATCGATCATCGCATTTTTCACATCCTTTTGATTCTGCAAAGCAAAATCAATCGCCTGTTGCAGGGAGAATGAAAAGGATGCGCTGTCTTTTGTCTGTCCAAAAGAGCTGATTGCGAACAATCCTGTTCCTACTAATAGAATTAATTTTTTCATACTTTTTCTTATTCGTCTTCGCTAACTTGTTTGTATTTATTTATCAATTTATGACCTTTTAATGTGCATATTCCATGTAAAAAATGGTCGATCATTACTATTTGCACTTCTAACATTTTAAATTTATCAGGAGGAAAAATTTCTGAATTAAGTCCCATTTCAACTTCTTCGATACGAAGTCGGGCTAATATTTTGGCATTGAGATCGGAGCGCACCAATCCTTCTTTCACACCCCGTTCAATAGAATTCTCTACCATTTGAGCCATGCATTCCTGCTTAAACACCTTAAATTGTATCCAGGCATTCGGATGGTATTTCTGCAGATCATAAAAAATATTTGGATTTATTTTTGAAAACATTATTCCTATATGTTTCATAGTATTAAACACTTCAACAATAACATTTTCCGAATCTGCCTGAATTTTTTTGATATCACATTCATCATGCTTCAATTTTTCACGCATTAATGTTTCTACCAATTCGTTTTTATCACTAAAAAATTGATAAATAGTTTTTTTAGAAATTGCTAAATGCTTGGCAATATCATCCATCGTAATGCTCTTTATTCCATATTTAAAGAACAGCTCTTCGGCACCTAACAATATTCTGTCTTTTGTTTCCATCACTGTTTTTTTAAAAATCCGTTGCAAAACTATGGAAACATTTTTTATTCCCAAAGTTTCCGCAACAATATTTTACTTGAAATTATGCAACTTCCTCATTATCATAACCATAACGGAAACTTTATATTGAATAAAAGTTTCCACATACTAATTACTTGAATATTTTAGATGACACAAATCATGTTTTTTGACAAAAAAGGGTTATTTTTGTTTCGCAAAATTTTGGAGTGTTTTCGACAAGAGTTGCAAAAATTGGAAAAGTATTTACTGTTACAAACTGAAAGTTTTTTCCTTTAAATAATCGCCTCAAAAAATTATGCGAGCAAACAAAATTGAATTATTTGAACAACAGACATAACTAATTTTTCTACAAAATTTACATCATGAAAAAAATCTTACTCACTTCTCTTGCTCTCTTTGGCTTTTTATTTTTGATGAACGCACAAGATCTTTGGACTCCCGTGATCGCTGGTGGACTTGGTCACGAATACAATAGGGCTGTTACATCCACAATTGTTTTTAACGGAAAAATATATGCAGGAACAGGAAACGACAGTGCTTACGTCTATTCTTCTGCAACAGGTAATCCCGGCACATGGCAAAAAACCTTCGAAGATCCAGGATATGTAAATATTGATGCAATGGCAAAAACCGCTGAAGGATCTGGTAGACTTTATTTAGCGGAATATACTTATCAAACTCCAGTCCTTAGTCAACGAGTTTTGAAATCCACTGATGGAATTAATTGGTTGCCCTATTTTAATTCAGCCTATAATAGAATAAAACATATCATTGCATTTAATGGAACGGGCGTAGTAGACTCAACATACATTGTTATAGAAGGGCCCGGAGGAGACCTTGTCTTGAAATCTTCATACGATAGCAATGACCCAGATAACCTTTCCGGCACATGGGATACAGTAATAGATTTTAATTCTTCTTTTTTATACGAGCATATTAATTGTATTTCGGAATGCAATAACAAACTTTTTATCGGAACATCTCATAGTAGGATATTTAGCTCTGCAGATGGAACAACATGGACAGAAAACACAAACGCCGGTCTAGGTTTTTCTAATCCCAACAACTATCAAATAACAGCCATCGGTTCATTGGGAGGATATATTTATGCGGGAACACAAAACTATATTGATGGTGCTCAAATATGGCGCTCCAACGATGAGATCACGTGGGATTCTGTAATGCAATTTTCTTCTGTGGAAGAAAATGTTACTGCTTTAAATACCATTGGTTCCAATTTATGGGTTACCACTTACACATGGGGACCTCATGGAGAAAAAATTTATACCTCTGCAAACGGAACAACTTATGTAAATTCAAACAACAATGGATTTGGATATGACAATAATGGATCTTTCGGAAATATTATTGCTTTTGGAAATAACATTTACTCTTCCAGTGAAAATTATTTCCCGGGCTTTACAGCAACCGGTATTGGCACTCAAAATTATGGCGGACAAATTTGGAGGTTATGTAATGTTGCCCCAATTCAAGTAACAGTTTCCCCGGCTACAAATACATATTGCGGAGGCTTAAGTTCTCCGCCGCCATTCACTGCATCTACAGGATTCTCTTCTTATATGTGGGACAATTTTGCTCCCGGAGCCAGCAACCTACAAGGCTTCCCCGATGCTGGTCAACATTTTTTATGTGCAGTTGATATTAATGGCTGTTCTTCATTTGATACAGTAACTGTGTCCTTAATGGCTACTCCTTATTCCTATATCTCTAGTCCGGAAATGTATCCAACAATAATGTGTAAAGGAGATACCCTCAGCATAAATTCTTCCAATAATTCAGGGATGAGAAATTACTTACCTCCATTTTCAAGTACAAATTCTGTTGCGATCACAGATGCTTCATTATCTACGGACAGCATAATTGTATCAGGTGTTTCCGAAGAAGGTGTTTTCGCTAATTTAGTGAGTATAACCATTGACAGTTTATATCATACAGAAGACGGTGATCTGTATATTACACTTTTTTCTCCTAGCGGATCATATTTAAATTTAGCCGTTTATAATGGGACAGGAACACAAAATTACATAGGAACAGTGTTTATACCAACCGCATCCAATTGGATCGGTTCTGGAGTAGGTCCTTTTACTGGTAGCTACATTCCTTACGATCCGTTTACTAATTTAAATGGTTATACAAATGGTACCTGGAAATTACTAGTTTATGATAGCAATAACTTGAATCAAGGTTTCTTAAAAGGCTGGTCCCTAAATTTTTCTGTGGCTGACACCAACATGACCTATTCCTGGTCGCCTACCACAAACCTTTCTGCAACAACAACTGCAAACACAATCGCTACACCTACTGCCAATATAACCTATTCATTAACAATTACAAATTCTATCGGTTGCTCTACAATGGACTCATTAGAAGTTGACATACCTGCACTTA
Source organism: Bacteroidota bacterium (assembly GCA_947476185.1). GTDB lineage: Bacteria > Bacteroidota > Bacteroidia > 2-12-FULL-35-15 > 2-12-FULL-35-15 > 2-12-FULL-35-15. The sequence continues at coordinate 6,885 of CANJPX010000048.1, forward strand.
ATATCACTCCTGCAGCTGCAACTGTTTGTTACGGAAGCATTACCACTTTAAGCGCAACAGGAGGGACAACCTATTTCTGGTCGCCTGCAACTTACTTATTTTCTACAACGGGTGCAAACGTTATCACGAATGCCTCTTCTGATATCATGTATTATGTTGCAGATACTGTTTATGGATGTCCTCTTTCCGATTCGGTTTTTGTAACTGCAAACCCTCAGCTATTGGTAACTGCAAGTTTACCTCAAACCATTTGTTATGCAACTTCAGCTACATTATCTGCAACTGCAACCGGTGGAACACCGGGGTATACTTACGGATGGGATGATGCATCATCAATTGTAAGCGGACAAAATATCATTGTATCACCGGTAACGGGAACCTCCTATACGCTAACTGCTACTGATGCAAACGGATGCACGGCATATGATAATACCTCGGTTTCAATACTCCCAAGTTCAGATTTAATCGGACATGTAAGTTATTCAGGTGGAAGTGTAACTGCAGGGAATGTAGTAGCTTTCAAATATATTCCAACCTATACACATTTTGATACTGTGCAAGTTTCACCGTTGGATGCAAGCGGTAATTTTCTGTTTTCAGCATTGAACAGTTCTGACTATATTTTAAAAGTTTTTGCCGATACCCTTGTCTACCCAACTTTACTTCCTACCTATTATGGAAACAAATGGGCATGGGATTCAGCAACAATTTTCACGCATGGTTGCAGTGTTATCGATAACGCAAATATTACAATGATTGAAGAAATAAGCAGCGGATCAGGGCCAGGATTATTAACAGGAACTATTTATGAAGGAATTGGTTTCGGATCTCATTTAATGGCCGGGGAAGTAAGGATGCCGGGTGAACCAATCCCGGGGATTGATGTTAAACTTGGTAAAAATCCTGGTGGAGCAATGGTAACAAGCGGAACAACAGATCCTGCCGGAGTTTATACTTTTACAGGAATAGATCTGAATGCTCCGGGAGAACATTATACTGTTTATGTTGATATTCCTGGATTAGGAAGAGACTCTTCTTATAACGTTACCATGACGGCAGCTACAAATCAATATTATAATTTAGATTATTTAGTTGATTCAACAACGATCTATATTATTCCAAATTCAGGTGTTGGAATCAACAGTCAGGGAGTTGTTACTTTAGAAGAAAATAAATTTAAAGTATTCCCAAATCCTTCAAAAGGAAATAGCAGCATTGAATACACTATCAATTCAACATCAACTGTTTCTTTGAGTATCTATAACGTTCTCGGAGTGAAAGTTTCGGAGCTGGTAAATTCCAAACAAGATAATGGAACATACAAATATTTCATCAACGAAAAAGAAAATCAACTAAAATCGGGTGTTTACTTTATTACACTGAATATAAATAATATTTCAAATACGACTCGTTTAGTGGTCATTGATTAATCGTAATTGAACGAATCAAAAAGCCACTTAGCATTGATAAGTGGCTTTTTGATTTTAATACATTGTCATCCGCTAAATTTTTCGTTTTTTTGTACTCTTAAATAATATATGATATCATGGAAAGCAATGGAAGAACAAAAGTAAAAGAGCTGTTAAATTCAACAGCATATGGAAGCGATGTAATTGTAAAGGGCTGGGTGCGTACTTTCCGCAATGACCGATTTATTGCGATCAATGACGGTTCAACAATAAATAATATTCAAGCGGTTGTTGATTTTGAAAATACTGATGCAAGCCTACTAAAACGATTAACAACAGGAGCAGCAATAAGTGTAACGGGTAAACTAATTGAATCGCAAGGAGCAGGACAAAAAGTAGAAATCCAAGTAAAGCAACTTGAAATATTAGGAGATAGTGATGCCGAAAAATTTCCGCTTCAACCAAAAAAACACAGCCTTGAATTCCTGCGTGAAATAGGACATTTACGTTTCCGTACTAATACTTTCAATGCAGTGTTTAAAGTACGACATGCCTTAGCATTTGCAATTCATCAATTCTTCAATGACCGGGGATTTGTATACATGCATACACCTATCATAACCGCTTCGGATGCAGAAGGAGCAGGAGAAATGTTTCGTGTTACCTCATTGGATATGGCAAATCCTCCGCTTTCAGAGGATGGCAAAATTGATTTCAAACAAGACTTTTTCGGAAGATCCACAAACCTCACTGTGAGTGGACAACTTGAAGGAGAGCTTGCTGCAATGGCATTAGGCGAGATCTATACATTCGGTCCGACCTTCCGTGCAGAAAATTCAAACACGACCCGCCACCTTGCCGAATTTTGGATGATCGAACCGGAAGTGGCTTTCAACGATTTAAAAGATAACGCACAACTTGCAGAAAGTTTACTGCAATTCGTAATTCAATATGCTCTTGAAAATTGTGCGGATGAATTAGAGTTCTTAAAGAACCGTTTGCTCGAAGAGGAAAAATCTAAACCTCAAGATGAACGTTCTGAAATGGATCTGATCGCTAAATTGCATTTGTGCTCCACAAGCAACTTTGAAAGATTGACATATACTGAAGCAATAGAAATTCTGAGAAATTCTACTCCTAATAAAAAGAAAAAATTCAAATACCTGATTGAAAATTGGGGAGCCGATCTACAAAGTGAACATGAACGATATCTTGTAGAAAAACATTTTAAGAAACCGGTTATCCTTACCGACTATCCAAAAGATATCAAGTCATTTTATATGCGTCAGAATGATGACGGAAAAACTGTAGCGGCAATGGATATTTTATTTCCGGGAATAGGAGAGATCATTGGAGGTTCACAACGAGAGGAACGTTTAGATCTTTTAGAAAAACGAATGCATGAAATGAACATTCCGGCAGATGAATTATATTGGTATTTGGATACACGCCGCTTCGGAACTGCTCCGCATGCAGGATTCGGATTGGGTTTTGAACGACTTGTTTTATTTGTGACCGGCATGACCAATATACGCGATGTAATAGCATTTCCAAGAGCCCCTAAAACTGCGGAATTTTAATATCTTGAAGATAAATTCTAAAATATTTCTACTCTTAATTTTTTTGCTGATCGCAAAACTCTCTGCGATTGCTCAAACTTACGATTTCCACAATTTTAATGTGGAAGATGGTTTGGCGCAATCCCAAATTTTATCCATGTTTCAGGATAGATATGGCAATATCTGGTCCGGTACCAATAATGGAGGCGTCAGTAAATACGATGGAAATAAATTTACTAATTATACTGAAAATGATAGCTTGATCAACAATGTCGTGTTCTCTATCTCAGAATTAAAAAATGGCAATTTGCTCTTCGGAACAAATGGAGGATTAAGTATTTTAAACGGCAAAAAATTTACAAATATCTCCGAGAAAAATGGCTTGATAAGCAATCATGTTTACAAAGTCATGGAAGATAATAGTGGAACCGTTTGGATAGGTACAGCAAAGGGTATTTGCCAGCTGAAGAACAACACCATCATTCCTTTTACCACAGATACATTGCTGAATCAGGCAAAAGTATTTTGCATGTATCAGGATAAAGCAAATAACATTTGGTTTGGGACCATCGGCAATGGTGCAATAAAATATTCTATCTCTTCAAAAAAATTCTCTTATTATAATATCGCACAAGGACTACAAAATAATTTTGTAAGAGCCATCAATGAAGACCTGTATGGGAACATTTACCTGGGTACAAATTCGGGGATCAATAAAATTACAACAGAAGGTAAACTAGAAAAAGCAAATATTCCGGGACAAGAAAACATTGCCTTTACAGCCATTATTCCTGATAACAAAAACAATTTATGGCTTGCAACCAGCGAAGGTGTTTTCAAATACAATGGTTTTACCTTCCGGAAATATAATAGCAAAAATGGATTGGCGAGCGATAAACTAATGTGCGGATTGCTGGACAGAGAAGATAATTTTTGGTTCGGTACTGACGGATTCGGTATTTCAAAATTTACAGGTGAGGCATTTGTTTCTTATAGCTCTAAAGATAATTTACCCGGTGATTATATCAAATGCATTTTTCAGGATTCCAAGAAAAACATATGGATGGGTGTAAAAGATTTTGGTGTTGTTTGTTTAACAAAGGAAAAGATCGTTAATTATAAATGCAATATTAAGGACATTAAAAATTCCCTTGCCGATAATGATGTTTGGGTAATCGCTGAAGATAAAAAAGGGATCATGTATTTTGGCACTAGAGCAGGGCTGAGTATTTATGACGGTCAAAAATTTCACAACTACTCTAAAAAAGATGGACTCCCTGAAGAAAATATTCTGTCTTTATATGTGGATGAAGAAAATACTATCTGGATTGGAACCACCGCTGGACTATGCTATTTCAAAAACAATAAATTCGTTCCCATCGATGAAACAAATACTAAGAAGTTCGAAAAAAATATTCCTGTTTATTATATTTATGCTGATCGGAACAATTCGATTTGGCTGGCTACAGAAAATGGAGTGATAAAATACGATCATAATTCATTTCAAAGATATAATAAATCGAACGGCTTTACCGACAAACGTGTCATCTCTGTTTTACAGGACAGGTCAGGGTATTTGTGGTTTGGAACAGACGAAGGTGTGTTTTATTACAATTACACAACATTTGAGAACATCAATATTAATAAAGGGCTGGCAGCCAACAAAGTTTATTTATTGCTGCTCAACAAAGATTTTTTATGGGTGGGAACAAATAATGGAATCGATAAGATCGATCTTCAACTACTTCATTCGAACAATACAATTAAAATAAAACATTTTGGAAAAGAAGAGGGATTAAAAGGTGTTGAATGTAATTCAAATTCCCAAATGCAGGATGACCAAGGAAACCTTTGGTTTGGTACGATCAAAGGTGCCACTGTTTACAATCCTAATTATGATAAGATAAATCACAAAGAGGCCTTGACACGAATTACAGGCATTCGATTGTTTTTTCAAAATGCCGATTTAGATCTTAATAAATTTTCAAAAGGAATTGACAACACGACTAATTTACCTTTATCACTCGTTTTACCTTATGATAAGAACCATATCACATTTGATTTCATTGGTGTTTGTATCACCAATCCAAATAAAGTAAAATACCAATTCAAATTGGATGGAGCCGATGAAGACTGGTTTCCTCCCACTTCTAAAACGGAAGTGACTTATTCTTCACTGCCTGCAGGAGAATATACGTTCCATTTAAAAGCAATGAATAATGATGGATTGTGGAATGAAAAAGATGTTACATTCAAATTTACAATCCTTCCCCCATGGTATAAAACATGGTGGTTCTACACATTAATAGCGGTTGTTGCGTTTGGAAGCATTTATCTTTTCATTGTTGTAAGAACAAGAAATCTGCAGAATGCAAAGATCGAATTGGAGCAGGAAGTTGAATTACGGACATTCCAATTACGACAAGAAAAAGAAAAGGTAGAGATCGTAAACAAAGCGGTTACTGAACAAAAAGCGATCATTGAAGCGAAAAATCACGATATCACTGATAGTATCAAGTATGCAAAAAATATTCAGGAAGCATTGTTGCCACCTTTGCAAAATTTACACAATGAATTACACGATGCTTTTGTTTTGTATTTGCCAAAAGATATTGTTAGTGGCGACTTTTACTGGTTTGCCAAACGAAATAAAAAACGTTTCATCGCTTCTGTAGATTGTACAGGTCACGGTGTGCCGGGAGCATTCATGAGCATCATCGGCAATACATTGTTGAACGAGATCGTTTCAGATAAAAATGTAACCCAACCTGCAGAGATCTTAAATGAACTGCATGCGGGTGTAAAAACAGCATTGAAACAAAGTGGCGATACAGTTAATGAAAGAAGGGATGGAATGGATATCGCATTATGTTCTTTGAACGAGGAAGGTACAATTCTGGAATATGCCGGAGCCAACAGACCACTTTGGATCTTCAGAAAAAATAAAAATATTGTTGAAACTTTTGAAATGATCAAATCAAATAAATTTCCTATTGGCGGATTGGAAATGGAAAATGAAACAAAAAGAACATTTACAAACCATGTCATTCCTGTAGAAAAAGGAGATATTATTTACATTTTTTCAGATGGTTATGCAGATCAGTTTGGTGGGGCTAAAGGAAAAAAATTCATGGTTGGCAATATGCAAAAATTGGTTGCCGATATTTATCAAAAGTCTATTAAAGAACAAGAGCAGATCTTGCTGAATAATTTCCTGACCTGGAAAGGAGAATTGGAACAGGTCGATGATGTGTTGGTGATCGGATTTAGGATCTGACAGAATAAATCATTTCAATATGAGAGATGTTATCTTCAAGGTATTCATCTCCTGAAACTTCAAAACCAAAACCGGAATAAAATTTAATGAGATAACACTGGGCACCGATCCGCACAGGAACTTTCCCAAATTGTTTTTCGATAAATCCGATCGACTCTTTCATTAGTTCTTTTCCAGCTCCTGTGCCTCTAACCTTTTGCGAACTCACGACACGACCAATTGAAACTTCTTCGAAAGAAATACCTGCTGGCACAATTCTGGAATAGGCTATTAATTCATAGTCTGTGTCAAAACCCATCAAGTGAAAACATTTCAGATCCTTGCCATCTGCATCTTGATAAGGGCAATTCTGCTCCACAGAAAATATCGCGATCCGCAATTGCATAATCCTGTATAATTCAATTGTTGAAAGTTCTTCAAACTTTTTTATTTCCCAACGGATACTCATTTGATAATTTTTTTTAGAATTATTTTTTCTGTCCAAGAATACAACAACAAACCCATTATACAACCAAAACTATTTGCCAGGAAATCAAAAATATCTGCACTACGTTGTTCAAAAATTGTCCCTTGCATTATTTCGAGCGATCCTCCATAGATCACACAAATAATAAAAGCAATAGGTTTTGCGAACGACTGCAATTTAGAATAGCTTGATTGCATTAAAAATCCCCGTACTGAAAGATTCAGCAAAACAAAGAATATTCCTGCATGCACAAATTTATCAAAACTTAATAATTCCAGAAATGAAATATGCGGAATGTCCCTTCCGGGAATTCCGCACAATATAAGAATGAGTAATGCCCAAAGCATTGCCCATTTAGTATGTCTTAAAAACATTTTTTGCTCTTATTAATATTCTCCTGCGATTCCTTTCATTCTCGAAAAGCAAAACAAATGAAATTGTACTGGTGCAACTAATAATTACTGTCCAACCAATGCTCTGTAATCCGCTGCACTCAATAAAGAATTCAACTCAGTAACATCTTTCATTTCCACCTTTATCATCCAACCCGCTCCGTAAGGATCTTTATTCACCGACTCAGGATTTGTATCCAAACCTTTATTCACTTCGATCACTTTACCTGAAACAGGCATAAACAGATCAGAAACTGTTTTTACGGCTTCCACTGTTCCGAATATTTCCTCGTGAGCAAGGTCTTCACCTTCTGTTGTAATATCAACATAAACGATATCGCCTAACTCACTTTGAGCAAAAGCTGTGATACCAATAAAAACAACATTACCTTCAACACGAACCCATTCGTGATCTTTGGTATACTTTAAATTTTCAGGAAAATTCATATTTCTTATTTTTTAATTTATTGAATACAAATTTATAGTTAATTCCATAACTACAAAGTATTGTTTAAGATTTAATTTGCCAATGTCAAACGCAAGCTGATACCTGCATTTGTGTTAGCTGTTGGGAATGATGAAGAGATAACAGGCTTATTCATTATTCTGTCATAGAATAAACGAATATTTATCTTATCGCTGATGACATAATCTGCTGAAACCTTTATAGAAAATATATTTGTTCCTGCTGTCGACTGGCTCACCTCTTCAACAATTCGTCTAATCACCGTCTCATTCCTGCGATAGGAAAGGTCAAGTTTTAAATTCAAATCACTCTTAATAGGCTTGCCTTTGATCATCATATTTTTCCCAAGGGATAAATTCGGAATGCGATATCCCAATCCGCCAACGATCTCTTTTCCGGAAATCTCTGTGATTGTTTTACTTGTTAACCCCAATGATAAGTTACGATCCTTCTTAAATTCGAAGCTTAATAAAATACTGTTCTTTAATGTCATGTCAAGTTTTATCAACGGACTCCATTGTTCGGATATCGATACCGTACTGATCAAATCTTTCGACAAAAAGTTCGGGTTTCCGGGAATGGAAGAAACATTTTCTTTTATATCGGTATAACCATCTTTATCAGGATCCGTAAATAACAAATTGGTAGTATAACCGCCAATGCTGTATGAGGAGCGGTATGCATGCGTCAATGTGAAAGATTTGAAATATTTTTTTATCTTTTCCATTTTCGATAATCCATCATACGTCACTCTCCAATTAGGTTTAGGAACCTTAGGGCGATTTTCCAGTGTTACATTATTTGGATTCGTCCCACCATAAGCAGCCAAAAATGCCGGTATCAGAACATCCTGCGAGGTAGCATTATACCCTTCAGCAAAACCGTTAATAGTTGTATTCGATGCAGGGTTCTCCCCTCTACGTGCAGAAATATTTGCCCTTGCATCTAAAAACTTTTGGAAAGTTACTTCACCATCTTTAACAAAAGATGTTTTGTAAGTTAAAAATGACATGCTGAAATTACCCGTTTCAGATGGCAATTTTGTTGCAAAATGATCCACAATAGACCCATCCTCCAATGTGTCGTGAGGAGTCCATCTAAAAAATGCCGAATTACTTTTTGCTTCCGTTCTAGTAGCCGTTAATTCAATTTTCAGATCTGGCAACGGTTCTAAATTGGCTCTTATATTTAAATTTTTACTATGCGTATTTGAGTATGGTGTATTTATCGAACGTGTTTTTACCAGCCAGTCTTTCTGTTCAGCTTCTTGCCTGATATCTTTCTGCCCCCCAAAAACAAATCCTGCAGTAGGCCCTGCAAATTTATTGTCCATTCCAAATATGGAGGTAGACTGTCCATATCCTGGCAGAATTGTTCCATCAGTTGTTGCATAGGTTACCGAAACTGTTTTCACCGACATGATAATCTTTGCTAAATATTCCAAAATTTGAAATTTTTCATCTTTGGCCTTCTTAATAGAATCGGCCACCTCTGCTGCAGTCTTAGGAAGTGTGACGGTTGGCGTTGGTCTTGAAATAGCGTTCGTCTTTCCTCCGCTCTTTCCGCCGCCTTTGTTTCCTTTTTGATTGACCTTTTTAAAATAAGGTATCTTATTATATAACGTGATCATGTTAAACTGACCATTCCAATTTATTGTCCGGGAATTTCGGATGATATTACCAAGTGAATCGGCATTAAATGGAGCCCGCTCCCAACCATAAGTTCCACCATAACGAACAGTAGCAGATGTGAAATCCAAAAGAGGAATTTTATTTATCGGGATATTATAATTGACACCAAGCTGTTGGTTGAATTGTGTTGTTTTTCCACCATGGAAAAAATTTTCTCTTAAGGTATCTTTCTTTTCGCCGGTATCTATTTGTCCTTCAGGTTCCAATATCCTGGCTTCATTTGTTGCGGTATAATCTAACTTAAGTGCTTTTGTAATATCATATTTTAATTCATAATTACGGCTCATTACAAAACGTTTGTTAAATGTTGGAACAATTAAAAGATCGCCACCTGTAGTATTTCTACTTTTTGAAGCACTAAAATCCCTATTCACATCTGTTCCGAATCCAAGTTTGTTAGGATATAAATAAAAATTAATATCCTTGATCAACAGAAAATATTTTTTTTGAAATATTTTTGTCTTTGCAAATGGTTTATAATTCTTGGGAGTTGGAGCAAAGTCGTAGTTCAAGCCCCCTCTATAGTTCCGCTGCGTATTGTATTCAATATTAACATCCCGTTTATATGATTCATTATATGAATAGGTCGCAGCCCAATTTTCTATATCATAGATATGGCTCTTCTTGGAATTTTTCCCTTTGTCTTTTTTTACATTCGTAAAATTGATACTCCTTCGCTTTGTATAATCTTGTGTAACATGTTTTATAGAATCACGCACACTTTTGGGAACTGTTCCATCTTTTAAAGCCGGAGCTAATAAAATATCAGGATCAAGAGGATTATATTGTGGCGTCAAAAAAGTTTCGGAATAACCAACATACATTGGAATGTGAATGTTATATTCTTCCGGTAAAAATTTCCCCAATTCCAAACTCGAAGAAAGATCATATTGTTTTAAGGTCGCTTTTTTACGATCCTGTATTTTATTTTCAATACTTCCAAAGCCCGGCGTATACATATTTCCAGACAAGGAAATATTTCCAAAATCGGCCAATTTAGCAGTTACTCTAGCTGTTGCAGCCCACCCTCCCTTTTCGTCAAAATCACTTAACCGCAATTCATTGACCCAAATTTGTCCGCATTTTTGTAAACCATCATCACTATCCGATGCACCTTTTTTATTCGGATTACGAATACCGATCATCATTGTTTTAATGGAACTCAAATTCGGATTTCCTTTGATTGTAATTAAACGTGTACCATCCGGTACAATATATTCTGTAGTAAGGGTTACAGACCCTCCATTGAACATATCAATATTTCTGCGTTGTTTTGCGGCCTGCAACTTTTCAAATTCCAGCACCATTTCATTTGCTTCCGGCCATACTCTATATTGATCATCCACATCAGAACCATTGTAATATCCCGGAGGGGTAACTTGCAATGGAATTGCGTATTCGTAATAATTATCAGTATAGTCTGTTCCTAAACGCACAAAAGCATATAGATCATTATTGTTCAAAGGATCCGATGTATTTGCTGATGCTTCAGCATGAATATACATTTTTAATTTTTTATAAGAACGTACATCTAGATCTGTTGTTTTATATCCGGCACGTGAATGTCCATCTTGTAAATTACAGAAGGTCATTGACATTGCTTGTTCATTCAATGCAACAAGATTTGCAGAACCTGTGTTTACCTCTCTGTCGATATTTGGAGGCAATACATAGTTCACAGGTTGTTTTCCGCCATCTTCCTCAATATTCACGGCACCTATATCAAATTGTGTTCCGTCATCATCATTTGGTTGATACAATCCCGGTAATAGAAGATCGTAACCATATTCTCTCCAATCATTTCGTACCAATTCTAATTTCGCAAAACGCAAATTGATCGGTTTATCACATCCTTTAACGAACATCCTGATAAAGCGTATCGATTGAAAATTTTCAATTGTTCCAATTCTTTTGGCATTCGGATCTTTAATCGGAATTTTAAACTGATACCATGTAATTGGTTTTGTGCTACCGTCTTTGATATTTTGCCCAAGAGTAGTAAATACGTTAGTAATGTAATTTGTTCCTACACCACCTGCAAAATCACTTGGTTTCAAACCAACTTTATATTGATAATAACTTTCAACAGTACTTAAGTTGTTATCATGATTTATATCTTCAACATTTGGCAATGAGGAACCTTGTATCGGATAACCATCTGGCATATCATTGGTTGTTTTGGAGTTCCCTTCCATGCCGTTAAATTTTTTATAGCGCTCCAGCGTTTTTACGTTTGCACCATCAAAGTCACTTCCGCGGAAATAATGAAAATCATCTGCTGATGGATCCGCAGCAATTGCAGAATAGCCAGCGGGTGCCACAGTAGAAACCTGCGTCAGATAAGCATTAAAAAAGGCTTGCTCCTGTGCATTACTCATTCCATCCAATCCAACATCCTGAAAGGGTCTATCGCCTTCATCACTATTAAACGCATTTACCAAAGGTTGAATAGAAGGAACAATTCCCCATGCAGTTGTATCTGTAGGAACGTTATTACCATTGTTCTGAGCAGCGGTACTTGGTGCAGGCAAAACATTTTCCGCACTCTTATATCCATCTCTCAAAACATCTTCTGAAATATTTCCAAGATCAAAATACAATTCACCGGATGTAGCTCTGTCCGCTAAAGGCAGATCACTGTTAAAAGGATCCATTACCCAAAATTGAATGAATTCAATATTCGCAGATTCAAAATCATTTGTAGTGATGGCTCTCATAATTCCGCCCCAACGTGAAGCAGGATTATTCAATTTGCCATTCGCGTCCAACCCCGCAGAAAATCCCGGTACAGCAGTAACATCATAATTATACGGACCACGTTCATCTGGATAATAGGAAAGATCGAGCGTTGTAAGAACTACCGGTGTGCCCGAAGCGGAAGGTTTATTAGGGAATATTTCTGTCTCCGGAATTTCACGCGTAAAATTATTCGACATGTCCGTATTATTAATATTGCTTGGAGTAATGCCGGATTGTTGGCGCAATAACAAAGGATCGATGTGGTACCAATTTAATTTTGCTCTGTTGTATCCATTCAACAAACTATCAGAAAAATCGCCTTCAGGAAACATGCCGGATGTTGTTTGTCCTTGAGGAGTACTTGCCAAACTCCAGGCAGATTGTGAGTGTAGATCTATTTCAGATTGGCTGCCTTCAAAGTCATCAATATATGAATTACCACTTTTTCCAATGGCCTTGCTATGTCCGGGAATTAAATAGGCAAATTCTCCTGCAGCAGTGATGGTACTCATTTCCTTGGTTTCAATAAAAGGTATCTTATCTACCAACCGCGTGAGGAATGGAGCTTCTGTTCTGTAATTTGCATCCAAGCCCCAAATAGTATTTGAGATTGGCTCATCACCAATATTCACTTTTTTAGTTAGGGGACGTTCTGTCAAATTTAAAATCGTTCCACCGATGCTAAAATCTTTATTCACTCTGTAATCCAAGTGCGTACCAAACAATGTTTTTTGTTGAATAGCAAAGAGCGCATTACTTTCCAAAGAAATTTTTATTGGTGTGCCGGAATTTAAAATTCCCTCATCAATGATCTTCACGCGACCCAAGGTATAATCAACCGTATATTGCACATTTTCCTGCAAAACAATTCCGCCTGCCGTAACAGTAACGGAGCCCTGCGGAACGTTTGGAGCACCTAAGGAAATTTCGGAGCCGCCGGATGATTGGTAAGAACCTTTTAATTTAAAACGATTTAAATTCGCAAAAACATTTCTTGCTGTTGTGATCGTAGAATCGTACAAAGGATCGAAAACGTATGAATTTGCTTCCAATGCATTACATGCGGGATCAAATTTACTTCGCAAATGATCACCAAAAGGTTCTACTACCGGAAAGATCACCCGCCCGTTACTGGCATTTATTGTAATCCCATCAATAAAATCAAACACACCATCCGGTGTAGCATCACCCTGTTGATTGAGCCTATCCAAATTCAAAACCTGAATAAGTGGTTTTCCTTTTATGGCGCCCTGACATTCTGAAACAGGCAGATAATTAATATCGGTTCCACTCACAGAATTGGTGTAAAATACATCCAATTTGAAATCTTTTGAATTGATCTGATACGAACCGATGGAATAAATATTTTTCATCATCAGATCCCACATTGGATGTTTGGTGTTGGTTGAGGAACTCTTCAACATCTTTGTTAACAAAGCGTCCGGAGCACTGATCCCTCCATCAGAAAATTCCCCAACCGTATAAACGGCTCCATTGTAGGTGTATTGATAAGCCACAGAAAGAATTTGGTCGGGATTCAATTGCTGATTCAAGGAAATAAAACCCAACCTTGCATTAATAGTATATTCAGAAGCTTGCAATTTACGGGCGCTACCAACCAATTCAAAATTTGTTTGTTGTTTTACTATTCCTCCAGAGAGAACATTCACTTCATTAACAGTTTTATTTATTTTTCTAACATCCGTAGATGTAGACATATTTGCATAGAGATCATTTTGTGAGTTATATGGCAATACATCCGACTGCAAATCATGCACGTATCCTTGTTGATCTATTGGGATATGAGGTTTAGGAAGTGAACCGACATCCTCAGCCAACTCACTAAATGAAACCACACTTCTTACATCATTGGTTGCACCATTGGTATTGGAAATCCATACTTCAACACGTGTAATGTTCACCTGAGAATTTACAAATGGCAAACCAGCCAAGGCTGAATTAAAATTATCGCGAAAATATTGTCCCAGGAAAAAGTGTTTGTTTGCTTCGTATTGGTCACCGGGAATATCAAACTTTGTAACTTGTGCGCCACCCGTAACTTCCACTTCCGATTTTTTCCCTTTTTGTTGAGATAAAACACTTGTAACCGTTAATCTTCCGAATTGTAATTGTGTTTTAATCCCGAACAACGTCTGACTTCCGGTTATCAATGAACCATTCAAAGGCAAACTCACATTTCCTGCTTCTATCTTTTTTATGATCTCATCTTCGTAACCGGTGTATTCCAACTTCATTTGATTTTCATAATCAAATGTTGCCTCTGTGTTGTAACTGGTGGTTAATTTTAATTTGTCACCTATTTTTCCAACCACATTCAATTGAATTTTTTCATCAAATTGGAATGTATTTGTCTTGCGGTTTTTTACAGGGATGGAAGGATTTTCTGTTTTTGTTCCATTGTATGCGAAGATTAATTCAGCAGAACCGTTCGGACGGATATCTACAGTATTACCACCAAAAATACGATCGAACATTTCACCGCCCACATGCAATTTTGGAATGGTTGTATTATTTTGTGAATTCTGACTTTCTGCGTGGACGCGAGCGTTCCAATAATCTTTCACTTGTTTATCGAACATCAATTTCTGATATTCTTCGCTTTCCAAATATGTTGGCGGGCGATAATTCATTCCACCCATTGTTTGATTTATGTTGTATTGTCCGGTTGTGGGATCATAATCAACATTTGTATTTATGTTGGAAGGATTGTTCAACATTAAACCACCTGCATTCGGGTAATTCAATGGATCATTATTCGATTGATCTTGAAAATTATAAGGTAAAATGATCGGACTGTCTTCTTCAATAGGTGTATCGATCGCTATCTTCGGAAGACTTTCTTCTGCATCGGACACGTGTTTAAAGGAACTTACTTTCGCATCGGAACTAACGATAAGCGAAAGCATTCCTAGTGAAGCTCCGGCAACAAGTATATATTTTGCAAAGGGTTTAGCCAAAATGTAAAATAAAATTTAAAGACTTTTAAGTGCCGATTTTATCAGCTGTTCAACTGTTTGTCCTGTACCTTCTGTTCTGATAATTTTATCCAACACTTTATCTGCACCTAATTTATTAAATCCCAACATCACAAGAGCAGATAACGCTTCTTGCTTCAAAGTATTGTTTGAACTACTAAATATTTCTGAAGACAGATCACTTTTTCCCATTTTGTCTTTCAGATCAACGATCACCCGTTGTGCTGTTTTTTCTCCGATCCCTTTAACGCTTTTAATTACAGCCACATTTGCTGTAGCAATAGCTGTTTGGATCTCTTCTGCACTTAAAGAAGACAACATCAATAGCGCGCTCGTACCGCCAACACCTGAAACTGAAACAAGCAAACGAAATAAATTTCTCTCCGCAATATCGGCAAAGCCAAAAAAGCGAGGCATGTCATCACGAACATATAATTGTTCGGTGAACAGTTTACACTTTTCCGTATCACCGATCTTAGAAAAAGTATTCAAAGAAATTTGCATGATATAACCAACACCGCCTGCATCAATTACTGCATAGGTAGGTGTTTTCTCAATTAATTTTCCTTCGATATGATAGATCATAAAACCCTCTTTCTTACTCACTCTCAAAAACTGAGAGGCAATTGTAATTTATAAATTATCTAAGTTCTTTTTTAAAAGACGTACTATTCAAAAACAGTTGCCTTGCTTTTTGCTCAACTCCTTTCCCAAAAAGGGAAGGCAGAGGACCTTCATTATTTTTTTGCTTGCGCATCAACGACAGCGATGGTGATCATGTTTACAATTTCACGAACCGAACTTCCTAATTGTAAAATATGCACCGGCTTTTTCAATCCGATCAATACAGGGCCAATTGCCTCTGCACCGGCCATTTCCTGAATTAATTTATATGCTATATTGCCCGAAGCTAAATTTGGAAAAATAAGCGTGTTCACTTTTTTATCGATTAGATCTGAGAAAGGAAACTGTTCTTTCATCAAGTCATTATTCAAAGCAAAATTAGCTTGCATCTCTCCATCCACAATCATTCCGGGATAATTTTTATGCAATATATCCACCGCCTCACGCATTTTATTTGGCACTTCTCCTTCAGCAGAACCATAGTTTGAATAGGATAATAATGCAATGCGGGGAATAATGTTGAATTGCTTTACGCTATTTGCCGTAAGAACAGTAATATCAACCAGATCCTGCACCGTAGGATCCACATTCATGGTAGTATCTGCAAAAAAATAAGGCCCTTGCTTTGTATTCATGATATACATCCCGGCAACACGTTTAACACCCTCTTGCACTCCGATTATCTGTAATGCAGGGCGAATCGGATCGGCATATTTTCTTGTTAAACCTGAAATCATCGCATCAGCAGCACCGGTTTCTACCATCATGGCACCAAAATGATTTCTCTCTTTCATCACTTTACGCGCTTCATACAAGGTGTACCCTCTGCGTTGACGCTTTTTAAAGAAGATATCTCCAAACACATTCCTTCTGTCATCTTCTGTTTTACTACGCGGATCGATGATTGGAATATCTCCGAGATCAAGATTATTATCTGCAATTAATTTTCGGATCTTTTCTGCATCGCCCAATAAAATTGGCTTTGCAATTCCTTCGTCATGCACTTGCTGCGCAGCTTTCAAAATTTTATAATGATCTGCTTCAGCAAACACAACGCGTTTTGGATTTTGTTTCGCTTTGTTTGTTATGTTCCTGATTAGTTTATTATCCAAGCCCAAACGATTGATCAATTCTTGAACATAAGCATCCCAGTTTGTGATATTGTGTTGTGCCACACCGGATTCCATTGCTGCTTTTGCAACAGCAGGAGCAACAGTGTATATCAATCGCGGATCAATTGGTTTCGGGATGATATACTCGGGACCGAAAACAATATTCTTAGAATCATACGCTAAGTTCACCGTTTCAGGAACTGCTTCTTTTGCAAGATTTGCAATTGCATAAACAGCAGCCAATTTCATTGCTTCATTTATTTGTGTTGCACGCACATCCAGGGCACCACGGAAAATAAATGGAAAACCAAGTACGTTATTCACTTGGTTAGGATGGTCGGAACGGCCTGTAGCCATAATGATATCAGGGCGAGCGGCCAAAGCTTCCATATAAGGTATTTCAGGGTCAGGATTTGCCAATGCAAAAACGATAGGACGTTTTGCCATGGACTGAACCATCTTTTGACTCACCACATTTCCTTTTGATAAACCGACAAACACATCAGCATCTTTCATTGCATCCTCTAATGTTTTCACCTTTTTATTTGTGGTGGCAAACAATAATTTTTGTCCATCAAGATCATCACGATCAACAGATAAAACACCTTTACTGTCGAGCATTAATAAATTTTCTTTTTTTGCACCTACAGCAATATAAAGTTTTGCGCATGAAATGGCTGCAGCACCGGCACCATTTATAACAATTTTCACTTTTTCGATCTTTTTATTAGCCACTTCACAAGCATTGAGTAACGCTGCAGCAGAAATGATTGCTGTTCCATGCTGATCATCGTGCATCAATGGAATTTTTAGCTCCTCTTTTAATCTCCTTTCGATCTCAAAACATTCAGGTGCTTTGATATCCTCCAGATTGATCCCTCCGAAAGTCGGAGCAATCGCTTTTACGGTATTCACGAAAAGGTCAATATCGGTGGCGTCCACTTCGATATCAAATACATCAATATCTGCAAATATTTTAAAAAGTAAACCCTTCCCTTCCATAACAGGCTTGGAAGCCAGAGCTCCAATATTACCTAATCCTAAAACGGCTGTACCGTTTGAAATAACAGCCACAAGGTTTCCTTTTGCGGTATATTTATAAACATCCTCAGGATTTTTTTCAATTTCCAAACACGGCTCCGCAACACCCGGTGAATATGCCAACGAAAGATCACGCTGTGAACTGTGAGGTTTGGTAGGTACAACTTCAATTTTACCCGGTCTTCCTTGCGAATGATAATCCAGCGCATCTTGCTTTCTTAATTTTGCCATTTTCTAGGTATGTTTTTTTGAATTGCGAATATAACAATTTCTCAATAAATACTAGTTGTTTCGTTCAAATTGAAGGTATAAAATTGCATTTTCGGGAATAATATATAATTTAGCATGAAATGAAGCCAAAATTAGTTGTATTTACGGGTGCCGGAATTAGTGCTGAGAGCGGAATAAAAACCTTTCGCGATAGCGGTGGATTATGGGAAGAATTCGACATTAACGAGGTCGCTACGCCGCAGGCCTGGGAAAAAAACCAAACGCTGGTACTGGATTTTTACAATAAGCGCAGAAAACAGGTGTTGGAAGCGAAACCAAATAAAGCACATTATGCATTAGTAGAACTTGAAAAGAAATATGATGTACAAATCATAACTCAGAATATTGATGATCTGCATGAACGCGCAGGGTCAAAAAATGTACTTCATTTACATGGAGAGATCACGAAGAGCCGCAGTTCTATTGACCCATCCTTAACTTATGTCATTTCTAAATCAGAGATAAAGCTGGGCGATAAGTGCGAAAAAGGTTCACAACTCCGCCCACATATAGTTTGGTTCGGAGAAATGGTTCCAATGATGGATGCAGCAAATACAATTGCTGAAATGGCTGATATTTTTATTGTCATAGGAACTTCAATGGCTGTTTATCCGGCTGCAGGACTGATCGATTCTTCACCTCAGCAAATTCCAAAATATTTAATTGACCCCAGTGATGTTAAAGTGGTCGGCATCTCCAACTTAACAGTGATCAAAGAAAAAGCAAGCATTGGTTTACCCAAGCTGGCTTCAGAACTTTTGAAATAAGTTAATTATTTTGAACTTACTACTAATTTCCTTGTTGAAATAGCTTTACCATCTACTAAAAACGAGTAGAAATAAATTCCGGCAGTAAGGTCGTCAACATAAATTTTGGCAGTTCCCGTTTTATCAGAAAGTGCAATTTCTTTTACTGTTTTTCCAAGCAAATCAAAGAAAATAATTTTTCCTTTTGAAGAAGATTGATTGACACTATAATCAATTGAAACTATTGAATTAGAAGGGTTAGGATAGGCCATCTCCATAGTCCCAGCTAGTCTATTCATTTCTTCTACTCCTGTAAGCGAATTGTATTGAATTGTTACTCCCATTGAATCGTTTACGTTTGCAATATCATAAAATATGTAATGCACGTAACGAACCATTGTAGACAATTTTGATTTAAAAATTGCATGAAAACCAAACGCAACAAAATCAACTGTATCGCCAGGAGCAATGCTTGTACTTAGAGAAGATACGTTAACTGTTGGATAACATAAACCACCCCAACAAAACTGAACTGTATCATCAGATGCAATAGTGTATACAATCTTTTTGCACTTATAAGTATGAGAAATAGAGTCAACATTAGTTGACAACAATTCGGTAGTAATAGTCGTGCTTGGGGGCAAAGCAACAGGGTAGATGGTATTAGAAATGTTATTTTTTGACATATCCAATACTCGAAAACTGGATTGTCCAAAACTTAATAAACTCAATATTATTAAACCAGTTGTGCTAATTAATTTTTTCATTTTTTACAATTTTATATTGACTAATGAGAATGATTTTTTTAAATGTTTTAACAAGTATACAATTTGATTTAGTTCAAATCAATACTCCTTCATCATTAGTTTAGGAATTGAAGAAAAAAAATCCATAACAATTGAACAATTTTAAAATTCAACTAACGGGACTGTCAATTTCAACAAAATAAAGAAAAAGCCAGCATTGGTTTACCCAAGCTGGCTTCAGAACTTTTAAAATAAGTTAATTATTTTGAACTTACTACTAATTTCCTTGTTGAAATAGCTTTACCATCTACTAAAAACGAGTAGAAATAAATTCCGGCAGTAAG
>CANJPX010000049.1 GCA_947476185.1 Bacteroidota bacterium
CATCGCTTCCGGCAGAAGTTAAATTAAAAATTCCTGCCCCGGGATCAAAATCATCTGTTCCATAAAAAGAGCCTGTTGTGTATACATTGTTTGCCGCATCTATAGCAATTGAATTGCCTGCCATATCTTGTGCTCCACCCAATTGTTTTGCCCAAATAAAATTTCCAGAGGCATCCAGTTTAGAAATGAAAACATCAATAACTGAAGCTGTGGAAGTTAAATTAAATGTACCACTACCTGGGTTAAAATCTACTGTTTTGCTAAAATTACCTACGGTGTAAACATTTCCGGAAGCATCAACAGCAATTGAATTACCTGCACAATCAGTATTAGTAGAACTTGCAGATGATACCATTGATTTTGCCCAAACAAAATTTCCGGAGGCGTCCAGTTTTGAGATAAAAATATCAATACCACTAGTGCCAGCAGTTAAAATACAAGTCCCTACCCCAGGATCAAAATCAGCGGTTCCCTTAAAAGAACCTGTTGTGTATACATTGCCGGATGCGTCTACAGCAATAGAATTTCCCGCGTCCTCTGATGTTCCACCCATAGCTTTTGCCCAAGCAAAATTTTGTGCATTTACAGAAAGTACAGAAGATAATAAGATGAGATTGAGTAATTTTAATTTCATGTTGTAATAATTTATGTTTTATGAATAATTTCTTTCCTTAAGTATTGCTAAATTCAATTTTAATTTCTCAATAAAATCGTTTAGCTCTTGTTATATAATGTTAGTTAGACTAGTAAAATACATATTTTTCTTAAAGCAAAAATTTAAATTAGGAGAACGTCTGTTTTGGTCGGAAGTAAGGTTGAAATATGAAGGAGAAAGGATTTGTATTCCTTGTATTTTTAAATGAAAAGCATCTAAATTTTGACCCTTCAAGAAAAGATATGCTGTGTTTTTGAAAGAATTTTACAGGGATATTTTATTTCGTCTGTTTATTTTTATAAAAAAACAATCAAAACAAATTCTTTAATAAAAAATTAAAATTTGAGTAGTAGGATTTTTTATTTAACGAAGAAATTTAAAGTATGTGATTTAAATCACCTATAAAACTTGTAAAGGAATAAATGAAAAGGGGAATAGAATAAATTAAATAATTACGTGTAAAATTCGTTTAATAGGAATAGTGATTCCTGCTTTAAGTATCACGTTTTCTTCAGAAATACTCCAGACCGTTGTTTCTACCACTTTTAATTCGATTGAATCCTGGAAAAATATTTTACATTTTTTCTTCATAGCACCAAGACTGGCTGCCACTTTTAATTTTATCATCAGATTTTTGGTTTCAATTTCAGAATTGTGGATAGAGTCATCCGGGAATATGAATGAACTGATACTGGTTTTATCTACCAAAACAGGATCAATAAGAATGGACTCGTAATTTGTTTTCATGTTATTTGTCATTAAAACTATATTATTTATTGATGTTCATTCAAAAATACAATTCAAATAAACCGAGCTGTAGTATTATTTTATTTTTCAAACAAGGTGAAATTCGAATCTTAAAATCACTGCAAATGAAGCTGCAATGGACACTACAGCAATTGCGTAAACTATTAATTTTAAATCAAATTTAGAATTCCTTCCCGTTTCAGTTTTGCTTTTCAATTGAGTATTCATGGCGGTAGGTTTTAAAGGTTATTGTTTTATACGTAAAACAATACCAATAAATTAGAAATTAGATGTAGGTTCTAATAATTTCGGAGAAATGGAAATAGTAAGGGGTAAAAGACATTTTAAGGAGCGGATCTTTTTCGCTTGGAAAAAGCCGGAAGAAATACGCAATGTAGCAAAAGCTGTTTTAAATCATATAATTTGTATTTTCTTCTCTGTTTTTTGGCAAATTTTCTAATAAAAAAATAGTGTTTTTTTATTAGAAAGAAACAGCTGAAAAATTCTGTTGTTAGAAGGGGAAAAGCGATTGGCTATATACTTTTTTGGGATAGAATCGTTTAAAATTCTACCATCTCAAATGCGCTTAATTTATTAAGATCTTGTAATGTTTTTCCTTCTTCATTTTGTGTGAAAACGCTTATCCATTTTGCACCGTAAACTAATTCTTCTTGTGTGTATGAAAATCGTGAATTTACTGTTTGTGAAAACGTATCATCAAATCCATCTAATGAAATAAGGAATTCCAAATCGGCATCCTTCATTTCTTTTTCAGTCATATTATATAATGGGCTGTTTTCATCTATCGGATGATTGATGGTCCATGTCATCGGAAAGAAAATAATATTTTTTATTTCCAGTTCCAAGATCCTGAATCGTCTAATGAGAACACCGTTTTCATTTTCTAATTTCGAAAGTGTAACTCTGCAGTTCATATTTGTGATCTGACTGTTGCGCATTTTATTTGCAAGTCGAAATTGAAAAGCGGTAGCACCCTTGAATGGCGCTATGATCGCATTTTTACTGAAAATAAGTCGAGCTACCGGTCGTGAAAATCGGCCATAAAGCAAACCTGTTGCTAATGCAAATCCCAATAAACCAACCAGCGATTCGATAGCTGCGATGGAGCTTGTGAGATTTCCAACCGGGCTAATCCTTCCGAATCCTACAGTTGTAAATGTTTGTGTGCTAAAGAAAAAGGCTTCAAGGAATTTATCTGTTGCAGTAGTCGCTTCCATTCCTTTGAGGCCTTCTATTCCTGTGAAATAATAGCAGGATGCAAATAATAGATTGATCATAATAAAATAAATAAAAACGATCAAATTGAATTTTCTCCAGGGCATAGTTACCAACGCGTGGTAGATGCTGAGAGAGCTCCATTCAGACACTTCAATTCGTTCTATATTGAAGGAGCCGTCTTTATTTATTAGTCTGGTTTTTTGTGAAGATGTTTTAGATCCGAAGCCTATTTCTTTATTTTCTTCCTTGTTTTTCATTTGTTGAAATTATTTCCTGAGCAATACCCTAAATCATTCGTTTTAAGTTCAGCAAATATAGAATTAATTGATAATTTTGTCGTTCAACAGAGAAGATAATAATGGAATATATCGGTAAAAGAATTAGTATTAAGCGTATTGAGAACGGAACAAGTTTTGTCATTCTTTCTTCAATAGAAAAAATAAAAAAAATAATATTATTTGTTTGGTTCACACTATGGACAATCAGTGGAGTTGTGGTCTTTGCACAATATTTTTTAATGAAAGATGAGCAAACTCGTATTGCGATTATCGTATGGATGGGTTTTTGGGCTTATTTTGAATATAAAATATTTAAGGCTGTCATATGGCGGAATTATGGAGTTGAAAAAATAAAATTGAAGGATAGAAAGTTGTTTTATAAACGTGATATTGCAGGAAAAGGGAAGATCAAAGTATTTGATTTTGATTTTATCAAAGATATAAGAGTTGTGGAAGCTCAGGAAAATTCTTTTTTTGAAAACCTCAATAATTCATATTGGGTAATTGCAGGGGAGAAGCTAGCCTTTGATTATATGGGGAAAGAGATCAAGATGGGGATTCAACTTGATAATGCTGATGCAACAGATTTGTTAAAATTAATAAAAAACAAACTTTAATTTTATTTAATACTAATATTTTATAATTCCTTCTTCATCAAATAATGCTGGATTTTCTCCCACATTAAAAAACTTTTTTCAACTACCGAATAACCACATTTTTGATAAAACGCAAGGGCTATTTCACGCGCTTGCAAAATTAATGTTGTTGCACCGTTTTGTTTAGCTTTTTGTTCGGCATAGGTAATTAATTGCTTCCCAATTCCCAATCCTTGTGTGTTTTCCTTAACGCCCATAAAGCGAAGTTGTGCCTCTGTTGGAGAATTGTATTGTAAACGGCAAACACCGAGAATGTTATCGTTTTGGTCACAAGCCATAATGTGAATAGAAGAATCTTCAAAATTGTCTTTTTCGCTTCCTGCAGGTTGATCCCAAGGTTTACGTAAAACTTCAAAACGTAATAAATAATAAGCCTCAAACTCTTGTGGAGTTTGAGGCTCTTTAATTTTTATTAAAACAGGTTTTTCCAGATTGTTAAAATTTAGAACGAGTTCTACGTCTTTTAGGAATCTTGTAAGATGCAGTAATATTGATAAACATATAAGCATCTTTGTGAGAAGAATGACCTCTCACTTGACCTGCAGCTGTTTGGTGGTATATAGTCGCATCGCCTCCTAAAGATTCAGGATAATTGTGCAATGAAGGATCTGCAAGGTCTGCTGCTTCATTCCCACGAGCTGATCTTAATGCTGCATTGTCATAATATACTCCACTCACATCATCAATATAATCCGTAAATGTTTTTCGCATTCCAACTTCTAATCCAATTGACCATTCTTTGTTTATTGCCTCTTTTACACCAATTCCGTATGGAATACAAACACTCACTTTTGAATATTTCTTTTTTTCTCCCGGTAATCCTTGTCCTTCGGTACCAAGAGGTTGAAGGTTTACCCATTCTCCATAATAAAGAGCTTGTGGATTAAAATAAAAACCTCCTAAGCCCACAAAAAGATACGTTTGGAAATCGTAACTTTTCATGCCTTTCGCATTTTTAATTTTATAGCGAGCACCTTGTTGTTGTTTTGTAATGAAAAATTCCATTTGTCCGGATAATTCAAAAACATTAGCTCTGAAACTTAAGTTTCGATTATTTCTAAAAGGTTCTGTGGTAAGTTTATCCGATCCATTAAGCAATTGATAATATAATCCCGCCTTAAACGCTAAACGATTTGGCGCTCTAAAACAAATAGCGACTTGTGCTGAAGGACGTGTTGCTTTAAATTCCAGATCACGAACAAAGAAAGTTCCTATTTGATTTGCACCCCCTAATTCACCTAAAAAGTTTGCAGCACCAGCACCAATAATGAATTCCGGACGAGGCTTTCTACGTTTATAGAATGAATTCCCCGTACGTGAGCGGGATCTTTTTCTAGACAGTTTATTCGATCTGTATTGAGCAGAGGCTATAATAGGAGAGATAATAAGTAAAAAAATGAGTATTTTTTTGTACATGTTTTTTTATCAATCTTCAATTTAAGAATAGCGAAATTAATAAAATAATATTCAAAATCAAAATTGTCATATGTGCTTATTTTTGCAACTATTTTAAAACTAGTTATTTATATTAAATATGACCGATTTTACGCTCGAAGTAATCATGTCAAATTCATTCTTTTCAGTTAAAATTAAATTTCGGGCTTGTTCATTTTCAAAAACCTCTTTTATTGATTTTATTTGTCCGGCAGGAACGTCATTTTTAATGAAATGTTGCATTAAAATTTCAGAATTGAATTTTTTGATTTCGGTTTCAAGAATATCAAAAAGTTCTGTTCTGTTTTTTACCCGATTACTATTTGAAGAAAAATTTTCATTTTCTAAAAGTTTTTCCAATTTTAATACGGAACATAATTGTTTGAATTGTTTATCGCTTCCGATGGCTAAAACAATTAATTTATTATCGGAGGTAGAAAATGTTTCTCCGTAAGGTGCAATGTTGGGGTGAAGAGAGCCTATAGGTTGCGGATCATGAGCCGACATTAACCAGTTGGTTGCTTGATTTGCCAAAGATGCAATTGCCGAATCATAAAGGGAAACTGATACTTTTGATCCTTTTCCTGTGTGCATTCTTTTTATTAAAGCTACCAAAACGCCTTCTTTTAGTTGATGGGCGGCAAGTATATCGATCAAAGCTACCGGCATTTTTATCGGAGCGCTTTCTTTTGTTCCATTCATGAACATAAATCCTGTTTCTGCTTGCAGTACAATATCAAAGGCTGTTCTATTATTTTCTTCACCAAATCCGGAAATGTGGGCGTAAATTAATGCCGGATTTATCATTTTTAAAGTTTCAAAATCCATTCCTAATTTTAAGTCATCACCATTTTTGTAATTTGAAATTACGATATCTGCATCTTTAATAAGTTCTACTATTTTAGATCTGTCTGATGTATCCTTCAGATCAAGGAACAAACTTTTTTTATTCCAATTTACGGATGCATAATAGGCGGAAGAATTTATCTTTTGATCCTCTGTGGCGATCTTCCAACTGCGTGTAACATCACCATTGGTGGATTTGTTCTCGATCTTTATAACCTGTGCCCCTAATTCGGCAAAAAACATTCCCACAGCCGGACCAGCTAAAACATTCGCTAGTTCAATAATTTTTAAATCTTTAAAAATTGTATTCATTCTTTAAAATTTAAATGGTGAAGAGTTATGAAAGTTATATAAATATAATAAAAACAAAAGAATGATTGCTTCCTATTTTGAATAAAATAGTTACTGGAAATTGGAGATCAGTAAAAGTACTCGGGAGGAGATTCGAACTCCCACGTCTTTCGACATACGCCCCTCAAGCGTACACGTCTGCCAGTTTCGCCACCCGAGTATAGCGCAAAGGTAAAGGTTTTTATTGAAAGGAAATGAAGATTTATTCAGTATTGAAAAGAAAAATAGTGTTCGCTTATTTTCCTTTTTCCCTTTTTTGAATTATGCGTTATTAATTTTCTTGATCAGATAGTTTTGTCCGACAAATTCACCGCATGTCCGTATAGCACCAACTGTAACACCTAATACACCATGCATATTTAAATTTTGTCCCGTAAAGAAAAGATTCGGGATCTTTGTTTTCGGAGAAATAAATGTTTTTAATGGGTCGCGATAATCTTTTGCTATGCCATATAATCCGCCATCTCTGGCGCCGATATAATCACGATAAGTAAGTGGAGTGGATGAAGAATAAGATTTAATAGCGCTTCTCAGTTTTGGAAATTTTTTCTGAACTTCATCTATCAAACGTTCAGCCCTGTTTGTCTTAAAATCTTCATAAGCTTGTCCTCTGCTATCATTATGCATAGGGATCGTTGAAAACGTATTTTGCCATTCTTTCAATTCATCATATTGCATATAGCCCAATATTGTCAAGCTGTCCGCATATTTGTCGGAGCGGGATGATTTTGGAATAAATACGCAATAACCATCCGGCCATGCACTTCCGGTAACGTGCATACTCGACCAAACATCATTTCGTTTGTAGTGATAATAGTTACTGTTCCTATATTCGAAGGTGTTGGGTTTTAAAGCGATGTCAACAATAAAAGCAGAGGAGGAGTTCTCTAAGCTTTGCACTCTGTTAGTATATGCTTTTTTTATTTTATTGGAATCCAGGATATTCATAGTTGTCGCCGGATGAATATTCGAAATGAAATGTTTACCCTCAATTTTTTCGCCGTCTTTTAATTCCACATGAGTGACCACACCGTCTTTTTCAACAATTTTTGTGACTTCAGCATAATTGCGGATCTCACCACCCATTGCTCTAATATTTTTTGTTAAAAGCCGCTCGATCTGCGCACCGCCATCAACACATTTGTAAGAACTTTCAATGTAAGTGTTTACAACCAAGGCATGCACATAGATAGGCGTTTTTGTGCCATCACCTGCATATAATGGATTTGAACCAGCCAATACATTTTGAAGTTTCTGGTCGCTTGTTATGCTGGCAATAAAATCTCTTGAATTTACATCAAGATATTTTGTTCCGAACATCGGCGCGTCATCTTCTTTTAGCTGATACAAAGGAAAGTAATCGCATATTTCCTGAATATGTTTAATATATGTTTTTAGGGATTCTCTTTCTTTAGGAAATTGTTGTGAAAGTTGTTCAACAAAATTATCATATCCTTGAGCATGTTTATATTCAGTAGGGTCACCTTCAAAACTGATCAGGTCAAAACCATCCATGTCCATTTTATGCAAATGGAGTTTATCCATTATATCAAAATACTTAAAACTTTGATTCAGATTTTGTCCTTCATCTAAACCGCCAATATAATGTATACCTGTGTCAAATATTGCTTTATCACGGACAAATATTTGTAGGCTTCCCCCCAATTGACGGTTCTTTTCAAGTACTAAAACTTTATACCCTTCCTTGCTGAGAATGTATGCACTTTCCAGTCCTCCTAATCCACTACCAATTATTACTACATCGTACTGTGACATTTATCTCTTACTTTTTTATAATATATGTGATGTTTGAAGTCAATTTTGTATTGTCGATCTTTTCGAAATTGAAACCATGGTTTTTTACAACATCCAAAAGAAAACTTGAAGATACAAATTCTAATTTATTTTTTGTTTTATTAAATCCGACATTCGTTGAAAAGAATTCTGTATACCTTGTTCCCCAATGCCTGCCTTTTAAACTGGAGTCTGCATCTCTTAATAATACCATTCCCCCGAGGTTTAAGCTATCCATGCATTTGATCAGTAATTTTTCTTGTTCTGTAACCGGTAAGTAGTGCAAAATATCACTTAAGATAAACGCATCACTTTTTGGAAGATCGCATTCAGTAGCATCTGCCGCAAAAAAAGAAATATTTTTTGTTTTCGAAAAGCAATTGTTGGCGACAGCTATTTTTTCTTCGTCATAATCTGTTCCAATTACAATTCTATCTTCACTCATAAAGGCGAGCATATACGGAAGAAATCCATAACCACATCCTATATCAGTAATGGTGCCTTTTTTCGGCAATAAGGATTCGAAAAGTTTATAATTTCCTTCCAATTTTATTTTGATGCGCATATACCATTCTAATACCGGTCCTTTGTAAATATAATTTTTACTTAGACGATTAAAATAATAATCTACCGTTTCTATTTCTTTTCTGATCTTCGAGTATTCAGCTTTAAAATATTTACTGATATTTTTTGTTTTCTCACTGTATGTTTCTCCAAACGATTTATCTGAGGCGTCAATACGAGGTAAATATTGAACAGTTAATATTCCTGGTTTTAATAAAGAACTATCATTTTTTCCTTGTACATAACCACTTCCATGGAAAATGATAGGGACAATATCTAAATTAAGTTTCTCAGCAATATAAAATGCTCCTTTATGGAAACGTTCTATTTTCTCTGTTTCGGAGCGGGAGCCTTCCGGAAAAATACCCAATGAATATCCATCATTTACGAGTTCTCTGATCTTACCCAAATTCTCTTCATAACCTGCAGCTTTAGGAATAAATCCGCCTAACTTTACAATAGGCCCCATAAATGCCGAGTCCCAAACCCAATCATTTACCATTAGGATCAATTTTGGATTTAACGACTGCATTAATAATGAATCTATAACAGACTGATGATTTGAAATTACGATAGCCGGTTTGTCCAAATTCTCTTTTAATGGATTGAGATTTCTTTTCTTCACATGAATATTCACGTAGATCATTGATTTGGTATAATAATATCGCAATTGATGAAACATTTTCATTCGATATTTTTTCGGGATCGGCAATAATTTCGCAATGGTGAATCCAAGTGGAATAAGAGAGAAACATCCTACAGTAAACCAGGTGAAAGCAAAAACAGATTGTAATAAGCTGATAAAAGTATAGGGCACACGTTTTTTATCTGTACGGTTGGTGATGAAAAATTTAAACAATGCAGGTTGAATAGTATTCGAAATAATTAACACGCAAAACATTCCAATGATCGTAATTAAACCTATGGACTTTAACGCAGGATGTGATGCGAAAACCAGAACTCCGATACCTATCATGGTTGTAGTGGCAGAAATAAAAATCCCTGTTTTATAGGATGTTAAATTCTTTTGTCCTGTTTTATATTCATTCATCAAGGCATCGGTTATAAAAATGGCATAATCGTCCCCCAATCCAAAAATAAATGTTGAAATAATGATGTTGATGATATTGAATTTAATGCCGAAAGCGCCCATGATTCCTAGAATACAAAGCCAACTCAATACCATAGGAAGAAAAGTGATAAAGGCAAGTTCAAAACGTCCATAGGAAATAATTAACATGATCAATACCAACAAGGACGAAATCGTAAGTATTAAATTAAAGTTGTTCTTAATGATTTCGATAAAATGATTTGTGAGAAATTTCTTATCGAATACTACCAGGTTTTTATTTTCTTTAAAGGAATTTACAATTTTGTCTTCGTTCTCTGCAGTTGTTTTTATTACTGTAATTACGGTAGTTTCATTCGCCTTTTCGGTAATGTAATTGTCCAGCAGACTCGATTTTAATCCGCTGAAAGCATTGGCATCAATGGCAGAGAAATCTTTATCCAACATTTCGTAGAAACCTTCAAATGCGTTTGCTCTGAATTTGTATGTCTCGCTTTTACTGATCAGAACCGCCTTTAAATTTTCTTTCTTTTCTTTTGTCCAAAAATCTTTCCAGCGCTTAATCCGCTTTTCTTGCTCTTGTTTCGAAAGCAGAATTGTAGAGATGGAGGAATATTTTTTTAAAATATTATCTTTTTCTAATTGAATTAATTTGGGGATATTCTTTTCGCTGTTTGATAAAGCCTCATCTAAATTCTTCCCGCTGGAAACCAGATAGACACTCTTTAAAGAAACATTACTAATCGAATTTAAATTTTTTTCTGCTTGAGCTAAATGAGGGGCCATATAATTGAAACTCATCATATCTCCTTCAAAGCTTACAAATTGCGATGTGTATAAAGAAATTGTACAAAGGATCAGAATGAACCAGATCAGAAATTTGTTTTTTTCGAATTTGTAGGATGCAATTCTTTCAATGATATTTGGCTTGAGATTCTCATGCTTCTCAGCATTCTTATTCTTGCGCATAAAATGCGGAAAGAGGATCAAGGTGAACAATGCAGCTCCCAGTAAACTGAAAGCAGCAAACATTCCAAAATCTCCTAGTGCTTCCGATTTTACAAAAGATAAACTCAGTAAAGCTCCAATTGTGGTGGTGCTTCCCAGGGTTAGCGGAAATGAAAGATCTTTAATTGTTTCTTCAGCATTGTTTAAATGTTTGAAATGCGTGTAAAAATGAATAGTGTAATCCATCGCGATTCCCAATATGATAGAACCGGCACCCAATGCAATGGCTGATATTTCCCCCTTTATCAGATATAAAATAGCCAAAGAAAATGCGCCACCGAAGGCAACGGGAATAAATATCAGGAAGAATACTTCCAATCTTTTAAAGAAAAAACTTATAAATAAAAATAATCCTATAACAGTTATAGAAAGTGTAAGCACAACATCCTTTTTAATTTGTTGTGCATTCCCAACTGCCACAGCTGCACCACCAAAGTATTCAGCATGAATTTGATTGTTTTGAGATGTTCGTGTAGAAATTGCTTCATCCAATGCCGACATAAGTTTAGCATTTTTTGAAGTTTCAGATGACTTTGGTTTTGGTGTAATAAAAAATAATAAATGCTTTTTATCTTTCGTGAATATATACCCGTTTTCTAATTCAAAATTATCATCGAACTGAAGACTTTGCATTCGTTTTAAAGCATAAGGAGTAATTCCGATCGGGTCACGCAGGATATTCTTTTTCAGAACCATACTTGCAGGAGAAATCAGAACTTTATAATTTTTTTCTAAAGTAGAATCAATTTTTTCAGGTGTGATAAGTTGATCAAGGATTTTATAATCGGTCTCTTCTAAAAATACAGGAAGGTTATCGATAAAAGTGTTGTAAACATCGTACATCACATCTTCATTCACTTTATAAGTGATTTCTTTAACAAGGGTGGTGTCAATCTTTTGCATGGAGGCTATCAAACTATCTGCAAACTCAATTAACTTTTCCGGTTGTGATTCGGAAGTTGAATCAGAAAGAGTAACAGTGACAACAAGGCGATCTAAGAATTTAGAATTTTTTAAAATATTATTTAACCGATCTACTTTTGCATCCGTAGGCATCATTTTGGTGATGTCTTCTTCCATTCTGATCTTTGATGCGAAAAAACTTACAAAAGTTAATGAGAATAAGAATAACAGGAAGAAGAATATCCTTCTTTTTTTTAGAATGCGATAGATGTATGTAAAAATAATTCCCATTAAATTTGTCCCAATTTTTATTTGTGAGCTGAAGTCACTTTAACTTTGTTTCCGGCAAGTTTTAAAACAATATACGTTATTGTTCCAAATAATAAAGACATTGCACAGGCAAATACCATGCTTCCCAATAAATATTCATATAAATGCTGTAATACTTTTCCACTGAATAAGTATTCATGTAAAAGTTGTTTTGTTGTTTCCAGATTTAATTGATTGGTAGATATTGTTTCACTCATATCTCTACCAAGTAACCATTGTCCGGTTCGTAAGCTACCAAATAATAAAAAGGGGATCATTGGTGGTACGCTTATCTGAGCGGCTAATCCAACAATCGCTTTGTTAAGTTTCAAAAAATGAGCAAATACCAATGCGCTTAAAAATTGAAATCCCCATATAGGAATGATTCCCATGAAAACACCAAATGTGACTCCTGCTGATTTGCGCATCACTGATTCATTAGCATCTAAAAAATGTTTTTTAAGGAGTGCTTTAATATTTTTGATCTTAAAATTCTTGATTATCCGGATAGGTTTGTACCAAAGCAATGCCGGGAAAAACAAGTAAGTGTTCAATAGACTTATTCTGGTGAAATCTTTCCATGGACGGAAATGACTGATGCGTTTTTCACCTTCTGCATAAAAAACATTTATCGGTACAGACAAAACAGGAATTCCCCGCCATGCCGCTTTTACACTCACTTCAATTTCAAATTCATATTTTGAAGTGAAGTAACGTAAGTCTTTCATTTTTTGTATTGGGTAAAGGCGATATCCGGATTGGGTATCAGGTAAATTTTTTCCTGTGAAGAGCGCGAACCAAAAATTTGAAAATTTATTTCCAAAGGTATTCTTCTTTGGCATATTCTCCTGGTTGAGATTGCGTGCACCAACTAATAACGAATCGGGTTCTTGTTCAATAGTATCAATAAAAACAGAAATGTCATCTGCAAAATGCTGACCGTCACTATCAATTGTGATTGCATACCGATCCCCTTTTTCTTGCGCTGCTTTTATTCCTGTTCGTAAAGCAATTCCCTTTCCACGATTCGGAAAATAGGAGATGATTTGTAGGGATGAATATTGTTTTAAAATTTCCGGTGTCTTATCAGTTGCTCCATCATTTACTATGATGATATCGTTTGTGAATTTCAGGACATCCGTGATCACTTCTGAAATTGTTTGTTGGTTATTATAGGTTGGAATGATCACGCAGCAATTAAGCGCGCTCATCTTTTTTCTATATAATTCGTAATCAACAATAACCGACATAATTCAATAGCAGATTAATTGAAAAAATGCCCGAACCGGTCAGATTTTCATAGCTACAAAAATAACATTTTTATTCGTTTTGAGGGGAGGGAAACAACAATTCTTGGTATAAAAATCGGTCTAAATTTCCTTGAAACTACCTTTAAATGTGAAGAAATTTGTGCTTTCAGCAGAAATCACACTATCAGCATGTAAAAATCCTGGTTCTTTGATTTTCATGTTCAGGCTCATGCTAACATTTGTATTTACTTCAGGATTAAGGACAGCAGTAAATTTGATGTTATCTCCTTTGACAAGAAGTAATTTTTTATTGGTAATGTGTTCAATAGTTTCTTTTACCATCTGCGTCAAGCAAACACCAGGCGTAACCGGATTTCCAGGGAAATGGCCATTATAAATAATGTGTTTCG
This sequence comes from Bacteroidota bacterium, assembly GCA_947476185.1. GTDB lineage: Bacteria > Bacteroidota > Bacteroidia > 2-12-FULL-35-15 > 2-12-FULL-35-15 > 2-12-FULL-35-15. The sequence continues at coordinate 13,514 of CANJPX010000049.1, forward strand.
GATTCATTTCGATACTGATCGTGTATTTTTCAGCATTTTGAATGTCGGTAATTTTAAAGAAGTCGTTTAGTAGCATTTTAAGAGTTTAAAGTTCAATTTAGAAAGTTCAAAGCAAAGAAAAAATTACTTCTTGAGTAAATTCAGCTCGATTTTCAATTTAATATCGTGATGCCTGATCAAAATATTTCCCGGAAATTCGTTTTGATAATTTGATAATATAAAAGTAGTCTTTTTTAATCTTTTTTTTGCATGCTCTATTTTAAAAAGGTGTGCAGAGGATTTTTCAGTGAAATAGTAGTTGAAATAATTGTCGAATTCTAACCTTTGAACACTAAATAATTCATTTTTATTCGTATAATCTTCCGTTTTTTTTACTGATAAATTATTCATTAAAAGTGTCTCAATATCTTTTTGGATCACTTTTAATAATTTTGGTTTGTTGAATTGTGGAACGCAGTAATGTAATGTAAATGCGGTGTCTTTGAATTCAAAATCGAACAGTTTCATTCCTAGTTCAGTGGTGAAAATTACCCGGTAATCTTTTGGCGACATTTGTTTTGTCACTAATAAACCACTAAAATCTTTGCCATAAACGGTAATGTTTGTTTTGAATAAAAAGGAATTAAAATTATCTCCAAATATAGGTTTTGGAGAAGTCCTTTTTTCGCTTGCATTTTTATTTTGTACAAGTTTTCCATAATGGCCTAGGCTGCAACTTGCTAATAGTAGCGCAATAAAACTACTTAATAATAAATTTTTCATCGGCTATCGGCTGGTTGGTCTTTCTGTTCGAAAAATCAATACTTGTATAATCATCACTAGGCTCTATCATCTTTACTTTTTCCACAGCATAATCAGTTTTATTTATATAAAGTTGAATGGCCTTTAAAAAATCTTTTGCTCCTTTTTGGGTAGGTGTCAGTTCGAGAAGATAAAATTTTTCGTTTTCAAAAAAATTGGCTTTGTAATCTTTGTTATTCAGTAAATTCCCTTGAACAGTATTGATCATCATCTCATTGATACTCTTGAACATTTTATTCGAATTAATATCATACTTGGTTACTTTCCCATTGTCTTTGATGTACATTTTATCTTTGTTGATGGCGATAAGATATTTATAGGGCTCATTGTACTCCCAACGTAACATATTCACTTTTTTAAACTGAAAGTGCCCTTTACTGATGATCTTTTCAGACATCACACTTAAATATTTCTCTTGTGTGAAATCGCTTTCAATGGAATTGATCAATTTGGATTGTTCCTGCATTTTTTGTTTGAAGGCAGTAGTGTCTTTTACCGGCTTGAAACCTGCAGGAGCCTGTGCAAATGTTGAATAAGAAATTGCGCAAAATAATAACAGAAGTAATTTTTTCATATTTTAATGATATGCTTTAATTTGTAAAAGCTCTTCTAACCCTACAATTTTGAAGCCATTTTCTTTTGCAAAATTAAGCGTTTGCTTCAACACTTGTATGGTTTTTTCAGAGGCATCATGAAACAGGAGGATAGCACCTGGTTTTATCTGGGAGATAACGCGTTGAGTGATCTTCTCTTCACTTTCATTGGTAGTGTCCATTGAACGGATATTCCATCCGATAAGATCGTAATTTAATGCTTTTGATGCTTTCGCAAGATTTGGTGTTGTTACACCATATGGCGGACGAAAGAGTTTCGGCCGTTTGTGAATTATATTAAAGAGTATGTCGGAAGTTGCATCCAATTCATAGGAAAATCCCGTTGTGCTTTTGAAATCAATAAAAAAAGAATGTGAAAAGGTATGATTTCCAATTATGTGTCCAGCGGCATCGATTTTCCTGATTATATTTTCGTTCCCGAGGATATTTTTACCTATCACAAAAAATGTTGCAGGTGCATTGAATTCAGTTAATAATGAAAGTGCTTTATTTGTATACTCGGCATTTGGGCCATCATCAAAAGTTATGGCTATTTGTTTTTCATTTGTTGAAGAGCAGCAAATCGTTTTTGTATAAAAATTGGATTCAATTTTTGCTGAACCGTAAATGATAAATGTTTTGTAGACAATTATAGGTAGTATTAGCCACCATAGGCTGATCCCGAAAAAATAATTCAGTATGCCGATTAGCGCGCATTCAATCAAGAAAAGAAAACTAACTGTTTTAAAGTTTAACATTGTGAAAGTAAAAACACAGAATGATCCGTATCTAAAAAAGTATTATAGATAAGCACGTTTTTTATTTGTTTTGATTTGTTCTTGCCAATTAAAACAGCACTTGGAATGGTTTGAGTTTTGATCATTTTAGCAGCCATCCACATCGCAAAACTTCCCGATGTTTGGTATTCTCCACATAAATGCTTAAAATAAGTTGATGTGCTTTTTTTGAAAAGAGAATCTTTCAAATGGTTGTAGGTCTTGTCGTAACGGCAATCACCATTTATTCCATAAACAACAACATCAATATCATTTGCCGTTAAGCCTTTGGATGAAAGTAATTCGGAAATTTTCGCTTCAATTTCAATGTTGCTTTCAGGTTTATAAATTGTTTTAATCCCTCTGAGTTTCGCATAACAATTTTCGGTTTTTTCGTGGCTTAGCATAAAAAATGCAGCCCCTTCTCCGGCAATACTTCCGCTTGTTTTACTTTCAAATAATTCCATTGTAGGAACATCATCTTCTTTTTTCCAATAACCTATTCTATCACAAACGCGATAAAATTTCTCAGTCATTTCATCGTGCCCGCCTACTAATACGTTTTTTGCTTCTCCTTCTGCAATCGTCATTAATCCATCCAATACAGCACTCTCAAATGAAAAACCTTTGTGAACATAAGTGAAATTGTAATTCATACATTTTAATTGTAATGCGATCTGAGCACTTACTGTATTGTGGGTAGATTGAATGAATGAAGTAGGAGTGAGGAATTGTTCCTCATTTTCAATAATAGCAAGTAAAAATTTTTCTGTGTCTTCCAAACAGCCTAATGCTGTTCCTGTCATGATGGCATCAGGGATTTCAATTTTTGCATCCCTTAAACAAACTGTAGAAGCTGCAATGCTCATTTTTATAATCCGTGACATTCTGCGAGCCAGGGTAGGATTCAGCAGCTCCTTGTAGGATGGCTCGATACAGTTTAAGGATTTGGAATTATGTTCCACCACTTCCGATAAAAAATCGTTTGTGTCAAAAGTTTTTTGAGGTGAAACTATTCCAAGTCCTTTGATATATGCTTCCATTTCCTATTTATGTCTTGAAAAAATTAAGGCAGAAGTATTTCCTCCGAAACCAAATGAATTTGACAATACATGATTTATTTTTTTGTCAATTTTTAGTGATATTGTAGGCTTAAAGCTCAACTCATGCATAGGATTTTTATAGTTCAGATTTGGGAAAATGATATTGTGTTTTATAGCCAGGATCGAAAATACTGCTTCAATTGCTGCACATGCACCTAACGTATGACCAGTAAATGCTTTAGTAGAGCTGATATCAGGAACTTTATTTGAAAATATCCGATCTATCGCTGTGCCTTCGGATAGGTCATTTATTGCCGTTCCTGTTCCATGTGCATTTATATAATCAATATCGCTTGGTTTCAATCCACTTACTTTTAAGGCTTTTTCCATCGCTAAAAAAGCGCCTGCACCATCAGGAGAGGAAGCAGTTTGATGATAAGCATCATTTGAATTTCCGTAGCCAGAAAGTTCCGCATAGATCTCTTTCCCTTTTGCTGCTTTCTCTGATTCGATCACGATAAACCCCGCACCTTCACCTAGGTTTAGGCCTTGACGTTGTGAATCAAAAGGTTTGCATTCTTCCTTATCCAATATCATTAGGGTCATAAAACCATTGATAGTAAAGCGAGACATTGAATCTGTTCCACCCACGATAACACGGTCTAATATACCATGTTTTATAAGTCGCGCTCCGAACATGATCGCGTTTGCTGAAGAGGAGCACGCTGTAGAAATTGTTGTCAGATACTCTTTTATTCCCAATGCATCAGCGATAAACTCTGTACTGTCACCACATTCATGCGCTTCAATGTATTTTAACCAGGGACCGCTTTTTTCAGGATCTAAATAATCCATCCAAAGATTTTCTGTAATTCCCATTCCACCAACACTTGTAGCAGAAACAATTCCTGTCCGTAATTCTTTGATGTTCTTTATCCCTGCAGATTTTACCGCTTGTTGAGCCGCAATTAGTCCTAGTAAAGCAGTACGTGTACTTTCTTTATCCGGTCCTAATCCTGCCATGGCTGTTAACTCCGCGTTAGTTGCTTTGATTTCACCAACAGGAACCACACCTTTGTGACGAGAACGAATATGTTTTAATTCCCCGATACCAGAACTTAATTGCTCGAATGATGCAAGTGTTTCAGCGACATCGTTTCCAATGGCCGAGATCACCCCAATACCGGTTATATAAATTTTCGATGACATATTTTTATTGTCCATTCAATTGTATTCAGCGAATAAAATTTCTTTACTTCGCTATTAATTACAGGAGCATTATGAAATAAATAGTTGCATCCTGTTTCTCATAAGTTTCTTCAAACAAATGAGTTGGGGCGCAATTGGATTATTTTTTATTTGCTTTAATGAATTCAGCCATAGAACGGATCGATTGAAATATTTTTTTTCCATCAGCCGGATTTGCGATCTTGATACCGTGGTTTTTTTCAAGAAGTACGATCAATTCTAATGCATCGATTGAATCTAATCCTAGTCCTTCTCCAAATAGAGGTGCATCAGCATCAATATCCTCTTTTTTTAGGTCTTCTAAATTCAATTGTTCAATAATTTCTCCTTTAAGCTGATCGATTAATGCATCCATAATTTTGTTTTAGTTTAGTTGTTGAATAATTTTTTTAATTGTTCTGATGTGTGCTCAATATTTAATGTTCCTTTTTCTTTTTCAACGGTATATAAAAAAGACTCGTATTTATTTTCATAAAAATCCACCCATCCTGTAATACAACATTTTGCCTTACCGCTGTTCAAAAGTGAGTTGATGTATGAACTCATAAAATCAGGGTCAAATTTATCAAAAATAAAGAAAGTATTCTCTCCTTTAATGCTATTTCTTATAGCAATTTCTCCAATCAAAATGTTTGATAAGGTATAAACGAAAATAGCAGGGCTTGGGAAATAATTGTTCTTATCGGAAATGGTATTTTGATGCTCTGTATCAATTTCCAATGAAGATGTGCTGTTTGCAATAATTATGGCAATGTCTTCAGAAGAATATTTTTGAGTAACAGGATTGCTTTTTAGAAGTAATTCTGATGTCACAAATGCCAGTTTACACAAATGATCCATCTTGTAAAATTTCGGATAATTGAGTTGAAAATGCTTATAAACCGACTTAATGAAATCAATTGATGGAAGTGTTTTTTCAGAATAGGAAGTAGAATGATCTACGATCACTTCTCCTTCTTTTACAGCACAATAAGAGGATATATAGTTTCTATTTTCCATTTAATTCTTTTGTACTTTTTGAAAAAATACTGCTGCATTACATCCCCCAAATCCGGCAGCTGTTTTCAGGCAATTATTTACAACAGCCGCTGTTGTATTCTTTATAATATTTATAGGCTTTGCAACTCCTAATTCGTTGAAATTATAAGTTCCTATTAGTGTGTTTTCGCGCATGGAGTGGAGTCCTACTATGGATTCTATCAATCCGGCAGCACCGAGTGTATGACCAAAATAACTCTTTAAACTATTCATTGGAACAGCAGCAAGTTGAGCGTCTGAAATTGCAATGGACTCCATATCATCGTTGTAAAGTGTTGCTGTGCCGTGTCCGGATATATAATTTACTTCTTCTGCTTTTACATTCGCTTCCTTCAGCGTTTTCTCTATCGCCAAAAACAAGCCATCACCAGTTCTTGATGGTCCGGAAATATGGTTAGCATCATTTGAACTTGATCCTCCTTTTACAATTATTTGTTGCTCGTTGTTCAGTGTAAGCCCTGGATCATTTGTTAAAACGATTGTGCCACATCCTTCTCCCAGTGAAATCCCATCGCGTTTGCTGTCATATGGTTTTGCAACTTCATTACTGATAGCTTTGAATGATTGAAATCCGGAAACAACAAAATGGGTCATGATATCTACACCAGAAACAATAACAGTATCGTATGTATTATCCTCTAACAATCGTTTCCCGATAATAATTGCCAATACCCCTGAAATACAAGCATTTGAAACTACGATTGGCTGATTCGGGTTTTGGAAATAGCGAGAGATTATATTTGCTGTTTCCCAAAGGTATACTCGCTTTCTGTCAAATTTTGAGGACATGGATGCATCCAAAAGATCTATATTTCCTTTAGTGCTAGATAGAACAAGAAGGGTTCTTTTACCCGATATATTGATCTTAGGATTTTGTTTTAAGCAATCTTTTATAGAAAGTATCGCCATTTTTTCAAGTCGGGTATATTCCTTCTCCAATCCTTTGCTTGTCAGATCCTGCTTTTGAAATTCGTCATTAAGTTTTTGAGTATCAATAATTGCAGCACACACAGCTTCATCCGAAAGGTCAGAATTTTCAATACGCTTCACTCCTGTATGCATCTTTTTCAGTTGCTCAAAATTTTCTGAACTGGTAAATCCAAGAGGGGAGATGATATTATCGGAAGCAACAAAAACGTTCATTCTTAATTATTAATAGATTGAGAGAGTAAAGATTTTTTATGCGTTAAGGTCTCAGTTTTCAAATTCTTCTTTTTCCATTCTTCAAAAAACGGAGGGATTGTAATATGTAATTCATGTTCCATATTCATAAACACCTGTATGGATTCTCCCATTGCTACCAATTCCCCATCCGATAATCGAAAAACTTCATATTTGAAAAGGATCTTTGCAGCGGGTGAATCACTATATGTTGTGACGATCTTAACCTGATCGCCATACTTTACTATTTTTTTAAAATCAACATTAATCTTTACAAGAGGAGTTGCAAATTTGTGTTTGTATGCATCCAAATATCCTAATTCATATTCCCTTCCGAAAGCTTCTCTGCCATCTTCAAAAAATTTCAGATAATGACCATGCCAAACAATACCTAATGCGTCAACTTCACTAAAGCGAACGGGTACGATCGTGCTGTTTGTTAATTGTTGCAGACCTATTTTTTTCTTTTGAGACAAGTGCTTTTCGTTTTTTTTACGAAATGCTAAAATAGTAAATTTTAATGGATTAATAGTGTGAAAAACCTAACAAAAATAAGATTCTTTTAGGTGTTTAGTGACGACTTTTTTTAGTGTATAAAAATGCTAAACTGAGTGTAAAAACGAAGAATATGGTTAGTTTAAAAGCATTCGGTAAAATAGATTGAATGGTTCCGTCGTTTAAAAAAACAGTATGAAATGCACTCAATGCCCAATAAAGTGGTGAAAATTCGGCAAGCATTCTTAATGACTCGGGCATAACAAATACGGGTACCCATATTCCCCCCAAAGCTGCTAATATTACCACTGAAACAGACCCAAATGTTGATGACTGCTGGTGTGTTTTAAAAATAGTTCCTACTAACACTCCAAAACCTGTTGCCGCAATAGCCGTAGACACTGCAACAACAAATATTGCAGGAATATTATTGCCTATGACTAATTGTGGTAATCCAAGATGCGGAAGCAAAAACAATCCAACCATCAGCATCAAGAAACATTGTATTAGACATATGAATAAATAAGCTGTGATTTTTCCTATAAGGATTGTGATATATGAGCCAGGCATAGTTAAAAGTCTGGTATAGCTGCCATCATCTCTTTCTTTAATTATACTTCCGGACATTGTAATTACAATAAAGAACATTCCGAAAATTGTCCAAGCCGGAACATTGTGTTGCACAGAATTTAATTTTAATGCTTCCTTTGGAGTTTCTACCGTATTTATTTCTTTGAAATTAACAAAGTCCCTCATCGGTTCATCCTTACTTGTTTCTACCTCTTTTTGTTTTAGTTCTTTTTTGAAGAGATCCAATAATGTTTGTGTCTCAATTTTTGAAGTAGCTTGTTTTAATGAACTTAATATGGAAGCCTTAAATGATTTTTTTGTGTCAGGAGCAAATAATATTGAAAGGTTTAGTTCGGAAGGGAAATTATTTTCTTTAATTTCAGATGAATCAGCAAGTCCTGCTTCATTTAATTTTTTTGTTACAAAGTTTCCTATCTTTGAATTTAAAGAAGCGCTTGCATCTTCAGGAACAATGATGGCAATCTCGTAATCTCCTGATTTTACTTTTAATTTGACAACATCAGGATCAAGAAGCATATTTGTTATTTCAAATATTTTAGCTTCCTTTAATCCTCTTTCAATAGTGGTTCCAAAATTGCCTTTGTCATTATTCACTATTAATAATGGAATTTTTATTTCCATGAAATCACGAAATGGTGCATCTTGGATAAGTGCCATTATTGTAATCATAGCCATTGGCATAATAAACATAATGGTCAAACCTCCTTTGTCGCGCAACAGGATAATGAGTTCTTTTTGTATAGTAGAAAATAATCGTAACATCGTTCTAATTATCAATAATCTGATCGCGCAGTTTTTTACCTGTTAGTTTCAAAAATAATTGTTCTAGATTTTCAGAGGCGTTTTCCTTTATCAAAGCTTTTGGCACACCGGTAGCAATTATTTCACCGTGGTCAATAATAGCAATTGTTGAACATAGATTTTCTGCCTCTTCCATTAAGTGTGAGGTGTAAATAATTGTACAACCTTTTTTATTCAATAGATGTAAATGCTCAGTAATCAAGTTCCTTGATTGAACATCAACTCCAACAGTGGGTTCATCTAAAAATAAAATTTTTGGTTGGTGAAGGATTCCTGCAATCAAATTTATTCTCCTTTTCATTCCTCCCGAAAATGTTTCTACTCGGTGGTTCGAATGCTCTTCCAGGCCAACAATTTCTAAATATTCATGAATTATATTTTTTAGATTTCGGCCTTTTAATCCGTACATATTTCCTATGTAACGAAGGTTTTCATAGGCTGTTAGAGTGGGGTAGAGCGCAATTTCCTGTGGAACAACGCCTATGATTTGTTTTATCTCAGCCAACTGATTTTTTAATGATAGCCCCAATAAGGTGGCTTCGCCACTGGTTGGTTTTATTAGTCCGCAAAGTACAGAAATGGTTGTTGTTTTTCCTGCTCCATTAGGACCAAGCAATCCGAAAATACTTCCTTTTTCAATAGTAAATGAAATGTTATTGACAGCAGGTGAAGCGGTACCTTTGTATATTTTTATAAGATTTTTTACTTCAATTGCAGCGTTGACGGTCATTAAAACGTAATTTAATTCTATTCAATTTAAATTTCAGATCGACAAATATTGAAGGTTAAACTTTTGAAGTTTTTTTAATCTTCTTTTTTCAAAAATATTTTCATTTCACAGTCGGCAATAAGCTCTCCGTTCACTGTTGTTTTTCCTGTTATCAAAGTAACATCAAAAATGATCTGTTGAATTACTACTTCCGTTAATAATTCTTCACCAAGTTTGGGTAATTTGTGAATGTTTAACCTTTTTATCGCACCTATGTAACCAATTGGTGGATCTGTTTTTTTACCCTTTTGTTCCATTAATGAAACCATGTATCCAACTCTTAAAGCTGCTGTTTGAGCAATATTCTCAACAATACCCGGCTCAGAAAAAGATCCGTTTTCACAAAAAATATTATTCTCTTTGATTGAGAATCCGGAAATAGTTTTTGTATCATCATTATACCAGAGTTTGTCAACCATTTCAAATGGTGGTTTTTGCGGTATAAGTGATGAGATAGCAACTCCTTCTATAATTGCCCTTTCGAGAGTTTTCATGGAATCAGACAACAGTTAATAAAGCATTAGCATAAGAGAAACGTGCGCTTTCTGGAACGGAAAGAATGATCTTTTGCCCCTTTTCTAATTTGCCGGAATTCATTAATTCTCCAAGTGCAATCAGAATAGAAGCAGATCCAATATTTCCAACATTACCAAGGTTTACAAACCATTTTTCTTGAGGTATCCCGACTCCATGTTCTTTCATTCCTTCATCTATTCTCGAGCGAAAATAATCAGAAGAGATATGCGGTAAGAACCAGTCAATACTTTTGGGATCAAGATCATATTTCGTAAATAATTCTGCGTATTTCTTTGTGCCAAGCCTTGTAATGTTTTGCTCCAGTAATTTAATATCCTGTTTCATTGCAAAGATCGATTTGTCTAACCATTCTTTTGGTTGATAATCATTCCATCCAAGAAAATTTCCTTTTGAATCTTTTTCTCCACCGGCATACATGCACGTTTCAACCTCATTTGCATAAGAACAGATATCGATCCATTCAATTTTTACTGAAAGTCCTTCAGGATTCGGTTTATTAGTCAAAAGAGCCGCTCCGGCACCATCAGATAACATCCATCTTAAAAAATCTTTTTCAAAAGCAAGCATAGGTTGTTCTTCCATTTGCTGCAATTTCTCAACTTCTTCATCAAATTTCTGTCTAAGCATCCATGTTGAAAGTTTCTCTGATCCAGAAACAGCAGCATTTTTTGAATTCCCAGAAAGGATTGACATATATGAATATTTTAAAGCATTCATACTTGTGCAACAGGCACCTGAAAAGGAAATAGTTTCAATTGGTTTCGATCCAGGTAATTCGCCATGCACCATAACAGCGTGTGACGGTAGAACTTGGTCAGGTGAGGCTGTACCACAAGTCAATAATTCTAAATCCTCCAATTTGAAATTTTCAGAACAAAGGCCTTTTACTGCTTCTGCAGCCATTTGGGCATTGGAATAAGTACTATTCCCCTGTTTATCGATAGCATAATACCTTTTGGTAATTTTGTTATTTCTTAATACGATCGTTTTTGAACGCGATTTTTGACCATTAATAAAACCTAAGTAATCTTCTATTTCATCATTGCTGACAGGATTTCCCGGCAAAAATTTCGCTATTTTATTAATGTAAACGGAGTTGTTATTCATATTAGTTATAAATAGGCCTGTTTTTCTTAATTATTAAGTCGCAAAATTAAGAGAATTAATCAATTTTTGAGCTTGAAATAAAATTATTTTTCAAAATTGTACAACAATCTTAAATTGTTCTATTTCAAGGTGTTTTGTGAATAATACTCAATCTCTTTTTTGAATTTTTTTCTTAAAATTAAAGGAACTAATCGAGATAGGATAGCTATGAAAGGTGACATTAATAATATTGCAGTTGGAAGTGCAATTCCGAAAATACGGACCCTTGTTCTGCGTTCTTTACTTCCTCTTCCTCCTTTTTTGGTGATATATCTGGCATATAACGGAAAAAGCGCCCGCCCTCTGCCTTCCATCATAAGTAAATTACTTTTGATATTGATCGCGCCAAGTTTGTTAAGTTCTGTTTGTTGTGAAGCATAGTCACCCGATTTAAGGTGTTTGGAAATCACATCTCCAAATTTATAGGCTTCATCAAGATCTTTATCAGAAACACCATATTTCGGAAAAATGCCCAAGAAATTCTCTTTAACTCCTTTCAAAACAAAAGCGAGTACAGTAATTATGCTGGTCAGATTCCCGGCTTTATCAACAAAAGTAACATTGCCCACAAGATTTGCTTTGAGGCGTTTCAGATGGACCTTGGCTTTTTCCTGACTTCCAAGCCACATATTACGGCAAGCGATAATAGTAATTACGTTTTTATTTTTCAGTAATTCTTCCGCCTCTTTGGTAAGTAAAAAAGAATTTATAGGCACGCAGATCGACAAGAACCAGGGTTGATAGGCAAGGATTATTAGATCATATTCCTCCTTTGTGTCTATTGAAAAGGGTTCTAATTCGATGGATGTCCCTTGTACCGTTTCAGGAAAAATATCAAAGAACTCCATATAACTCCATGGATAAGGATACGGGGTGGCAGGTTTTATGTGAAGATAGCTAATTGATACCGAGTCATCTTTTTCCAAAGGTGCAAGTGTAGATTTTACAGCTTTATGAAGTTGACCAGTTTGTGTGTAATAAATTACGAGTATCTTTTTCATAGGCTGTAAAAGTAATAAAAAGAAAAAGCCGTTCTGCACCTAAGCAAAACGACTTATCAAATATTATTAATAATTGACCTATCTTCCTTTGGCCATGCTCATTTCCTGATCAAATAATATTGTTAAATTTAGTGATGGCATTTTAACCGGAATGACTTCTTTAAAAGCATCTCTCCACAAAATAGTCATTTCTACTTTTTGCATATCACCCGATTCAATAGGAATATCTTTCCACGCAACTTTAAAATCATCCACAGTGCCTTTATCAAAAAGCAAAGGCTTATTATCGGAGTGGAAGTTTGCATACTCTTTGCCATCAGGCATTCTTGCAGCTAATTTATTTGGCTCAAAAACACCTATCTTATCACCATTATAACTCACTTTGAATTTTGCATCAGTTCTTGCTGTTTCTTTTTTAAAACCATCGATTGTAACTGAAAAGCCTCCTGTCTTAAATTCATTTGATTTTGGTGGTAGTGTAAAGTCTGGAGAAGTATTTCCTTTCGCATCGATTGAAACTTTATAAAAACCCTCTAATAAAAAATCGAAATTTTCGGGAAGGATATATTTAGGACCTTTAATATCAATTATTTTCCAGTCTTTGTCATTCGGGCGAATGACCAGCCATTTTTCAATTGGCTTTACTTTGTTGTCTTTGATCTGAAATTCACATTCGGAGGGTTTGAAAATTATATAATCATTTGTTTTATTGACGATACTGATTTTGAATTTCATGCCGATCTGAGTTGCAACAGCATCATCAATCGTAATCTTCACATACGCATTTTCAATAGTCTGATTTTTATAAAACGTTTTTTTGTATTTGATTTCTTTTTGAGCAGATAAAAAGGTTACAAAACTAATGATCATTACAAATGATAAAACAAATTTTTTCATAGCCTTTGATTTGTTATTAAATCTCAATTACAATACCAAAATTAGCATAATATTTTTCAGAAATCCTAATATAATTAAAATTAAAAAGCAGAACAAATTACTCCGTTCTGCTTTCTAATGGTTTAATTTTTTTTATTTACCCTTTGCATTACTAG
>CANJPX010000050.1 GCA_947476185.1 Bacteroidota bacterium
ACCTTTCCGCGAAAGTCCCATTTCCTATCCATTTAATAGCCCATTCAGCTTTCTTTCCAACACATGGCAGTGTATCTATAGAATGAAAAAGACGGTCTTTTTCTTTTGGATCTTTAATATAAGAATCAATTAATAATGAATATGTTTCAGAATGAATATTTTCCATCATAATCTGAAAGCCGTAAAAACAACGAGCTTCAGGATATTGTACTTCCTTCATGAAGTTAACAGCAAGATTTTCATTTACGATACCATCACTAGCAGCAAAAAAAGCGAGCACATGTGAAATGAAATGTCTTTCATCGTTATTCAATTTATTTTCCCAATCCTGAAGATCTGGATTAAGGTCTATCTCTTCTGCTGTCCAAAAACTTGCTTCTGCCTGTTTGTACATTTCCCATATATTATTGTGTTTAATAGGAAACAGAACAAATCTGTCTTTATTCTCTTTTAGTATTGGTTCTTCGCTCATTGAGTAGTTTTGTTTTGTTCTTGCAATTACTTGTATTTCAATTCGTTACAAACTTCAGCTTTTAAATTAGAGGGAATAATTTCCCTGAAAGGCTATTTCTTTCTTTTTGAGCTAATTAATAAAGTGTTGCTTATTGAATTAAGGTGTACAAATTTTGGCAAAAAAAAGTGGAGTGTCAAGGGCATTGAATTAACATTTGCTCCAAGTTATAAACACGGGAAATTAACAGACGAATGTTAAGAATTGACCAATGTATTAGAAAACAGCATTTTAAGATTGATGTGAAAAATACTGAAAATTAATCTTAAAAAAACTTGTTACAATGAAAAAAAACGCTTTTAGGAAAAGTGATGTTTCGAAGGAATAGTAGTTGGTACTATCAATAAAATAGGTAGTTCAGCGGCTATTGGTTTCTCATTTTGGCAGCCATTTCCAATTGTTTATACCAGCCCTTACCATATTTACGGATTAATGGCTCTTTCAAAAATTTATATACAGGCACATCTAATTTTGCACCGCACTCACAGGCGGGCTTACAGATATCCCATTTGCTGTAGTTCACCGCTTCATAATCCTTGTATTTGCTGATGCGTACAGGATATAAATGGCAAGAGATTGGTTTTTTCCATTTGGTCTTACCATCGTAGAATGCTTGTTCTATACCACATTTAGCGATCCCGCCATCAAAAATAGTGAATGCACAATGTTTTCCTTTTACTAATGGAGTAGTAAAATCATTGTCGCTGTCGATCACAAAAACGCCTTGTTTTTCGATCGCTTTCACGCCATCTTTTGGTAGATATGGTTTTACTTCATCCCAGATATCTTCAAGAATAGCAATTTCTTCTTCCTCCAATGGAGCGCCTGAATCGCCAGCTACACAACACTCTCCTTTGCATGCATTGAGGTCGCATACAAATTTTTTCTCTAATAAGTGTTCCGAAACGATTGTGTTGTCGATTGCTATCATTACTTGATGTATCTATTAATTATTGTGCAAATGTACCAAAAATTGATGTACCGATGTGTGTATGTAACAATGTGCAGATTGAGTGTTGTTGTATATCGACACATCTGCATATCCCACATCGGTACATCAAATTATTTTCTATTTTTACACCCATTATGGCAAATCAAGAAGACATTTTCAAAAACATTATTTCCCATTCCAAAGAGTATGGGTTTATTTTTCAAAGTTCCGAGATCTATGATGGCTTAAGCGCTGTATACGATTATGGACAAATGGGTGCTGAGTTAAAAAAAAACTTGCGTGAATATTGGTGGAAGGCAATGGTGCAAATGCACGAAAATATTGTTGGTATCGATGCTGCAATTTTTATGCATCCGACAACATGGAAAGCTTCCGGACACATTGATGCTTTTAATGACCCATTGATCGATAATAAAGATAGTAAGAAACGATACCGTGCAGATGTGTTGATAGAGGATCATGTAGCTAAGATCGAAGGCAAAATTCAAAAGGAAATAGATAAGGCAAAAGAGCGTTTTGGCGAATCCTTTAACGAAGGAACTTTTAGAGCTACCAATGCACGTGTATTGGAAAATCAAGCGAAAGCAGATTCCATACTTTCTAAATTCAAAGATGCATTAGAGAAAAATGATCTCGAAGCAGTTCGTCAGATCATTATCGATTGTGAAATTGTTTGTCCGATCTCCGGTTCAAAGAATTGGACGGAAGTGCGACAGTTCAACTTGATGTTCAGTACATCTATGGGTGCTGTTAGTGAAGAATCAAACACAATTTATTTACGTCCGGAAACGGCCCAGGGTATTTTTGTGAATTTTTTGAATGTGCAAAAATCCGGAAGAATGAAAATTCCTTTTGGGATTGCTCAGACAGGAAAGGCGTTTCGTAATGAGATCGTTGCTCGTCAATTTATATTCCGTATGCGTGAATTCGAACAAATGGAAATGCAGTTTTTCGTTCGTCCCGGTACAGAAATGGAGTGGTATCATCATTGGAAAGCAACACGCATGAAATGGCATAATTCATTGGGATTTGGTGCAGAAAATTACCGTTTTCACGATCATATAAAATTAGCACATTATGCAAATGCAGCTTGTGACATAGAATTTAATTTTCCTTTCGGATTTAAAGAATTAGAAGGAATTCATTCGCGTACCGATTTCGATCTGAAAGCGCATGAACAGCATTCGGGAAAAAAATTACAATATTTTGATCCGGAATTAAATCAGAATTATGTTCCTTATGTGGTGGAAACTTCTGTTGGATTGGATCGTTTGTTTTTAGCGGTAATGTCGAAAGCGTATATCGAAGAAAAATTAGAAGACGGAACCATTCGAACGGCTCTTAACCTTCCGGCATTTTTAGCGCCTATCAAAGTGGCTATCCTGCCTTTATTAAAGAAGGATGGGTTGCCTGAAAAAGCGCGTGAGATCATGGAGCTTTTGAAGTTTGATCATGCAACAACCTATGACGAAAAAGATACGATCGGAAAACGTTATCGCAGACAAGATGCTATTGGTACACCTTTCTGTATCACTGTTGATCATCAATCGTTGGAAGATAATACTGTCACCATCCGTTACCGCGATACAATGGCACAAGACCGTGTGAGCATTGACGCACTGGCTAAAATTGTCGATGATAAAGTGAGTTTTAAGAAAGCATTGCAAGGGCTAGGTTAGTTAGGTAATTTCTTTACAAAAAACAGAAACCCCGCTTCGATAGATCGTTGCGGGGTTTTCTGCCTCTAAACTAAATGAATTGATTAACCAATCAAATCACAAACGAACCCAAGTAAATTGGGTTAGACATTCAGGTGAGGTTGCAGGCTCTCTTTCCCTCGACCGCATCATTTTGTCTGTAAATAATCCTGCTCTCTAATTCAGGATCAAAAAATTTTTAAATTCTACTTTAATGGGATATTTTTTTAATATTATTCCAAATCTCCCTGCGTACTCGGTATTCATAACCTTCAAGAATATCTCTAAATACTTGTTCTATGCTTTCTTTTTTCATTAGCCAGGTTGTTAGAAACTTGGACAAGTGCTGGGACGATATCTTGGTTTAGGTTTCTTACAAAAGAAATTCATTCCTATTGAGATCTCGTGTGAACCGGCTGATGCATTTGTTAATTTAGACACAGTAACATCATAACTATATCCCGCTTTAAATACTCCATGTTGAAAACCTAGCAATACAATTATCGCATCATTGTTACGATACCATAATCCACCAACCAAGGCGCCTTTTGTAAAATAAACTCCTAAATTCAACTGTCGGAAATCTTGTTGTTGTTGGTATAATATATTTGGCGAAATAGAAGTTTCATTGCTTTTTGGTCCGACAGGAATCGTAGCGCCTGCGTGGCCTGTAAATTTTACTGGTAATTTGCTTGTTCCCTGCAACCCTTCATCCGGTTGTGTTAAATGGTGTGCAGCAAATCCAATAAATACATATTTACTGAAAGCGACTGCTCCTGCAGAAAAATCTACAAATGATTTTTTAGATAAATGTTGTGTTTCTTCTGTATTGTAGACAAATCCTCTGTGTTCATCCACCATGTCGCCAAAGGTAAGTTTACTCCAGTCGATGGATTTTTGTCCGTAAGTGGCTTGTAAACCTGCATTAATTGAAAAATTCCGGTTGATCTGTATCTGTTTTGAATAGATCGCACTGATATTGGTTGTCTTTAGTGTGCCTTGTCCGGCATTATCATTTGTGACCAGTAAACCGATCCCGCTTTTTATTCCGAACACATACCTGTCGATAGAGGCGCTTGTTGTCACATATGTCCCTGAAATAGCAGGCCATTGATTCCTGTAGTTAATACATACTCGCGGACAAATATTTGAGCCGGCAAGAGCAGGGTTAAGATATAATGGGTTGGCATAAAATTGCGTGAACTCAGGGTCTTGAGCCTTTGCAGATTTATAAGTGATCAAACTTAGTGACAACATTATAATGGCGTAGATTTTTTTCATGGGGAACGATTTTGTGTCGTTTATATCTATTAGACGAATAATGATTCGAAGGGTTGCCTGAAAAATTTACAAATAAAAAATCCCGCTGTTAAATTTTAACAGCGGGATCATTATTGGAGATGTTGTTTTTTTGATCTTATTTTTGCAGTGTATCTTTCAGCATTAACTCCTTTTGTTTCCGTATACTATCAGCGTTTAGGTTAAATAGTCCATTCCACCCAATATTGCTGGAGCCCTTTGATTTTGCGGCTTTTTTTGTGCTGTCCTTTTCTTTTGTTTTATGAATGACACCTTTTGAAGAGTCGATCATATCACCAAAGATGGGTTCATTTCCCATTACAATGACTTTTTGATTTTTTGAAGATTCGGAAGCTGATTTTGTTGATTTTTGTTTCTTTCCCTGATCATTTTTTATTTTTTCAGTTGCAGCTTTTTCTTTATTATCAAACACTGTTACTGCCTTTTTTAATTCAGGCACATCAGGTTTTACTTCAGGAGTGATGACCTTTTTTTCATCCGTAACAGGTGTTACAGGAGCAGTTATCTTTACGACAGTTGGAGCAGGTTGTAATGTCTTGGTTTTATTTTCAGCAGGAGTAATTGTTGTATCTGGCGGAGTATCTATCGTAGTATTAGAAGTATTTATTCCTTTATAAATAAAAAATCCTCCAATCAAAACAGCGGCTCCAATAATAATGGCGATGTTATACGAACCTTTAGCAACACTTGATTTAGGTGCGGCATCTAACATTCGCTCCATGCGAGCCCAATCACCGGAATCGTACTTAGCGTCATAATTGCTTAAGTTCTCTTTAATGGTTTCATCAAGTTTGTTAGGAGTAGTATTATTTTCCATTTACAATTGGTTTAATATGAAGCATCAAATTTTTTCTCAAATTAAATTTTGCTTTTGAAAGGTTTGATTTAGAAGTCCCTTCACTAATATCAAGCATTTCAGCAATTTCTTTATGCGTATATTCTTCGATCACATAGAGGTTAAAAACAGTTCTATACGCGGGTGTTAATTCCTGTATAGCCCTTAAAATATCTTCTTTCCCAATGTGAAGAGCAAGTTCGTCATCACTTATTTCATCCGCAACATTGCTTGCTTTTTCATTTGCATAAACAGTGCTTACGATCAAATAGTTCTGTTTGTTTTTTCTCAAATGATCAATAGCTGTGTTCACCATTATTCTTCTGATCCAACCTTCAAATGAACCTGTTGCCTTAAAATTCTTAAGGCTGTCAAACACTTTCATAAATCCTTCGTGGAGTGCGTCTTTAGCTTCGTCACTACTTTTTGAGTAGCGTAAACAAACACCTAACATCTTACTGTAAAACTGCTCGTACAAGGCTTTTTGACTTGCACGATCATTCTTTAAACAACCTTTAATGATGTCGGTTTCATTCATATATAAAGTGCTTTCAATAGCTAAAGACACCTCTCTTCTACGAGGATAGACGCAAAAGGTTTAAGAGGGTTGCCTGTCAGCTAAAAATAAATTCTAAACTAAAAAAATGATTTGTTTAGCGAAATTAGCGACTCCTTAAAAACTTTCCAAATCATCTGGCATTGTTTTTAAGGAGTCGGGCTTTAATTATTATTGAATAGTGAACTCACTATCAGAAATACCTTTATTTACTTTGATGCTTTCGGCGGTCAATTTCATCGACATTGCCCCGCTGATAGCGATGATGCTTGGGAACTTTACTCCTTCAACATCTTTATATTCCAAGAAATCGGTAGTATTGATCATCGGCCCGCTATCAGAATTAGTAATTTGAGAGTTTCTTACCTTCAATTTACTGTCTACAGCATACCATTCGGTCGATTTTTTGCCTTTAGGGCTAACAACTTCAAGGATATAAGCATCTTTGCCATTAATTGTCTCAATGCCTTTTAAACTAAGTTTATAACCCAGTTTTTCATAATTCATTTCCAGGTTCATTGTCGCCTGCGCCTTGATATCATCTAACCCTTCTCCGTCAATATCCTTTTTCCCTTGCATACTTTGTTGTTTTCCGACTACCCCATCGTATACCTCTTTTTGAATCACCATAGCACCCATTTTTACAGACATCGCATATTTGTTTGGTGCCTTTTGACTTGTGGTGATGCTGATATCCATTCCTTGTAACTTGGTATTCATTTTTGTAGATACATCTTTCACTTTCATTAGGGCTTTTGCTCCTCCGATCGCATTTACATAATCGTTGATGACAGTTTTCGAATTAACACCTGCCGGAATTGGTTTTGCAACAGATACTACAACATTACCATAGATATCGTAAAACTCAATATTTTTTGTTGCGCTGAAAGGAGACAGTTTTTTAGAAAGTTCTTCTTTATCGCCAACTACAAGTATGGTAGCATTCTCCGGACGGATATATTTTTGAGCGATTGCATAAACATCCTCTGAGGTAACGGCTGCAAGATTTTTTAAATAGTTTGCATAATAATCTTTAGGAAGTTTGTAAAGCTCAATATTGATTGCAAAACGTGCTATTGTTGCAGGATCTTCCAAGGAAATTGCAAAATTTCCTGTCAAGTAATTCTTAATTCCATCCAATTCATCCTGAGGAACTTTCTCTGTTCTCAAACGATTCAGCTCTGCCATTATTTCAACAAGGGAGCTATCAGTAACCGCATTGCGAACTTTAGCATAGGCACTGAATTCACTTACCAATTCATCATTATTTAAAGATGAATAGGAACCGTAAGTATAACCATGTTTTTCGCGCAGGTTCACAAATAAGCGGGAAGAAAATCCCGCACCCAAAATGGTGTTCATCACTTTTGCTTTTATCGCATCTTCGCTATTCAGTTTCAGATCAACAGGGTACGTAACATTGATGACGGATTGAACTGCGCCAGCTTTATTTACAACAGCAACGCGCGTTTTTTCCGGAGCAAGGGGCATTGGATAATTTGTTGAAACAACATCTGCCTTTTGCCATGCACCGAAATATTTCTCGATCAACGGTTTTACTTCTGCCAGGGTAACATCTCCAACAATTGCCATGTAGGCAACATTAGGACGGAAATAAGCCTGGTAATAAGCATTACATTTTTCAATACTGATCTTCGAAACACTTTCTTCAGTGGTTAATTCTCCATAAGGATGGTTTGTTCCAAAATTCAAAACGGATTTTACATTTTCTGAAATTGCATCCGGATCATCCTTTTGTTGTGCTAGTCCCGATAATGTTTGGGTTTTTACTTTTTCCAATTCTTCTTGTTTGAAGTTAGGATTCAATAATACATCCGACATTAATTCAAGTAATTTTGTTTGTTGCTTTTTTAATGATGCAGCATACAAGCCTTTTGGATTTGCGGTTAATGTGGCACCAATAAAATCGATGTCGTTATCCAATTGGTCTTTTGTTCTGTTTTTTGTACCACTGGTCATTAATTCACTGGTCATATTTGCAGTTCCTACAGCATCCTTTTCCAAAGAAGGTTTAATATCTAATGCGATGGAATAGGCTACGGTTGCTTGTTTGTGATTTTCTACCACAAATACTTTCAGTCCGTTTGGCAGGACAAAAGATTGAATGTCGCCAAGTTTAATGCCTGGTGCTTCAGCTGCTTTCGGGCGAATGCTTCTGTCGAGTTTTTTATCTCCCTTTTGTGCGAAGGTGCTTGTAAAGACGAATAGTGCTATTATTGAGAAGATTACTTTTTTATTCATTTTTGTTTTTTTTATTGGATTCATGAATGCTTCACATTTCATAAGTTAATATTTTGTTGCGCTATTTTATTAATTTTTCAATTTCCGGTTTCTTGATTATTGCTGCTTTGGCAGATAATAAAGCACCACACGATTTTCTTTCGTTAAATATTTCTGTGCCGCTTTTTGAATGTCTTCACGCGTTACTTTCATAAAACGATCGATCTCGGTGTTGATCAGATTAGCGTCCTTATAATACACCGAATAATTTGCTAAGTTTTCTGCAATACCCGACATTTTTAAATTGCCGCTAATAAAATCATTTTCAGTTTGGTTGCGTAACTTTTGAAATTCTTCCTCAGTTATCAATTCAGTTTTTACTTTTTCAAATTCTGCATTCATAGAAGCTTCCAGGTCTGTTGGTGCAACACCCATATTTGCAATTCCGAAAACCAAGGTTAATCCCGGATCTTCTGAAGGCACCGGAAAAGCTCCTGCAAATACTGCTTTTTGTTGTTTGTCAACAATTGCTTTTTGCATGCGTGAACTTTTTCCTTGTGATAATATTGTGGCAAGCATATTCATTGCATAATAATCTGGAGTGCCTTGAGCCGGTGCGTGGTAGGCCATGATGACACCCGGTAATTGAATGTTATCATAAATGGTGTCACGCACTTCCGCAGTTTTTAAGGGCTCTACAGCAGTAGGACGTGGAATAGTTTTTGTTCCTTTTGGGATGTTTCCATAATATTTTTCAATCATCGCTTTTGTTTGTGCAACATTAATGTCGCCCGCAATAGAAAGTGTTGCATTGTTTGGAACATAAAATGTTTTATAAAAATCGATGAACTCAGACATAGCTGCCTTGTTGATATATTCAGGAGAGCCTCCCGGAGTCCAGCGATATGGATGTACTGTGTATGCGTGTCCGAATGCCTCATTTAAAATAGAGCCATAAGGCGTATTTTCGTTACGTTGTTTCAATTCTTCTTTTACAACTTTGCGCTGTGTTTCCAAGCCGATTGAATCAATTTTCAGATGAAGCATGCGTTCCGATTCCATCCACAAACCAAGTTCCAATTGATTGCTTGGCAATATTTCGTAGTAGAAGGTACGGTCAAAAGAGGTGTTGGCGTTCATTTGTCCGCCGGCATTTTGCACAAGCTTCATGTATTCGCCACGTTTGATATTGTCAGAACCTTCAAACATCAGGTGTTCGAAAAAGTGGGCGAATCCTGTACGCATTGGGTCCTCATTTTTAGAACCTACGTGGTATAAAACAGTGACAGCAACAATAGGAGTAGAGTGATCTTCATGTAAAATAACATGTAATCCGTTCGGTAATTCATATTGCGTATACTTCACTGTGTTGGATGGCGTTGTTTTGGAGGATTGAGCAGATAAAAAACTGCTTCCCAAAAGTAAGCCCGATACTATTATACTTTTCAACTTCATTAGATAATTGGATTTAAAATTTTTTATAAATTTAAAACTATTTTTGATTCAATTTTACGCTGATTTATAAAAGGTAGTTAGATGTGATGAATGGATTTTATAAGCATCAATAATCCAGATAGTCGTTATATCCGGAAGAAGTCTCAAAATCATTTATATTGGCTCTCTTCCTGTTTTCTATCCTCAGTTTTTGCATGAGTGTATCAATTTGCTTTTGGGATTGGATATCATTATCAAATGCAACATTTGTCTTTGTGAAAGCAGGGGAAAGATTCACCTGTTTTTCGTCCATAGGATGCAATGCTGAGCAATATAGTTTCCAAACCTTTTTCTCTTTCGGACGGATTTTAAAAACATACAGATTTCCTTTTGTCTTGTCACATTCTGTTTGAATTTTAGAAAGAAGAACAACAGTATCTTTTTTAAAATTATCCTCTGAGCCGAAAAGTTGTGAGATTACTAGGTCTTTTTGTGTTCCATATTGCTTGTCGAACAAATTCAATTTATTTTGTTCTTCTAAAACCTGATATAAGGTAACTCTTGTGGACACATTGGAAGCATAGTTTTTTAATATGGTATCTGCTAATGGAAAATTATTTTTTACAAGCGTGCCATATACCATTACTTTAAATTTATCGCTATTTGTGCTCTTCAGCAACTTATCAAAAAACTGTTTAACATCCTTATCTTTATTGAATGGGGCAAGTAGAATAGCGTATCCGTATACCTTTTGCTGTCTGTAATTCAAATCCTCATAAAGACTTTTTGATTTGTTGGAGGAATATCTGTAGGGTTCCTTGTCTCTGTCCTTTTCGGAAATATATTTTTTTAATTCATACATTCCGTCAAGTAATATTCCATCCAATTGTTTTTTATAGTTCTTAGGCTTTATTAATTCTTTCTCCTTTAACATTACCATTAGCTTATAGATGTATACTTTGTATTCAGGATACTTTGTGTATTTTAATATTTCAGGGAATAGTCCAACACTTGTAGGCAGGCTGTCGTCTAATGCATTAAACACACTGGAAATCGCAATGTCGCTAGAGGTTACCGGAAGATCTGCTTTCATCAATTTTAAAAATAGCTGACTTCCTTCATTTGATCTTAACCGGGCAACCGCTTTCAAAACAGCCAATTCCAGTTCAACAGAATCGGAAAAACGTAAATAGGTAGCCTCCAGAAAAGGCAAGGTCTCTTTTGATTTAAGGTTTCTGAACGAAGCGATCAGTTCTTTCTTATCAGATGTGGAAAGTTTATCAAACTCTTTGTTCTCAATTGTTTTGATGAGTGAAGGAATATTGCTTGCCAGCATATTTCCCTGTACATATTCTATCGCTGTTTTAGTTTGTTTGCTTATGGTTGTATCTGTTGAATAAAGTTTACTGAAAAAATAGGTGTCGAGTTTGTTGGATGTGACATCCAAACCAATGCATGTGTCTTTTGGGACAAAAGTATCGAAAAAGGTCTTGGAGTATTTGCTCATTCCGGAAACTGTATCAACAACAGCTTTTAAAGTATAAAGGCTGCCACAGCGTTGAATGAATTTTACACAGATGCCTCTTGTGCTGTTAGTATCAGTAAGTAAAAGATTCACTTCTGAAAAGGGCTCTTTTTTTGTTTTTAGAATTCGTGAAGCATTCATCCCGCTTTCTTCAGAGATCGATTTTACCCTCGATTTCCAGAATGCGTCCATAGTTTCTTGTTGGAAGAACATACTGAATTTTCTGAATTCCACATATACCTGTTCACCAGTTTCGGGAGATGTATATAATGTTGTTTCTCTTTTTGGAAGAAACATTTCATCCTTTTTGCTTGTTTTTTCTTTCTTATTATATCGGGTCGATGCTAATTTACTTTTTTGAGTGATCAGGCTGGTATATTCATTCGCCATTGATTGTGTCGAAACATTGAAATAGAGCGAAGTGTCCGTAATGGTTGCGTATGGTACAGAAGATTTTTTTTCAAGTGTTTTAAATGAGTCAAAAAACTCTTTTGTTTTTATACTGTCATTATTTGTAACAAGCAAATAATAATCAGGCCCTGCAATTATCACCTGAGCAGTTAATTTATTTTCAGGTTTATTTTCCTGCCTTGCATTTATCTCTAAAGCCGGATTACCGTTGTTCTTCGTTATTCTTTTTGACAATATCCTATAATTTGCCTGTTTGCAAAATCTTTCAGTAAGCATATTTAATTCAAAGGTGTCCTCTTCGATATAATCGTAATCATAAAGTGATGCCATCATGACCATCGAAAATTTATCGTTTGATCTGTTGTTAGCTGTCACGATCTCCTGCTGATACGATGTTTGTCCGTTACAGGAGTATATGATTTTATTTAATGGCATCGAAATAGAATAGCCGAGTGAAGATTGGAAATTAGCTATGGAAGATGGTTTTTCATGAAAAGTAATGGAAGAAAAGAATGATTCTGCTTCGGTACCTTTGTTGACATACTCTTGGCTGCCGCTCATTTTAAACACAAATATTTCATTCGCAGAAATAAAGATCTGACATTTCTGTATGTCACCGGTCCTTGTTTTGTTTGTGATCTCTATTCCGGGATATCCTGCTGAATTTTTGATTTCTTTTTTAGTCAATAATTTCCCTGGAATATTTTCGAAGATCAGACTGTCAATTTTTTTCAAAATATATTCGGGCTTCTCATTTGTGAGTGATCCATAATGGTTCATTCGCTGAATGCAGTAATAGCTGCCATTTCCCATGTCGTTATTCAGATAATATTTATAAGAACCCTTGTCGTATATTTCGTAAAGCTTGCCAGGAATAGAAACAGAGAATATGGAATCATTAGAATATTGCGTTTTTAACTGAACAGGGAATCTTGTTTCGTCAATGGTAGTTTTTGTTTTTGTATCGTATTTAGAAGATATTACCGGTCTTACAGTGTACCCCATTCTTCTCAAAAGCTCTAATACACCATCGTTACCAGGCAAATGAGAGGCTCCCACACCGGTAAATAACGGCATCCGTTTCATAATGGAATCCATCCGATGCGCCATTATTTTGTTGCGCTCGTTGATCATATATTTTATGAAAAGGGGTTCTGAGGATAATTTGTTCAGCGTGTCGAGTAGGTCAAGGTCGCCTTTTCTGTATGCGTCTTCAAGGGTTTCGTTATACGATTTGTCATTAGTGAGCTGTTTCAACCGAAGTTGGCTTTGTTCATTTTCATCTTCTTTTGTTTTATCATCAGCTCCCTGATCAGCGCCTTCAGCCTCGGCCCGATTCAAAAATTCTTCCGTAGTTCGGAAGTTTTCTAAACCAAATATTTTTTTATTTAATTTTTTTCCTGATTGAAAAATAAAAACATCGAGATAGTTATCCTCCTCATAATCGCTTTCATACCTGTTATTTCTGTAGAGTAAATTGTTGCTGATGCTTGGTGAAAATTGCAGCAACCCTTTTAGATCCTTTTCCTTCGGAATGTCTAAAGCAAAAGCGCCTTTATAAAAGCCGTAGGGGTTATATATATAATTGGTAGTATTCTTGAATGTGCTGGCCTCTTTCATTTTCATGATATCATCCATCCAAACATCCATATTTAATTCAAGCGCTACTGCCTCACAACTTTTTATTGCGACAAAAAAGGAATCAGTTAAATTAAAGGCAAGTTTGTTGCTTACGTGCATTGTTCCATACAAGTATGAAGGTTTTTTCATTCCGTTGCCAGATATTTCCCATAACAGACTTTGGTATTTTTTTGGCAAACCTGATTGTGCCTCCAATTTATCAGAAGTAAAAATAATGGAAGCAAACAGAATCATTAAAATAAAAATGTGTCCGAATTTCTTTGGCATAATGGAAGGTCTTTGAAGAGATATGTGAACAAGGTTACTAATTTAAAAATTTAAAAATGAAAACACGAGTATTCCTTCGGAAAACTAAAACAATCGTTTCATTTCCTCTTTTTTGGACCTCTCATTGCTTCTGCAGTCAGCGGATTTTCCGGCCAGTGGTGTTTAGGATAACGCGAAAGAAGATCTTTTCGTACTTCGAAATAAGTTTTATTCCAAAAGCTTTTCAGATCTTGCGTTATTTGAACCGGTTTGTAACCGGGAGAAAGCAAATGTAAAAGGATCTTATTTTTTCCTTCATTTACAGTTGGTGTTTCAAATAATCCGAATACTTCCTGTAAACGAACGGCCATTTCTATTTTACTGCCATCTTTAAAATAGTTGAGTTTTATCATTGAACCTGTAGGTACTTCCATTCTTGCCGGAGCAAGCAGATCAAGTTTTTGCGACAATTCCCAAGGTAAAATGGAATGTAAAATTTGATTGAAGTCCAGTTTTTGTAATTCGCTGAGTTTGTTAATTTTTATCAGATAAGGTGATAACCATTCCTCTATAGTTTCTAATAAATGTTCATTGGACAGGTCGGGCCATTTTTCAGTCGGCCTCCATGCACGCAAGCTCGAAACACGCGCTTGCAGATCTTCCTGAGATTCATTCCAGTTGAGTAATTTCAATCCATTTTCTTTGATCTCATCACATAAAACTTGTATCCGAAGGGCGTCATCAATTTTATCCATGGGTTTTGTTTCAAGGATAAGATTTCCAAATCTTTTTTCGATAGCGCCAATGACCACACCCCTTTGCTTGTCCCAGCTGACTGTTTGCCGCACCTCCGATAATTCCATCAGGTCATTTGCATCAAATGCAGCAGCCAGAAATATTTTTCCTTCATTGATCCCTGCGTCCAGGTGCGCAATGGCTAACCATTCTTCCTTCACTAAGGCATCTGTTTCATTCATCTTAACGATTCTCCCATTTGCAAGGCGATAACGCGATCCGTTTTTGTCTGTGCGTTTTGCGATGCGCTCGGGATAGGCCGTTGCAACTAATTTCCCGATGTTGAATACATTGGGTGGTGTATTATCAATTTCTATTTTTAATAATTTCCTCCATGACTGTGCAAGTCGTTCTATTCTGTCAAGCACTTTTCTGTCAGCATTGACCCGTTCACCCGTTCTGTATTTTCGCAACAATTCTATTCGTAAGGAAAGATCCGCACCACTTTCTTTGGGAAGCGGATCGCGTTCTTCAAGGATGGCAGCAAGGTCACATGCCAGTGCTTTGAAGTTTTCCTTTGGTTTATTTTTTTGAAACGTTACTGCTTCGATAAGCATATGGGCTAAACGCGGATGTGTTGGCATCTGCAACATTTCTTTTCCTCTCGCAGTAATTTTGTTGTTTTGAACAGCTCCTAATTGACTGAGTAATTCTTTTGCCTGAGAAACTGCAGCTGCCGGAGGTGGGCTCAACCAAAGTAATTCAGAGATATTTTGAATACCCCATTGACTAAGTTCTAACATTAGCGGAGCAAGATCTGCTTCTAATATTTCGGGTTTACGGTTTGGAATCAAATGGATCTGCGAACCTTCGCTCCATAACCTCATGCATGTTCCAGGGCCTAATCTGCCTGCTCGTCCGGCACGTTGATCGGCAGCATCTTTGGTAACTTTTATTGTTTCCAAACGCGTTAATCCTGTTTGGATATCAAAACGTGGTGAACGTGCGTAACCACTGTCGATAACTATTGTTATGCCTTCTATTGTCAATGAAGTTTCCGCGATGGAAGTGGCTAAGACTACTTTTCGTTTGCCTTTCGAATCGGGCAATATAGCTTCTTGTTGTTTTTGTTGAGACAGATCACCATACAAAGGTTGAACACTTATTTCGGAAATATCCTCCTCTAATATTTGTTGTGTTCTCAAGATCTCTCCTGCGCCTGGAAGGAAAGCGAGGATATCTCCTTTATTTTCGCGTAATGCTTTTTTTATTGCATTTGCCATACGTAAATGCAAATATATTTTTTCATCCGTATTTAAATATTGAATGCCAACAGGGTATTGCCGTCCTTCTGAAGTAATAATGGGTGCATTATTTAGTAGCGAAGATAATTTTGCACCATCTAATGTTGCAGACATGATCAGGATACGCAAATCTGTTCTTAATATTTGCTGCACTTGGCAACACAATGCCAAAGCTAGATCGGCATTTAAACTGCGTTCATGAAATTCATCAAAAATAACAAGTCCGACATTGTCGAGTGCATTATCATTTTGAAGCATTCGCGTAAGGATTCCTTCAGTAACGACTTCTATTCTGGTTTTTTTTGAAACTTTATTTTCAAACCGAATCCTGTATCCAATTGTTTCTCCAATTTCTTCTTCCAATAGCGAAGCCATTCTGGTTGCAACAGACCTGGTTGCAAGTCTTCTGGGTTCTAGCATGATTATTTTTTTCCCTTCTAACCATGTTTCATTCAATAGTTTTATAGGAAGAACTGTGGATTTTCCTGCACCCGGCGGTGCTTGTAATATTACCACAGGTGCTTTCTCAAGCGTTGCTTTCAGATCGGGAATTATTTCATTTATTGGAAGATTGTTGCCGGACATGAAAACAAAAGTATCGATTAAAAGGAATAAAAAAAACCGTTCTCAGGTTTCGGATCGGTTATGTTGAAAGCGGAGGTATATTATAAAAAATATTTTTCTTTCAAAAATTCAGAGTAATCACCAAGGTTAGCCATTACCTGAAGTTCTTGGTAGCGCTTGTGAAATGAAGCGTCATCAGTTTGAGCATTCAGCACATCCAAACGGAAACGGTCGAAATTGACCAATGCTTGTTTTTCTTTCAATGTCAATGGCTCTCCATTAAATTCTTTATCACGCAAATCATTGATACTCGGGATTCCACCGATATCAGCCTTAGCGAAGTATTTGTTTAATAAATGGGTGCGGTTTTCCATAATGAATTAGCTCTTCAAAATTACGGGAATTATCTAATTTTGGTTTCGTTTTTTAGAATAATTTATAAACAAATATCTGTTAATAGGAAGGTGTGGAGTCTATTTTTTGACTGATATTTATTGTTCTAAAAAGTAGTAATTATTTCAATTGATAATAAAATTGCAATATCTGCTGTCTTGATAAAATTGTGTTTATTATTAAAAGTATAGTTTGAGCCTTCTGTTATTTTTTATCAGCGTTGCTTGGTGCTTTTTTTCTTGTAGGAAAATAAATTTAAAATTTTATCTCTTCTGAAACAAAAAGCATTTTGATTGTGATTTCACATAACCTGGTCCCTTCAAAAAATAGTATCTTTGAAAAAAATAACACTGTTAGTTTATTAAATTATGAGTAAAGTTTTTGTGACCGGACCTGACGGAGTATTAGGAAGCAATATTGTCAGAGAATTACTTTCCAGGAATTATGAAGTAAAAGTATTGGTGTTTCATGCACACGTTCCCGTTACATTAAAAGGGTTACCTATTGAAATTGTGCATGGCGATATTTCCAATGAAGAACAATTAGTAAAACTTTCTGAAGGCTGTGATTATTTTATTAATGTTGCAGCCAATACAAATATGTGGCCTTCACGAGGTGAAATTTATTTTAAGATCAATGTGAATGGCGCTGAGAATGCCATTGAAGCAACTCTTCAAAATAAGATGAAACGTTTGGTTCATGTTGGAAGTGCAAGTTCTTTTGGATACGGAACAATGGCTGAGCCAGGGAATGAAACTACTCCATATAGATCCGCTAAGTATAAGGTCGATTATATTGAGAGTAAAAAATTTGGACAAGAAAAAGTAATTGCTGCAGTAAAAGAAAAGGGATTGAATGCTGTTGTTGTTTGCCCTACATTTATGATTGGTCCGTACGACTCAAAACCTAGCTCCGGAGCATTGATCATCGCTATTGCACAAGGTAAACTCCCCGGATTTACTTCCGGTGGAAAAAATTGGGTGTATGTAAAAGATGTTTCTACCGGAGTTTGTAATGCACTGACCATGGGAAGAGTCGGAGAAACATATATTTTAGGTGGTGAGAATATTACGTATGTGGATGCAGTAAAAAGGATTGCAGCAGCCCTTGGACAAAAAAAGATACCGAAATTTATTGTACCTGATTTCATTTTGAAGTTTATCGGATTTTTAGGGACACTTTCAGGAAGCATCACAGGGAAAGCGCCGAAGCTGACATATAATATTGCAAGGATCGCTTGTGACGGGCATTATTTTTCTCCGAAGAAAGCGATCGATGAATTGAAATTGCCGCAGACACCAATTGAAGTTGGCGCGAAAGAAGCACAAGAATGGTTTATAGAAAATAAATATTTATAGATCAGTTGGAGTTTTTTACAAGCATCACGCTTCCTTTCCAGTCGGGGAGCTCAATCAAACTTTCCGGGATAGTTGGCAAAAATTCATCCAATGCTTTTTTAATTCCTTCCCAGGTATGGTTGTAATCGTGGATGATGATAACTCCTCCTTTAGAAAGTTTAGGATAGAAAAATTTTAAGCCCTCGATGGTCGGTAAATAAAGGTCGGCATCTAAATGAACAAAGGAAAATCTTGTATCTTCTAAACCAATAGCTGTTTTTGGAAAATATCCGGGATAAAAAACAACCTGATTTCCACCATCTATTTCTTTTCTTACAGTTTCTAGATCAGTATCCGAAAATTCTTTGGTAGTAAATTTCCCTCCTTTTATTTTTTCATGTTGCAAATCCTGAGCATCAAATCCTGCGAATGTATCAAAAAGATGCAGTTTGCGGGCAGGATCCATTTCATAAATAATTTTTGCCGTTTCCCCCTTATGAACTCCCAGCTCGGCAAAATCACCTTTTATATTTTCTTTTTTCAATCGTTCGATCTGAAACCAAAAGGAATAAAACCGGATCTTATCAAAATAGTTCCGCTCCAATAATTTTAATTTTTCTGAAACGAGCTTGTTTTTTACGCCATCCTCCCATCTGAATGGCTTATCTAACTTGAAGGACCAAAATGTTTCAAGATATCTGAATGCAAAAAAAAGCAGCATCAATACAAGTACACCTGAAATAATATTGAAAACTAAATTCATAACAATGAAAATATTTCTTTAAATATTACTGTGAATGTAAGATTATTTATGGATGATCTGGACATAACCGGGAAAGGTTTCCCCTTTTTCAACGGCGAGAACGTAGTAATAGGTGCCATCTTTAACGTTGGCTGCACTCCAGTCATTTGTGTAATTTTCCTTTTGATAAACTATTTTTCCCCAACGGTCGTATACTTTCAAATTATTTGTACCAAAAAATTCCAAGTATTTAAAATAAAGGAAATCATTTAAATTATCTCCATTTGGAGTAATTACATTTGGCAGAACAAGTGCCGCGGGAATCACATTTATATCCCTGCAGATCGTATCCAAGCATCCGTCTGAAGTTTGGATATCAAGGCAAACATGGTATGCTCCCGGAATGGTGTATACGTGTGATGGATTTTGATTTGAATCAAAACTTCCATCTCCAAAATCCCATAACCAGGTATTTGTAATTCCTCCAACTGCTGAGGTATTATCTGTAAATACTAAAGGATTATTTATGATAACAGGTTGTGGCGATGCTGTGAAACTTGCAATTGGTAATGGATCGGTGTTAACTGTTACAGTAATAGTATCTGAATTACAAGTATTGTTTACAGCTGAAACCTGGTAAGTAGTTGATGTTACAGTTGAGTTTGTATTCACTACAGTTTGACTGATATTTGTTCCTGTTCCGCTTGTTCCATTTCCATTCCAGTAAACTGTACTTGTTCCAAGGCAAGGAGTAAGTGTTATAGTGAAAGGATCTCCGGAGCAATTTGTTAATGGATTCGGTGATGCAGTAACTTCCGGTGTTTCTTTTATATGGATAATTTTTGCTGCTGTACCTGTCAGAATATTCCCACAAGCGTCTGATACCGTAGGTGGCGGAACCGACAGAACGGAAATGGTATCGCAAGTCCATGGACAAGTTGGGATTGTTAGATTCAGTGTTTTTATTATTGTTGCTGTTGAGCAGCCTGCAGGCGTCCCGGCTATTACGCTTCCTGTCATCCATGGGTGCGTTATAGTAAATGGCGGGACACCATATTTGATATATACTACTCCGTTTATGTTGCACACATTTGAACATATTGTACTTGGCGACACATTCCAAAGGGGGCCATATCCTTCTACAGTATGACCTTCTACATATGCACTGAATGGATATCCGCCAAAAGGGTCGTGATAGATATAAGAAGTGCCGCAACCAGCTCCCGGTGCAGTGCGTTGAACGTGCATCGATAAATAAAATGTTTGTGCAATACACGATTGCGGCTTACAGCATAATAAGGGACTTTTAAGATCATATGCAGTAAGATATGCCGTTCCCGCTGTGATACCTGCTGTTCCTGTGGTTGTGAATGAAGTGGATGTGTTACAGCTTGTGCTGAAGAACATGGCACCATCATTCATGATGGCTGTGGAAAAAGGGTTTGCATAAAAACTTCCACTTACAAATAGTGCTGTAACAGTAACTTTTGCAGGAATAGTAACCAAAATGCTATCAGAACCACTTGCAGGAGCAATACATGAAGGAATAAATCCTCCCGTCCAGGTGCTTGTAGGGCCTGTCACTAAAGGATCGATCGTGATCGGATAAACTCTGCCGGGATCATTTATCCATGAAGCGGGAACAATAATTTTTATTTTTTGTTTTCCGTTTTCGCTTTCCATTTTATATGCCGCAGTGATGTAATTTTTATTAGCATCATAACAAAGTGCAGCCCGGATCGTTCCTAATTCTGTTCCATTTTCAGAATTAATGGTGAGAGCACCCAGCCAGCCTCTGGCATCCTGTTGTCCGTAATTTGGGTCAGGACTAACTTTTGCATTTTGCGGTAATCCGATCTCTTCCTCAATGATCAAATCAGATGCAGTAGTTAATAGCGGATGATTTATGACATAATTATATTTTAAACTGTTAAAACGGAACTCAAATGTTTTATCTACTCCCGGTAAAATATTTTGCATGATGGCGTTTGCACCCTCAAGTTTAATTTCTGAAGTGGAAGTTGTTTTTCCATTTATTTTGATGTTGCCTGAATATGAAATCGAAGCCCCGTTACCGGTATTTATTTCTACTGTGCCGTTATTTAAAACGGATACCGTATTTGGTTGTTCGGTTGCTGATAATCCTTTTGAAGAAAAAGTGGGAATGGGATAAATTGGAACGAGCATACCGTTTCCTTTATAATAATTTACGGGAGCCTTACTGTAATATATTATTGTCCTTCCATCAGGAGTTAAAAAAGTACTTGAGAATATTTTTCGTTCTTGTTCTATTTCTTTCCATTGAGATCGGTCATCAAGGATATTTCTTTCCCCCTGAGGATTCAGATTTTTAGAAAAGGGGGATGACCCATTCTGAGAGAATAAATTAATTGTATTGAAACATATAAGGAACAGAAAAATATGCGCCTTTGAATATTTTTTTGAAGGTAACATGCTAGAGTAATTGGCTTAAACAAATATAGTAAAATTTGTGAAAAAAACAATGATCTAAAACATATTACCACTTGACTTAGTTGTCTTTGTAGTTCCCGAAGCGGATGACGAAACCGATATAAGGAATTCCAATATACCAACCTCTTTCGAAAAGTCCTGGAGTATTTAAGAAGCCCACATCAAGGGTTGATTTTTCGCCCATGTATCTAAAAGCATAAGAAAAAATTGTTTCGTAATGACTATCTTCGTTGAACCCTCTGTTGAATGGGTCGCCCTTCACATTTATTATCCAGTTTTCTGTAACAAGTGCATATTTTTTTCCAAGACGGGCCATCCCATTTGCAACAAATAATGGTTTTTCCTGCCATTTACTTTCTCCACCACTATTCAAAAACCCATATCCTGTTCCGAGCGTAATATTGTTATCTAAATTTCCAATCGTTACTACCCCGAAACCTACTCCCATACCAAAATTGTTTCCATTAATTGGGAAAAACCCGTTTCCAAAAATACAGCCAGCGGCAACATGTGCATAATTTCCTAATTTAAAACCGGCTTTTGCATTCAGATATATCCCCATAGGACCGGCCAGTCCTCCTCCAATAGAAATGTGGTTATTCAAACCAAAATTAACAGCGTTTCCTGCACCATATATATTTTGATAATATCCTTCTCCCTTTTTTAATGGAATCGCGGATGGTGCAAAAAGATAACGGGTACAATTCGGATTTTGAAACCATATTTTCCCGCTACTTGATATAGTTGCAGACTCTAATGCACGCACTGATTTTATTTTTGATTCCGGTAAATTAACAATTCCCAATCCTTTTGTTTCAACAATAGTATAAGAATCTGTTTTATTAATTATTTTTCCGGTAAGGATAGATCCATCAGTAAGAGTAAAAACCTGAATTTCATCCCCATATTCCAACGAAAGGCTTTTAATACTTTTCCTGCTGATTGTTTTTTCTCCAATGTTATTGTCCTTGAAAACAATTTCCTGAGGGTTTTCGGAAATTACTTTTCCTCTTAACTGGGTTCCATCCATCAAGGTAAGTATATAACGAGGGGTAAGGTCCGCCGGAATTGAATTGTTTCCGGTTGAAATGTTTGTTTCGTTCTTCATCTCCTCAATTTTACCGTTGCTATATTTTATTTTATTGATATAGGTTTTTGGTATGGTATACATTGGACCATCGATATTGTCAAAGCGTTTGTATTTTATCTCCGTTGAAGATATTTCCATGATTTTCGCAAGAATAACCTCTTGGTTTTGTTTGACAATTGTGTCTTGCCCTTTTGAAAATTTGCTTATCGATAGAAAAGCGAATGTTGCTAAGATGAAGAGTTTCGTTTTCATGGTAAATATTTTGGATGCGTTACTTGATTTCAAAACAAACACGTATATCAAAGATAGAAAAACTGGAGTATAATTCAGCAGAATCTTTTTGTTGTGCTAAAAATGGAATAATGGCAATCATTGGAATCTTTTTAATAGTTTGAGCCTAATCTTTTTCGGATTTTAAAATTTAACATTAATTGTTTTGCCAATTCATTTTGTTTGTATAAATTTGAATATATTTAAACAGATGAATTTATTTTCAATCTCAGAATTAGAGCAATTTTCCGGAATAAAAGCCCATACAATTCGCATTTGGGAGCAGCGTTATAATGCCTTAAATCCATCGCGTTCGGAGGGTAATACAAGATATTATGACAATCATCAACTGAAAAGGTTGCTTAACATCGTTAGTTTGAAGGATTCCGAATATAAGATTTCGAAATTGTGTAAGATGAGCGATAAAAATTTATTCGAAATTCTTTCTGATCAGTTAAAAACCAATTTGCCTGTTGATGAAAAAACAGATTATTATGTATCTCAATTAATAGCTGCAGGAATGAGTTTTGACGAGCAGCACTTCGATAAAATATTCTTGAGTTGTGTGCTTCGTTTCGGGATTTCAAACACGTATATTAAAGTAATTTATCCTATGCTTTCAAGAATTGGCTTGATGTGGCGCGCAGGCTCACCCTCTTCAGGATACGAACATTTTATCAGTAATATTGTCAAGCAAAAATTCTTTTCCGCTATTGATGCATTACCTCCACCCAAAGCTAATTCCAATTGTTGGTTATTATTTTTACCCGAAAACGAATTTCATGAGCTTGGTTTATTGTTCTCAAATTATCTTATTCGGAAGTCGGGGCAAAAGGTAATTTATCTAGGAGCTAATGCACCTTTTGAGTCACTTATCAATACAGTGAAAGTCGCATCTCCTTCTCATTTGCTTTTCTTTTTAGTAAATAATAATATACCCGAACACACACAAAATTATTTGAATGAAATTTTAAAAAATTTCGGAGCAACAAAAATCAATATCTCTGGAAATTCTAAATTACTAAGTGAGTTGAAAATATCAAAAAAAGTTAACTTGATAAGGTCAGTTGAAGAGTTAGAACAACTTTTGAATTAATTTATAGTATCATTTTTCAAACATTTAAAATGCCAAAAATTATCATTTCAGGGTTCAGGTTAATCCATAATAAGTTTAATTCATACTTACCTTACAAAAGCAGGAAATGATGTTCATGAATTTTGATAAAATTGCTGCCGAATTAATTATTGCAAACAAAGAACTTGCATTTCAAAAGGAAGAGACGGAAAAACGTACAGCTGAATTGAGTATTGCCAACAATGAGTTTAATAAACTACTTACTGAAAGCAAAAAATCTGAGAAAGAATTATTTAAACGGGTTCAGGAATCAACCACAATGCTTGATAATAACCCGGATATTATAGGGCGGTTCGATAAAAAATTTCGGTACATCTATATCAATCATCCTATTAATACAGGGAATGAAAGATTAGCGACAGAGCTTGTTGGAAAGACTATTTACGAAAGAGGGTTTACGGAAGAAATTGTTACACAATATGAACGGGCTTTAGATTATGTTTTTGCTTCTGGAAAGGAAAAAGTACTAGAAGTAGCATATAACAATAATGGGAATATCAGATATTACGAAAGTCGTTGTGTCCCGGAATTTGCGCAAGACGGATCCATTGCAACCGCACTTTGTATTTCTCGGGACATCACTGAGCAAAAATATTCTAAGGATAAAATAATTTTATTAAACAAAGAACTGGCTTTTCAAAACGAAAAGAATGAAAAGTGTGTAGCCGAATTAATGATTGCTAACAAATTTCTATTAGATAAAGAAGCGAAAATTAAAAATTTAGCCGAATCGATGGAGCAATGGACGATAAAAGACATCACTGAACGCAAAAAAATGGAAACGGAAATAGAAGAACGTGTTGCTAAATTAGCTGTTGCAAACAAAGAGTTGGAGCAATTTACCTACCTCACCTCGCACGACCTTCGGGAACCATTATTAACTATTCGCAATTTTACGGAGCTAATTCTAACTGAACATAGTGAAGATTTGAATGATGAAGCAAAAATACAATTTCAATTAGTTTCTAAAGCGGCTATTCGAATGGACGACCTTATAAAAGGCTTGCTTGATTATTCCAGGCTAAGTAGCCCCAAGCAGATGAATGATGGTGTAGATTGTAATGAGATTGTTAAGGTCGTGCTTGCCGATTTGGATTTTCTTGTTACTAAAAACATGGCAATAATTATAGTAGAACAATTACCGATAATTAAAGCGTATCCCTTGGAACTAAAACTTCTATTTGTAAATCTCATTAGCAATGCCATTAAATTCAGAAAGAAAGAAACCGTTCCCGAAATTCATATTTCATCTACAAAAATTGATAAGGGCTGGCAATTTGCAATAAAGGATAATGGCATAGGTATAGAAGAAAAATACAAGGAGAAAATTTTTCTGATATTTCAACGACTTCAAAAACGAGAAAAATATGAGGGAACAGGAATAGGGCTGGCAAATTGCAAAAAGATCTCTGAACAACACGGTGGTAGCATTTGGGTGGAATCAATACCAGGTCAATCAAGTACTTTTTATTTTACCATTCTAACTGAATAAGTATGAAAAAAAAACTGAATTGTGTTTTATTAGTTGATGACGATAACGATTGTCATTATTTTCATAAGCGATTAATAAATAAAATGATAATTACAGAAAAGTTGGAACTTGCTAATGATGGAGAAGAAGCGCTCACATTTCTTAAATCAAGAAATAATGGAATGCATCCTAAACCTGACATTATTTTCCTTGATCTAAATATGCCCGGCATGAATGGGTGGGAATTTTTGGAAGAGTATAAAAAACTGGATGAGGAATTAAAAGCAAAAATTCTCGTAATCGTTACTACCTCTATAAATCTGGACGACAGAAAACGTGCCGAAAACATTGGTGATGTTAATGGATTTAAGGAAAAATTTCTTACAATGGAAGTGATTAATGAAATATTATTGGAACACTTTCCGGATTATTTATAGGTGATTCATCAAATGCTATTAATGTTTTTTTTAGACAGAATCAAATAGAAAATTCACAACTAATTATAGTTTTCAAAATATACTACAAACGATAGTTAACATTATATTGTCAGAAAGTTGCTGGTAAATTTAGAGCATTTGTTGTACCTGTTTTGTAACCGATCTAAAAGAAAAAAGCCTCTCAGTTTTCTGAAAGACTTTTTTTAATTCGTGGAGAATACCGGATTCGAACCGGTCGCCTCTTCACTGCCAGCGAAGCGCTCTAGCCAAATGAGCTAATCCCCCAATTTTTTGTGAAAGTACCAATAAAATCTTTATGTCTAAATATAATCTTTTTGTTAGTGGTATTGTTGCCTTATAGCTTGCCTTTCAGCATTTTGGTATTCTGATTTTAGAACCGTATATTTGCACTCTTTTTTATTAAACGATAAAATGGCTGAAGACAGAATAAATTCAAGTAAAGCACCCGAGCCTGTTGGAGCATATCCACATGCCCGTAAAGTTGGGAATTTATTATTCCTTTCCGGAGTTGGACCGCGTGAACGTGGATCCAAAAAAATTCCCGGAGTTGAACTGGATGAAAAAGGGAATATTATTTCTTATGATATCGAAACGCAATGTAAATGTGTATTTCAAAATATCAAATATATTCTGGAAGATGCGGGTAGCAGTTGGGATAAAATTATTGATGTTCAGGTTTTTTTAACGAACATGAAAGACGATTTTGAAATTTATAATCGTGTGTATGCCGAATGGTTCAAAGACAATCAACCTTGCAGAACAACCATTGAGATCAACTGTTTACCAACACCAATTGCAATTGAATTGAAAGTGATCGCGACTTTATAATTACCACAGAGAAACAGAGAAACAGAGAAACGGAGCATGGTTAAAGAAGAAAAAAATGTTGTAACAGGTCAAATACTAGATGCATGCATTGAGGTGCACCGGAATTTAGGCCCGGGATTGCTTGAATCTACCTATGAAGCATGTTTGATGAAAGAGTTTGAATTGAGAGATATTAAAGCGGAAAGACAAATAAAAATCCCAATCAGGTAC
>CANJPX010000051.1 GCA_947476185.1 Bacteroidota bacterium
CCGGATCGAAGCTGTAATATCCTTATTTTTTTCTTCGATTATATCTTTTTGTTCGAGAAGTATTTTTCTTGAATTTAAATTATCGTTTTTGAAAAAGATGAAAAATATGGAAGTGATAATGAATAATAAGAATAAAATGAAGTGCCCCAATAATTCCTGTATCGATTTCATCCCTATCGGGAAATTTACTAAACCTTCTTTGCCGGCCATGAACCATTTGAGTATGAAAAAAGCAATAATGGAAAACGCTATGAAGGATTTAATTATGATCTTATTATCAAACATGACCACTGCGATCATACACATTACAAGTAAATAGAAGTGCATATTGGAGGCTAGTCCGTATAAAAGTGTGGCGCAAATAAAATATATGTAACCACAAATAGTAGAGAAATAAAATGCGAAAGAATGCTTGTTTTTTGAATGAAGAAAAAAGTTGAGCAACGACGTAATAATGAAAGCGATGATCAGGGTGAGATCACTGAAGGATTTAAAATAGCACGATAGCGGCAGAAAAGAAAGCATGATCACAATTGATATTATTGCGATCAGATTGCTGATTCTGATTTTTCTATTCAACAGATCATCATTATTATTTGAGATCCCGATATTTAATATTTTTTGTATCAATTCGATTTTTTTTTAGAACAGGAATCCATTCATTAAATCAATGTCATATTCTAATACCAATAATTAAAATATCATCTACCTGATCAATGTTTCCCTGCCAATTATTTAATGTTTCCTCAACAGCCTTGTATTGTTCATTCATAGGAAGTTGGGAGATCGATAGAATTAATTCGTGCAGACTGGACAATTTGAATTTTTTGCCTTTTTCTCCTCCGAACTGGTCCGCATAACCATCCGTAAAAGCATAAATAACATCATTTTCCTGAAGTTGAATTGTATGTGTAATAAACGGAACAGGAATGTCAACTTTACCTATCGCCTGCTTCGTTGGCTTATATTCAATTAATCTTTTTTCGCGGATTATCCATAGTGGATTATTTGCTCCGCTCCATTTCAGCAATTTACTTTTTTTGTCGAGCGCACATAAAGAAATGTCCATCCCGTCGTTTACTTCACTCTCACTTTTTTCAAATGTTTCGATAACAAGCTCGCTCACTTTGTCTAAAATTTTCCCTGGTTCTGTGATTCCAAACTCATTAACTGTCCTGTTTAATGCATTGGAACAAACTACACTTACCATCGCCCCCGGAACTCCATGTCCCGTGCAATCCGCAGCGGCAAACAAAAGAAGGTCGCTGTTCTGTTTGTCGGTTTCAAGCCAATAAAAATCTCCCGCAACAATGTCTTTTGGCTTGTAGAAGAAAAAAGAATTTGGAAGAAATTGTTTGATCAATTTTTGCGGAGGTAAAATCGCTTCTTGCAAACGTTTTGCATATGATATGGAGGAGAGGATTTCTTTTTGCTTTTCTTCGATGATCTCTTTTTGCTCCTCCGTTTCTTTGCTTTTTATTTCGATGATCTCTTTTTGTCTTTGTGTCATTCTAAATCGGTTGTACATGATACCACCAAAAATTATCAGAAGACAAACGCCTCCATATAGCGCCCACTTTTGAGTGTTATCCTGTTCGATCTGCGCATTTTTTGCCAAGATCAAGGCATGTGTTACTTTTCGCTCTTCTCCATTTTTTACACTATCTGCAGCAGCTTTTTTATCGTA
Source organism: Bacteroidota bacterium (assembly GCA_947476185.1). Taxonomy (GTDB): domain Bacteria; phylum Bacteroidota; class Bacteroidia; order 2-12-FULL-35-15; family 2-12-FULL-35-15; genus 2-12-FULL-35-15. The sequence goes on from CANJPX010000051.1 coordinate 1,688, forward strand.
TTGATATTCTAGTTCCTTGTTTGCAATTTTTCGTTGGTTATCATCTTTTAATATACTGTCTTTAAGTACTACAAATTTTTCAAATAATTCTAAAGCTTTGATATGATTTCCCATTTCTTTATAGGTCTCATATAATATTTCTGTCACTTCTTTTTCCGAAACAAGATCTTCTATTTCGTGTGCAAGTTCTTTTGCCTTATTCAAGTAATCCAGCGCGAGCGCATATTTTTTCTGTTTGAAATATGCTTTGCCGATGGCGCCCATTGAAGAAGATTCTCCATGTTTGTCGCCCATCTCTTTCGAAAGTTCATTACTCTTTTTTTGGTATTCCAATGCTTTATTTTCGTCACCTAAATTTGAATACGTATTGCCAAGATTAGCGTAACAAGCCGAGATACCTTGCTTATCTCCAAGTGACTCATACATTTTTAAACTTCTTTGATTATATTCAAGGGCCTTTTGATTTTCATTTAGATTTGTATATGCAATTCCGATGTTATTTAATGAGCTGGCCATGCTCTCCTTATTACCCATTTGTTCTGCCAATTTCAGACTTCTAAGTTGGTATTCCAGTGCCTTTTCAAATTCATTGATATTAATATAGATACTTCCAATATTTGCCAGAGATGATGCAACCCCTTTCAGATCTTTTAATTCTTCACGGATCTTTAAACTCTGTTGGTAAAAATCGATTGCTTTTAAGAAATTTCCTTTTACCTGATAGGAAGCACCTATAGTATTCAATGCTTTGGTTTCACACTTTTTTAATTTTTTAGCTTGAGCTATTTCTAATTCGATATGTCCAAGGATATAAGTAGAGTCTGGATTAGTGTATAGCAAACTCCATGCGATATCATTGAAGGCTTCCAGCCTTGTGCTATCTGGAGTTTTTACATTGTTGTAAACGCGCCATAATGAATCAATGTTTTGTGAAATACATTGATTGATCGTTAGCAGACTAGAAATTATAAAAAAATTGAGAAGTCGTTTTTTCATATTTTATAAGAATAAATATACGATAACTAGTATAAAAAAACTAATCTGAATAGTTTGTTATAAATTCTATTATTTGTCAATAAAAAACCCCTGAAAATATCAAGGGCTTTTGTGCTAATTTTAAAATCTTTTAGATCTTAACTCCAATAATTAGAACATCATCAACCTGTTCTAAGTTTCCTTTCCACTTTTCAAATTCTTTGTCAAGAATTCCTTTTTGATCACTTAAAGGAAGCTCTGTTATTGCTAATAATTTCTCCTGGAGTTGTTTGTATTTATATTTTTTACCTTTTTCTCCACCAAATTGATCAGCATACCCATCAGTAAAAGTATAAATAATATCATCTTTTTGAAGTGAGATGGTTTGTAACGTAAAAGGTGTAGTACTGGAATGGTACATACCTACAGGCATCTTATCCGGTTTATATTCTATCAATTCACCTTTTCGGATAAGCCAAAGAGGGTTGTTTGCAGCTGCAAACTCTAATTTCATGTTTTCAAAGTCATAGGCACAAAGTACGCAATCCATACCATCTTTGCTTTCCTCTTCACTACCTTCAGGGTTAAGGGATGCAATGATACCTTTACGCATATTGTCCAGGATATCGTTCGGGTGGATCAGGTTTTTCTCGATAATAGATTCATTTATATGAGAAATCCCCACCATACTCATTAGCGCTCCGGGAACCCCATGTCCTGTGCAATCTGCAGTACACATATAAAATAATTCAGCTTTACTTCCTGTTGGTTTATGAGCAATCGCGTGATAAAAATCTCCGCTTACAATATCTTTAGGTTTGTAAAGGATGAAAAAATTTTTTGTTTCTGTAGCTGTTTCCATAGTGCTAATTTATTCTATTTTTAGTTGTTCCCAACTTGTTTAAATATTAGTCTTGGTTCTTCTTTTTTACCATTGTTAAAATGGTTGCAATAGCAACTGTTTCGCCTGTTTCATCATAAACATCCACTAGCCATTTTACAATTCCTTTTGCAATATCCTCTTCCGATTTTTTCTCTTGATCTACTTTTTCTTTACAGGTAAATCTTACGCCAATCTCCGCTCCGGGATAAACAGGTTTTGTAAATCTGCACTCATCAATTCCGTAATTCAGTAGTACCGGCCCTTTTGGTGCATCAACAAATAATCCTGCTGCTCTTGATAGAATATAATAGCCGTGTGCGACTCTTCCTGTGAAAATTGTACCGTCTAATGAATTGGCATCCATATGTGCGTAAAATTTATCTCCGCTCAATTCCGCAAACGCCTCAATATTTTCTAATGTTACCTTGTGCTTCTCTGTGATCAGCGTTTCCCCGATAATCAATTCTTCAAAATATCGTTTAAAAGGATGTATATCATTTAAAATATATTTTGCACCGTATTGATATTGATTTGAAATATTGGTAAGCGTTGTCGGAGAACCTTGGATAGCCGTTCGCTGCAAATAATGGAATACACCGCGTTTGCCACCCATTTCTTCTCCGCCACCTGCACGACCTGGTCCGCCATGCGTTAATAAAGGCATTGGAGAACCATGTCCTGTGCTTTCTTTCGCGCAGTCTGCATTTAAAACTAAAATTCGTCCATGCATACAAGCAGCGCCGATAACAAATTCTTTTGCAATTTTATCATCACCGGTAACGATTGAACAAACTAATGAGCCTTTACCCATTTTCGCTAATTCAATAGCATCTTCAATTGTTTTATATGGCATAATGGTACTTACAGGTCCGAATGCTTCCAGATTATGACAGTCTTGAAATTTGAAAGGATCTTTATTTAAAAATAATATTGGGGACATGAAAGCGCCTGAATTTTTATCGGCACCCGTCACTTCAAATTTTTCAAGATCGCCAAAAATAATTTCCTGCGTTTTTGATAATTGCATCACTTTTTCTGCAACTTCTTTCAATTGTGATTTACCTGCCAATGCACCCATTCTAACTCCTTCAACGTTTGGATCACCAATTGTTGTTGCTGCTAATCGTTTTCCTAAAGCGATCTGTACATCTTCAACTAATTTTTCCGGAACAATTATTCTTCTTATCGCAGTACATTTTTGTCCTGCCTTGGAAGTCATTTCGCGTTGTACCTCTTTAATAAAAATATCAAATTCGGCAGTTCCAGGAACAGCATCATTTCCTAATACACAGCAGTTCAATGAATCAGCTTCCATATTAAAAGGAACAGCTTCCTGAATTAATCGTGGATGAGATTTTAACATCATTCCCGTGCTGGCAGAACCTGTGAATGTTACAATATCCTGAGATTCTACATGGTCTAATATTCCATTTGCACTTCCACAGATTAATTGTAATGCACCATTTGGCAATATTCCGGAGGCTGCAATTTCTTTTACAACCGCTTCAGTCAGAAAGGAGGTAACCGTTGCAGGCTTTACTATAGCAGGAACACCTGCTAATAAGTTTACCGCTATTTTTTCTAACATTCCCCAAACAGGAAAGTTAAATGCATTGATGTGAATGGCAACTCCTTCTTTTGGAACACAGATATGATGACCGATAAATGTTCCGTTCTTACTTAGTTTTGCAGCTTCTCCATCCAAGCAAAATGTTTCATTTGGAAATTGTCTTCTCAAACTTGCATACGTAAATAAATTTCCGATCCCTCCTTCAATATCAACCCAACTATCGTTACGTGTTGCACCCGTTGCCCAACTTACTTTATAAAAGGATTCCTTTTTTGATTGAAGATGCATAGCTAACGCTTTTAGCATCAAACCTCTTTCCTGAAAAGTTAACTTTCGTAGCGCTGGTCCGCCAACTTTACGGGCATAGTTCATCATTTCTCCAAAATCCAACCCTTTGCTGCTTGCTGTTGTTATTTGTTCTCCGGTAATCGCATTAAATAATGCTTGACCTTCTCCATCTCCTGCTGCCCATTTCCCTTGGGTGTAATTCTGTAATTTCATACTAATCTAATTTTCAAATTTTTATTATTGTTATTTTATCATTGCACCTTTTTTCCACTTCGAATAAACCTTATGGTTTTTTTCAAATGCTTCATGAAAGGCCCCGGCCCAATACGTTTTAACGCTACCACCTTTCGGGCGCCCAGTGATTTTCTCTTGCAAAAGAATTTTTTTTGTCGCTACATCAAATACAACACAATAAAAAGCAGCAACTTCTTCAATGCTGTTAAAGCTCTCCACAATATATACAACGCCAATTCCTTCCTTCGCATTACCTCCGTATGATTTGATTATACTTGGAAAAAGAGTGGTATTGAGACTGTAAAAATTCGAGAAGGATATTAAACTATCACTGTCAAATCTCTGATTCCTGGCTATCAAAGTATCCACATCATAATAGATATATTCTTTCTCGAACGATTTTTTAATATCATATTTTTCGCTCTCTTTTAATGGGATCATATTCCAATCTTTGAAATAATTTTTAACAACATAATCAGGCGTTTTGTAAAAATTACCATGGATTGACGCTTGGCCAATGAACCTCATATGCGTAAAATCAAAGCCGTACCAAATCATGTTTTTTTCTGTAAAAACATCAGCGCTTGTAAATGTTTTTTGTGCTAAGCTGTTTAAACTAAATGTAACAGCGAACAAGAAAAATAGTAACGAAATTTTTTTCATTGTGTTTTATTGATAAAATGAGTGATTAGAATAATAATTAGCAGCTTGCAGCAGACAATTTTTTTGTCTTTACCGGATTAGCATACATATTTATAAATAAGTTATAAATGGTTTGTTCATCACCTTTTATATTGCTTGTTTTTTGTTTGATGTAGCGAATGAAGTTTTCTTTTTCTGTTTCAGAATAAAAAGAGGAATATTCTTTTGAATCATTTAAAATATCATTTGCAATATAATTAACTGGCCATAATTTGTAATTGGAGTGTAATTGTTCATCTATTACATTTACCAGTTGTTTGATTTTCTCATTTTCATTACCTGTTTTTTCAATGTCAAGTAATTCATTTTCAATTGGCTTTCCTACAGCCATATGAATTCTTCCTTTTGGCTGAATGATCCCGGTAATGATGCTGTTTAAGTCTTCTCCCGGTGCTTTTATATATTTGGAATGTAGAGATGATAAATATAGTTCTTGAACTTTCAGGTCGTCACATGGTTCATATTCATAGGAAATACTAAGTGGAATGATCTTAAGTTGTTTCATGCTTTCAGAAAAGGTCTTTCCCATTCCACTCATATTCAACATTTTTAGAAGACCGGTTTGTGTAAGGTCATTACCGTCCTTAGTTCTGCCATTTCGTTGAGCGATCCATACAGAAACATTTTTGTCTACTATTGTATGGCGGATATAGGCAGATAGTTTTTGCGATATTTCATACAATTCCCTGCTATTCCCTTCGCGCAGAACAGTGAACATTCGATTTAACTTTCCGAAATCAGTAATGAAATTACCTTGCATCAAATTGTTTCCGAAGGTGATCTCACTGGTTTTAAATCCGTGCTCTACCAATAGGATCTGAAGAATTGCTGAATCCAGTAAAATATCCCGGTGATTGGCAATATATAAATAAGCTTGATTCGGGTCTATGTTTTCAAACCCGCTGCAAGTGAGCCCTGCTGATGAGCGTTCCACAATTACCCTGATCGCCTGGTGCATAAATTCCAGCTGAAACCCCATGTTGTCCTTTACTTTTGAGGCTTTCACGAATGCTTCCTCTTGTGTCATGCTTGGCCAAATATGCTTCACTAGCTGCATGAACAAAGGGTCATTTTTTATCCGTTCCATTGCCTCGCTTGCTTCATGCTCGTAATAAGGGCGAATATCATTAAAATTATAAGTTGCGCTCATTGAATTTAATTTAGAATGTACTAAAAATACTAAAATTTTATTTAATAAATTGAATATTACATTAATATTTCAATTGTCTTAAACTACTATTATTGTTATCTTTGCACTCTTATTTATGATAATGGTTTTTCTTAAACGACTCGCACGCTGGCTATTTTACTCCTTTTTTGTTGGAGTCGACATTTTATTTGTTTTATTTGTTTGGTTCATAATCGCTGTTACCATAAAAGTTCCTGTTCCTTCAAATACAGAAGTATTAAAATTGGAGAGGAAACTAGTTGCTCCCGATTTTTATACGATCAATAATAATTGGATCAAAAAGAGTGAAACTGGACTATGGGAGATCTATGTGGAAGGTGATGGTTTCGAAAGGGGCGTTCTGGAAGGAAAACTGAATGTCGACCTGGCGAGAAAACAGGAGATCGCTTTTGTCGGACAGATTAAAAAGATGATCCCATCCAAATGGATGTTCAATTATCTTAAATTTTTTATAGCATTCTTTAATCGTAATCTGGATGCATACATTCCGGAAGAGTATAAGTTGGAAATATATGGAGAGTCAATTTCTGCTCCTGATGAATTTGATTATTTGGCTCCGAAATATTATCGGATGTTGAACTATCATGCGGCACACGATATTGGTCATGCTTTGCAGGATAAAAATATGCGTGTAGGATGTACTGCTTTTTCTGCTTGGGCAGATAAGACTGACGATGGAACTATACTAGTAGGCAGGAATTTTGATTTTTATGTGGGAGATGATTTTGCCGAAAATAAACTCATCAATTTTGTAAAGCCAAAAGATGGTTATAAATTAATGATGATTTCCTGGGCAGGGATGATCGGCACTGTTTCCGGTATGAATGAAAAAGGATTGACAGTTACGATTAATGCCTCAAAATCCGAAATCCCCACTTCTGCCGCTACTCCGATCTCAATTTTAGCACGGGAAATATTGCAGTATGCAAAAAATATTGATGAAGCATACGCGATAGCTCAAAAGAGAAAAATATTTGTATCCGAATCTATATTAATTGGCTCTGCATTTGATAACAGGACTGCTACAATTGAAAAAACACCTTCTAAAATTGAATTGTTTAATTCGCCAAATTCAGATTATATTGTTTGTGCAAATCATTATCAGGGTAAGTCTTTTGAAAAAGATCCTGTGAATTTAAGTAATATCGAAAAAAGCTCTTCTAATTATCGTTTTAAACATTTGACGCAATTGATTGATGAGAAACCTAAATTATCAGTAGCAGATGCAGTAGCTATCCTAAGAAATCAAAAGGGATATAATGAAAAAAATATTGGAATGGGAAATGAAAAGGCTTTGAATCAATTGATTGCTCATCATTCTGTTGTTTTTAAACCGTCAAAATTACAAGTATGGGTTTCTACCAACCCGTTTCAATTAGGACAATTTGTTTGTTATGACTTAAATAAATTTTTTGCAGAAGCGCCGGCATTAAAAGAAAAAAGGGAGTTATATGAAAAGGATCTGAATATTCCTGCGGATAGTTTTATCTATTCTGCAGAATTCAAAAAATTTAAGGCTTATAAACAAATGCGGGAAGTTTTTAAATTTGCTCATAAAAATAAACTTCATTACCCTATCGATGAAAAAATAATTTCTAATTTCATTAGTTGTAATCCCGAATATTTTGAGACTTATTATTTGTTGGGGAATTACTTCCGCGATGAAAATAATCAGACAAATGCCATTAAATATTATAAATTAGCACTCACAAAAGAAATTACAACAGTGCAGGATAAAGACGCAATTGAAAAAGAAATCAATTCATTAGTTCATTAGTTATTTTTACAGATTCTATATCTAAATCGAGTTTTGTTTTTTAATACCATTTTTTTTATTTTGATAAGGATTATAATCCACATTCCAATAAATTCAGATTTATGTTTTTTTAAAAAGTAATTTGTCGATGATCATAGGGATAGGAACAGACATAGCAGAAGTGCAACGGATAGTTAAGAGCATTGAAAATAAAAGCTTTTTGGAGAAAGTGTTTTCAAAGGTTGAAATTGCTTATTGCGAATCAAAAGTAAATAAGGCAGAAAGTTATGCTGCCCGCTTTGCTGCAAAAGAGGCTTTTTTTAAAGCGCTAGGAACAGGATGGCGTGGTGGAATGGCATTCAAAGAAGTTGAAGTAATGAATGATGAATTAGGTAAACCTACTTTGAATATTATTGGAGAAACTGCTGTCATTATAAAAGATAAAAACATAAAGAGTATTCATGTTTCATTATCGCATGTGAAGGATTTTGCAATGGCAACGGTTGTAATCGAAGGCTAGTTCAAAGTTTAATTTAGAAAGTTGTAGTTAGTGATAGATAATATCGTAGCAGAATTCATTCCCCTCTTGAGAGGGGTAAGGGGTGTGTAGTATATCATAATAAAAGAAATTATTTTTAATCTAAAAGATTAGCGTTCCAAATAAGCATTGATAATACTTTGAACTTTAAACTTTAAACTAGTCGTATGATCCCGGAAATAGAAACGAAATCATTATCAGAACAGAAGAAACACCAAGAGGCGCAGTTGCCTGCCTTGTTTCAATATCTTTCTGAACGATCAAAATTCTATTCTGAATTATTTAATAAACATAACATCGATATTTCTAAAATAAAAACGTTAGAAGATTTACAACAAATTCCGGTTACCACAAAAGACGATATTCAAAATCATAATGATGACTTTATTTGTGTTCCTCCAAGTAAAATAATTGATTATATCACTACCTCGGGCACATTAGGTGATCCGGTTTTGTTTCCAATGACAGAAAAAGATCTGGAAAGGCTTACCTATAATGAAAGTATTTCCATTGAATGTGCCGATTCTACCAGTGATGATATTTTTCAATTGATGACCACGCTCGATAAACGTTTTATGGCAGGATTGGCTTATTTCCTTGGGATAAGAAAACTCGGTGCCGGTGTTGTTCGTGTCGGTGGTGGAATTCCGGAATTACAATGGGACACGATTAAACGGATAAATCCGACTGCTTTTGTGACTGTCCCATCCTTTTTATTGAAATTGATCGAATATGCTGAGGCAAATGGAATAGATTATAAAAACAGTTCTATCAATAAAGCCATCTGCATTGGTGAAGCATTAAGAAACGAGGATTTCAGTTTAACTACACTCGGACAGCGGATCAAAGATAAATGGGATATTAAATTGTATTCTACGTATGCAAGTACCGAAATGAGTGCTGCCTTTACGGAATGTTCTGTTGGAAAAGGGGGGCATCACCATCCTGAGTTGGTTATTGTTGAGTTTTTGGATGAAGACAATAAACCTGTGCCGGAAGGCGAAGCGGGAGAAGTTACAATTACTACAATAGGAGTTGAAGGAATGCCCTTGTTACGCTTTAAAACGGGTGATCTGTGTTCGCATTATTCTGAGCCATGCAGTTGCGGACGCAACACTATTCGTTTGGGACCAATTGTTGGCCGCAGAAAACAAATGATAAAATATAAAGGCACAACTCTTTATCCGCCTGCTTTATACGATATTTTAAATAACATCGAAGGCGTGACAAATTATGTTGTGGAAGTTTTCACCAATGATATTGGCACCGATGAAATTGTGATACGTATAGGTTGTAAAAATATTCCGGAAAATTTCGAGAAAGTAATTCTTGACCATTTTAGAGCAAAATTACGCGTTGCGCCACAAATAAAGTTTGAGGATGTTGAGGTGATTAATAAAATTCAATTTCCTGAGCTAAGCAGGAAACCTGTTGTTTTCTTTGATAAAAGATAAGGATCATTATCTACAATATTTTGATGGATATTCCCTTTTAAATGTATTATTTAGAAATATAACAAGGCAAACAAAAATGGATGGTATACCATCGATATTTTTACATGTCAAATTTTTTAAATCAACAGAAAAACATTTTTATTAGAATTTTATTCTTATATATTTGCATTATGAACTAACTAAAAACTAAATTATATGAAAACAAAATTATTATTGATTGCAGGATTTATGGCCGTAATGGGTTTATCTGCAAAAGCGCAAAAAATGACTGAAGGGGATAAAAAGTTGTCCTTCCTTGCCGGAGAAACGAAGGTCAATATTGAGTATAATTATGACGGAATGTTGGTAGGTAAAAAAGAAGAAGCTGAATATTTGAAAGAGAAAGTTACAAAAGGGAATGAGAAACAAGCAGGAAAAGGAGATCGTTGGGCTGAAAAATGGAAAAATAATAAAACGAACCTTTATGAGCCGATGTTTGATGAGTTGATCAATAAAATGTTGCTAAAAGGGAAAACAAATGCTACTGCTGCAAAAGGCCAAAAAGATGCGAAATATACTGTTGTTGTAAAAACGTTAGTGATGGAGCCTGGTTTTAATTCAGTGGTTATGAAACAAAATCCATTTTGTAAATATGAAATTACCTGGATTGAAACGGCTACCGGAAAAGTAATGGCTAAAGGGTTTATGACTGCTCAAGGTGTATTAATGGGTGGAAGTGATTGGGATTTTGATCCTTCAAACGCTATCAAAGAATGCTATGCAAAAGCCGGTAAAGTTGTTGGCGTTTCAATGTCTAAGGCAATGAAAGCTAAAAAATAAAAATAAGATATATATCATTTTTATAAATCCCGTTTCCATTCTTTGGAAGCGGGATTTTTATTATATTGTCGTCAAATTAAAACAAAAAATATGAAATCTAAAATTTTCCATTCATTTATCGGTTTGCTACTAATTAGTAACGTTTTATTTTCACAAAAAAGTCCTTATAAAATTGATCATTCTACAGAATTTGAGAGTGTCGATAAATTACCATTAGACCAAACAAATCCTTGTAGCGATGGAAACGTTCTGCTTACGTATGCAAAGGGTGAAAAATTAGATAAGATCGGGTTTCAACTTTTTTCGCCTGATTTGACATTAAATACTAAGAATAGCCCCAAAATAAAAGCGCTTTTTTCTAATAAAAAATCGTATTACAATGGAGTCGCTGTAATGAATAAAAAAGCCTATGTTTTTGTTAAAGAGGTATATAGAGAAACAAAAACGGAAGGAATCTCTGCAGTGGAATTTTCCCAGAGTTCATTAGATGTAACAGGTGAGCCTGTTAAACTTTTTGAAACATCTAGAGGTGTGCTTGGATACTCATGGTCAGCTTCTAATGATAAAACAAAGCTTTTTTATAGATCTAATCTCAGAAATAGAGAACGAAGGGATGTATTAAATAAACAAGAGTTCGGCTTTTATATGTTTGATGAAAATATGAAACAAATTTGGGGCGGAGAATATGAAATGCCGTATACTGAAGCAAGAATGGATCTGTTGGATTATCAAGTATCAAATGATGGTAAACTATATTATTTAATAAGAGTTGTAGATGGTGAGGGTAGAGGTGCTGGAAGTCATTTTGAAATATTAGTATACAGTAAGGATAAAAAAGATCCTAAAATCGTTGAATTGCAAATTGAAGACTATGTGGCAAGAACTACTTATTTGTATGAAGATAAAACAAACAATATTATTGTGGCAGGTTTTTATTCAAAAAAGGGGAACTCCGCGATTGATGGTGCTTTTATGGTGAAATTGGATGTGGCTAGCGGAAAGTTTTCAAAGTTAGGAGGAGGATATTATGAGATCCCTTCAGATCTGATCAAGACATATATGTCTGACAGACAAAAAGAAAAATTAGAGAAGAAAGAAAAGAAAAATGAAGGAGACGAAAAAAGAGATTTAGGGATTAATAATCTGGAAATTAAAAAAATCCACTTTTTAGAAAATGGTTCCACTGTAATTGTTTCAGAAATTTATTATGTGGTAGTTACAACCACTTCAAATGGAAAAACTACAACTACTCACTATGATACTTACGCAAATGACATTTTAATTTTTAACATTGATCCTGCAGGGAATTTGGCCTGGATTAAGAAAATACCAAAGCGTCAACATGAATCTAGTGCATCCGGAGTAGGGATTTCATTCTCGTCCACTGTAAAAGGAAGTCACATTCATCTTTTTTACCTGGATCATATTGATAATTTTTCCTTAAAAGAAAACGAAGCTCCAAAATTGCATCAGAGTCGTATGGGTGGTTTTATTGCGGCTGTTGATATTGATGAAAAAGGAGGAATAAAGAAATATAATTTAGGTGAAGCAAATCAATTTGAAACTAATTTATATATGCGGAATTTTGTTGATGGCAAAAAAAATAATCTTGTTTCGGTTGAACGTAAAAAGAAAAAGAATATGCTTTTCTCGATCGAGATAAAATAGATTCTTTGATAAATGATGATCAAGTAATATGTCTGAAATATGAATTATATCTCTTTTAAAAAAATATTTTACTTAGGAATATTCGTATTGCTTTATTCTTATGGATCCTTTGCTCAGTATACAACTGATTATAGCCCATTAAAATCCTCCGGTACTTTGCCTGAAGAGTTCGTGAAGACTGCCAGAGCATTGTCCGAGGAAGATATAAAAACAATCGGATATGGAACTGATCGAATTGCAAAAGAGCAATTTATAGTTTCCAGTAATTATTATCTGAGAGATCTGCTTCTGAGTGGTGATGTATTAATTAATGATCCTCTAGGGATCTATGTAAATAAAGTAGCAGACGAATTATTAAAAAATGATCCTGAGCTTCGGAAACAAATTCACATTTATGTTACGAAATCTCCGGACGTGAATGCGCATGCTTTTGACAAAGGATTTGTTTTTATAAATGTCGGACTCCTCGCTCAACTTGAGAATGAGGCACAGTTGGCCTATGTTTTGGCGCATGAAATTACCCATGTTGTGAAAAAACATTCTGTAAATCAATATATCGAAAATATCAAATTGGATAGAGGAACAAGTACCTACGAAAATGGTTCATATGAAGCCCGTGATATTGCAAAATACAGGTTCTCTCAGGAAAATGAGACTGAAGCGGATGCAGAGGGCTTGGTTAGGGTAAAAGAGTCGGGGTATAGTGTTAAAGCTTTAAACGGAGCTTTTGATGTGTTACAATATTCCTATTTGCCTTTCGAATTGGTAGATTTCAAAAAATCATTTTTCGAGGACGAATATTTGATCTTACCTGATACTGTTTTCCTTAAAAAAACAGCAGCTGTTAAATCAAATGATGATTATGATGATACAAAAAGCACGCACCCGAATATACGGAAAAGGAGATCTGCTATTGAACCCGATCTAGCCGTATCGGATGAAGCTTCTCGTAAAAAATATATTGTGTCGGAAGAGGAATTCAAAAAGGCAAGAGAGATCGCCCGTTTTGAGTCTTGCAGATTATACCTTGTGGATAGAGATTATGTCAATGCCATTTATGCAGCCTACATACTTTTAGAGAAGTACCCTGATAATGTTTACCTGAAAAAAATTGTCGCGAAAGCCTTATATAATATTGCAATAAGTAAATCCGGTTCAAAGCGCTATAAATCTAGATATATATATAGTGTTGCTAATAATGCCAAACTTTCCTCCAAAAGTTACTCCATTCCGGATTATGAAAAAATAGAAGGAGCTTCACAGCGACTTTATTATATGTTAGACAATCTGGAAGCAAAAGAGTTAAATACTGTCGCATTGTCCTATACCTTTAAAGCACATAAAAAAAATCCCGATGATGTTGTTCTTACTATGCTTACAGATAGTTTATTCTCTGAAATGGTAAACGCAAATCAATTGTATCTAACTGATTTTTCGAAATCTTCAAAGGCTCAATTGAAATTCCTAGATACTGCAAAAATCCAGGAAGTGAAAGTTGATTCTACTGCTGAAGAAAGTAAATATTCGAAAATTAAAAAACAACAACAAAAAGTGGAGATTGAGACGGATGAGAATTTTATCAAGTATGCTTTTGTTGGTTTGCTTCAAGATAATGAATTTGTGAAGCGTTTCACAAAAGCTGCCCGTGGTTTGACTCGCAAAGCGGAAATAAAAAAAGATAATCTGACCTACAAGGAAAGACGAAAAATCGAAGAACAGATCGCTAAAGAAAATAAAAATAAGTATACGCTATTGGGAATAGATAAGGTTTTATTCCTTGAACCATTTTATATGAAAGTTAAATCTGTTGGTGGTTATGATATGGTCAACTATTTTGAATCTGAGGATAAACAGGTTAAATTAGCGGAGATACAAAAGAAATGTGCGGCTAAATTGAAATTAAACTATGATATGATCAGCACAAAGAATATGACGACAGGAGATATGGATCGTTATAATTTGAATAGTCTTTTCAATGATTGGATGACGGAGCGTTTTAATCATGGTGATAATCCGGAGGAATTAGTAGTTGGTTCTGACGAGATGAAATCTTTAATTGAAAAATACGGAACAAAGTACTTGGTTTGGACGGGTATATATAATGAGAAAACAAGAAAATCGCATAATACTTATTTTTTTATTTTATTTAATCTTGAAACCGGGGAGGTGATGAAATATGAAACGCGTTATACCAATTCAAAAGATAACACCGATCTGATAACATCTTTTGTATATAATTCGTTAATGTATGTTACAAAGAAACCTAAGTGAGATGAAAATAAGATATATTTTATTTTTTGTATTTTCTTCTATTCTTGTAAATGCACAAGTTCCTAGTTATATGGTGAAGCGGTTTACGGTAGGATATTCAAATTGTTTTTTTATTGCTGGATTAGGACCAACTGCTAATGCTGTTAGTGCAATTGGAAATATTGGTGTTAATAGGACTCTCTGTTTAAATATAATGTGAATATGCGTTTATTCAGATATCAACTTTATAATTTTCATATCGGACTTAGTTTTTTAACTTTTTAAAAATGAGAAATAGAATCATTCTTTTATTTTTAATGCTGTTTGTTTCCTCCTCAGATGCTCAAGTTTCTGGATATATGGGAAAGCGATTTACAATCGGATATTCAAATTATTTCATGGCTGGATTTAAAGGACCTGGTCCTAATAGATCATCCCCTTCAGATGAAGTTTCATTTACCATTAATAATACCCATTGTTTGAATTTGGAATATGCACACAAACAAAGAAGAATGGTTTGTCTGTCCGGACAATATTTGAGAACAGGTATAGCGTATGATAGAGGTAGAGGTAATGAATTTTTATCGGGTTCCCCCTCTGATTATCCCTATCCTGAAGGAACAAGGTATGGAGGAAGTTTTTCAAAACCTGTGCTGCTTACTTCGATTAATATTGGTCTTGGTGTAAAATTTTTCAAGTCCGGTTTTTTGGCCCCTACCGGTAGATACCGCAAATTAGAGGTGTTGATGATGCTTGAATCAGTTAAATATGATAAAGATAATTTCTTGAAATCTGTAAATGGGAATCTAACGCAAGACACACTCTATACTTTGGGTGTGGGGGAGTATAAATATAAAAATGTTTCCTTTGTTTATAGTTTTGGTAAAGAATGTATTTTGAACGATAAAATTGTTTTGGATTATGGGGTCAGATTTGCTTTGACCCCTCAAGTTAATATAATTACGCTAATGGCGAGTGATGAATTTATTAATTCAACTGAAGATTATTTTCGTCATCAGGCAAACATGCGTATTACGCGTGAACAACTTGTAAATTTCCATATCGGGATAGGCTTTTTAGCTTTCTGATTTAATCTACGAATTTATATCGCATTATTTTCCATAACAGATTGCGGTTTAAAATTGAAATTGAAGTAATAAGTCCAGAGAACATCGCCGCTCCAACACCTACACATACAATATCTTGTCCGGTTAAAAATAAATTTTTATAATTTGTTTTTGCTCTTAATTGACGTAGATTAAAACGTTCAGGCGTATGTTCCAAGCCATAAATTTCTCCATTCGAATAATTGCTGAAATGTTTAGTGGATAGTGGTGTAGACAGTTCACATATTTCTATTCTGTCTTTCGTTTGAGGTAATGTCAAATATAATTTCTCCAATAAATAATTTTTTATCTTCTCCTTTACAAGTTCATAATCTTCACCCCTTTTTTGCCATTTCCCTTCTTCCCATTCTTGCATCCATTCATATGGAAATGAACCCAATACTTGAATAGTGGATTTTCCAGGATGATTTATTTTCCAATCCGGGTCTTTTGCCGAGGGAAACGAAATATAGGAAATGGGGGAGGAACTGTTCTTTGTTTTTAAATGATCCTTTTGAGAATTGTCGAGTTCATAATTATCGAAAAGCCAAATATTATGTTTCGGTAATTTTAATTCTTCATCACTTGCGTTTAAACCCACATAGATACATACATGAGAGATCGAGGGTTTGATCTTATTTAGTTCAATTGTGTTCTCGTCCTTTTGCTCATTTTTTAAAATTAATTTATTAAACGTATTGTGCGCTCCGGCATTACTCACAACTGTAGATGCATAGATCTTATCGCCATTGACCATTTCAACTCCTACCGCTTTATTGTCTTCAATGATGATGTTTTTTACATCAGCCTTTACTGCAACAATTCCATTGTTTGTTTCTAAGACATCAATCAGTTTTTTATGAATACTGGATCCCCCTCCGATCGGGTAATTACCGCCTTCAATAAAATGTTCAACGATCATTCCATGGATCGCGAAACTGCTCTTTTCAGGTGAAAGTCCGTAGTTTCCGCATTGCGAACACAATACAGTAATTAATTTTTCATTGGATGTAATGCTATGCAATACTTCGTATGTCGTTTTCTTTGAGAATACATAAAACTTTTTTCGCATGAAATGACCTATGGTTTTGCTCAACCAAAATGGCATACTGCGTTCAGAAAAGAATGTTGTATAACTCGAACCGATGTTTTTTACAAGATCGTAGTATTTTCTGATGGCTATTTCTTCTTTTGGGAAATATTCGATCATTTGTAGGATCTGATTTTCCCTCCCTTTTTTAAAATTATATTTCTTGCCTTCTATTATTGTTTGATCATACACCTCTCCCATATCAGCCCATTTGAGCTTCCCATCCGACAGATAATCAAAGGCTTTGCGCATTAAATTGTTTTTCAGATTCATTTGTCCCACATAATGTACACCAACATCCCATTCGAATTTTTTTCTTTTAAATGTATGGGTGAATCCTCCTGCCACATAATGTTTTTCAAGCACAAGAACTTTTTTTCCGGCTTTTGCCAGAAATACGGCTGTGGTCAATCCGCCAACGCCTGAACCAATAATAATGGCATCATAAGTTGATTTTGTGAGATCGGAACTGTATAGATTTTTCAAATAAGTGTTTTATCTAGAACTAAGATAAGTCTAAATAAGTTAAGTAAACTAAAACTAACTAACTAATTAAATTTAAGCACATAGAAACATAGGGAAAAATAAGGTTTCAAAAATTATTACTTAAAGAAACACAAAGAAAAATCGTTTTAACGATTTTTGCTATGTATTTTTATGCCCCTTCTAATACTATCCCTATCTATATTTCTATGTGTTTAAATTTTTTGTGCGATATAAAACGAAGAGCAATTTACTTCGTCTGAGAAATCGTTTTAAACTTTACTTTATACTCTTTGCAAATTTCTTTCGCTACATCTCTGCCTGTTTTAATAGCGATGGGTAAGCCTCCACCAGGTTGATTCCAGTGACTCGAATAGTAAAAGTTTTTTAATCCCGGTAATTTAAATCCTACAGGTGATTTTGCCAATAAATTTTTTCCGGGCAACCATCCTTGAGTACTACCTTTCCAATTGCCTGTGTAACGCTGGAAAGTAGCAGGCGTAGCAACATCAATTACTTCGATGTATTCTTTGATGCCTCCCAAACGTTTGTCGAGCAATTCAATAATTTTATTTGTAAATTCTTCTTTGGCTTTCCGATATTTAGGACGATCATTTTTTCGTGCATCGATCCAAAAGTCTCTGTTTGTAGTATAAAAACTTACTGTGACAGCTGTTTTCCCTTTTGGTGCAAGCGTATCATCATAATTATAAATGTGAACTTCAAAACGAGTATATTTTGTGCCATCAGGAGATTCGATGGCTTCATCCAATGGAATTCGCGAAAAGTGTGGGAAGTCACTCAGGTCTTTTCCTATCCCGAATGAAAATTGCATCACTGAATAAAACACATCAAACTTTTTTAAGTCACGCAGATCCAACATATGTTGATCAACAAATTTGCCTTCCAACGCTTCAAACACTGTATAATGCCAATCTGCTGCCGAAAGGGTCAAGTCAGAAAGGTGTGTGACATCATTTCTCACCAATACTCCTTTTGCAAGTCCATGCTCAGTAATTATCTTTTTTACAGGCGTTTTATAATGCATGGTGCCACCTAATTTTAAATAGGTCTGTTCAATTTTTTTTGCAAACTCCATTGAACCTCCAATCGGGTATCCTGCGCTTTTTTTATCAAACACTGATAAGGGCATCGTCAATACCATCATGTTCACTTCCTCACCATCATATAATAATTCAAAGCTTTCACGGAGAAAGGCATTCTTAAATTTCTTTGCGTAGGTATAATTTGTGTAGTTTTTTATTTTCAAGAACCAATATAAAAATTCGAGGTAACGTACCATCTTTATTCCCCGGATCATCGATTGAAAAAAAGGTAGATCATCCAGGATAGGAGGTAAGTCAAATTTTTGCATTACTCGCATTGGTTTAATGAATGCTTTGATCGCTTTTGCATCTTCCGGTGCCAGATCGATCATGTAATTTTCAAGTTGTGTAAGATTTGTATAGAGTTTGAAATTTTTTTCTCCGTATTTATTCGCATGATTCTTGGTGCCAACTTCAACACGGATATCATGATTATGAAATTTTATTTTTTTCATATCCAGGATTTCAGACCATATTTTATAAAATGAAGATCCTTTGTCGGAACCTAATATCCAATGTGCGCAACTGTCAAATGTGTAATCCCCTTTTTTCCAACTTGTGCATAAACCACCGGGAATAGAATGTTTTTCGAAAATATGTGTTTCAAATCCGTTCATCTGCAAAAAACATCCTGCAGTTAAACCTGAAACACCACCTCCGATAATATTTATTTTCATAAAATTTTTTTCTATTGCCTAAATATAAAAACAAAAAAGGAGATGCCTGTTTTTCATCTCCTTTTTGTATAAATTATTTTGATTTCTATTACCCTTTTTGTTCTTCAGCGGCAGAGGCTTTTTGCATCCGGATTATTTTAGCAAGAGTACTTACTGCACGTTCATGTTTTTTTACAAATGGATTGTCCATATCCCAAACATATCCTGCCAATACCGAACAAATTTGTTTTTTTATTCCCGGGTCAGGATCTTTTGTAAAGAAGATCTCATGAAGATCGCCATTATACCAGCTTTTTACATAGGTCCTGAAAGTATTGATACCTTGCATCATATAGTCAACATATTCTTTTTGAAAATCAATTGTTTCGCCTTTTAATTTTCTGCTTACCAATTTTGCCGCTGCTGATCCCGATTCCATTGCAAAGGTTACTCCTGATGAAAATACAGGATCCAAAAATTCTGTTGCATTGCCGGCAGTAATATATCCGTCACCATAAAATTTTGTAGATGTAATTGAATAGCCTTCTATGGTCCTTGGTGGCATAACCATCTCTTGATCTTTAAAACGCACACTCAATTGTGGACAATCCGCTACAACTGCTTTCATACGGTCAACTGCATCTTCAGGGAAATCTTTAAAATATTCGGGGTTACCAACAAATCCAACCGATGTGATGCCATTAGAAAATGGAATGATCCATACCCAAACTTCTTGCTGATGAACAATAACAGTTATCCTGTTTCCTTCAACTCCTTGCGGACGGTTAGGGTCTTTAAAATGTGTAAAATGAGTTTTTCGCGGGTCAAGACTCGATTCTTTATTTAATCCTAACATGTTTGGAATTACCCGCCCATATCCGCTGCAGTCAATAATATAGCGCGCTTCTATCTGTTTAATGTTACCATCGGCATCTTCAACAGTTGTTATAGACGACTCATCCTCATTGAATTGTATAGCAGTTACACCCATTTCAAACTCAACAGGAATTCCTTTTTTTGCAACTCCATTTGCTAAAATTTGATCGAATTGAGCACGTTGTACTTGCCATGTCCACGTCCAGCCTTTGCTGAATTGATCAGCGAAATTAAAATCGCATACTTTGTCCCCAAACAAAAATTTCGCTCCGAATTTTTCCTGAAATCCTGCCGCTTTTACATCTTCTAAAAGACCCGCTTCATCCAAGTGATCCATTACGCGTGGTAATAAACTTTCTCCGATCACAAAACGCGGAAATTTTACTTTTTCAACTACACGAACTTTCAAGCCATTCTTGTGGACAATAGATGCCGCAATACAACCTGCCGGCCCTGCCCCAATAACTAATACATCTGTTTTTTCAGTAACCATTTTTTTATTATTTATATGGATCGCAAAGGTAAATAATATTTTTTCAGTGTGATCTGATTTTATTTTGAGTTTTTTGAATTTTACATAAAATTAACCTGCTGACAAATTCCTAAATTTTCGACTTTGAGTCCTAAAATCGAAATGATCGAAATGATTAATTTGGATCAGGTCAAACGATTTTATTGTAAATTCATAAACCTTGCTAATAAGCATAGTCTTTCAGGTATTCAAAATCTTTTGTCAATTTCCCTTCTTTACAAATACTTGCTCTTTCAATAATGAGATCGGTGTCCTCATTAATGATGTTCGGAAGAACGCGTTCCATCAGATCTTTTCCAAAATCATCACTTGCATCGCGAGGTAATTCGCATGGCAAATTATCAACTGCCATGACACAAATGGTGTCTTTATTGAACGGAAGATCTTCTTTGTCTTCACGGATGTTGTAACCGTAAAAAGGTTTGTCGATCGATGTGGATCGAATTGTTGTTGGTACAGATCCATCTATATCACAAGTAATATCTGCTATTACACTGATATGGAAATCGGGTGCCTTAATATCTGATAATTCAAACATTTTAGGAGCTCGTGGATCCCAATAATGAGCGGAAATATAGATATCGGTCACTTTTGCATATTTAGCAAAAACAGATTCGAAATGTTCCGGATGCCCGAAAAAATCCTGAAGATCAAAATTGTGATCACCCTTGCGTTCAACATAATCACGAGGATTTAACTGACAATATACAGGTTCACGAAATGATCCCATCAAAAATTCTTCCGGTGTTACTTTTCTGATTCGCAATGCACTAAGTGTTTCTATAGCACCATTAGCCACTCGTCCGCCACCTGATAACGCAATTTTTATATTTGGAAGCTTCACACGTTTTAATTCGTTCTCCATTTCTGCCCTGTCCCTGCATTGATTTGCTGCTTTCAACTGAAATAGATCGTATTTTTTTCCATAACCCAAAATACCATTGTATGTTCCTACAATTCCAGCATATCTTCCAAAACCAATGATGCGATTATGGTGTTTATCTGTCAATGTTTCATAGTCGATCATTTGTATCTTCTTTTCAATCAAGGCTTTCATCAACTTTATGTTATGAGCTTGTTTTTTTATTGTATGTGAGAAGAAAAAATATTTTTTATTCGGAATGAGCAGGTCTTTGGGGACTTCTTTTACGCCCATTAAAACATTGCAGTCGCTAAGATCTTCCTGAAGCGGGACACCAAATGCTGTATATTCAGCATCGTCGTAACATCTAATCTTACTGGGTTGAACAACGATTTCTATATGCGGATATTTACGTATTAATTCGGCACAAATCAATGGGGTTAATGGAACACGTTTATCTGGTGGATTTTTTTCTTCGCGCAAAACGCCAATTTTTATTTTAGTCATAACTTTATTTTGGGTATTTTAATATAGATGCAAATATAACGAAACTTTCTTTTGGGCTGTTTTTGTTGTGTTTTAAATCGAATTTGCCTTGTATTATTCTTTGAATTAATGTTTTTGTATTAATTTTGAGTCTTATCATTTCAACTGAATTATAAAATACTTTGTAGAATTATGTATCCGTATCACAACAAGATAAAACAGCGAATAAAAAATAATGAATTAGTCCGGTATGAATATTTGGAAAAATATAATAATATATCACCATGTCTGTTGCTTCATTTTGATACGGAACCTTTTACTCGTCCGATAAGAGAACATCGTTTTACAGAATATGAGGAGTTATTTAAAGAGATTGGTAAATAACCCCAGAAAATGACCAAGCTTTTTGCGTTTTCTTGAAATTAAAAAAGTCCCTTCAAGAAGGGACTTTTTTGATGCATTAAGTGGAGTCCACAGATATTTTTTCGAACTCTTTTTTTGGAGGATTTAAAAGTTATAATTGGATTAGGAAGGAAATTGAATAAAGATTAACATCAATAACAAAAGTGCTATCTAAGAGTTATTATTTCTATTTTCATATAAGGATAGTAAGGTAGGATAGAAAGTTTTTTGTCTGCGTCCGATTTGTCAATAGCAAGCAATACCAAATAGATTCCAGCGATGTCACCTTTTATGTAAGAAGCCAAAAGTGTGCCATTTTCTTCCCACTCTTTTATTATTTCTTGTTCTTTAGGCAATAATCTTAATCTTGTTTCATTATCTATTCCTTCCAAAAGGATATCAATCATAAATTTTTTCATATGTTTTTATTATTTGAAGTTTAACTAATTTATAAACTATGCTTTTTATTATTTAATCTAGCCAAAGCGATATGCAGAGTACTTAATTAAACGAATTCTTTTTCACACTCTTCCCAATAAAATAAAGTAAGGCGCCAACCACAACCACGTGCATAACGTTAAGCACTATTGCATAACTAACAGTAACTCCTTGAATTCCCATAAAAGGATTCATAAATGATAAGACCATTAATACTAGAGCAATGATTCTGAAAATTTTGAAACCATTTTTAGTGTATTTCTCCAATAAAAAAAATACCAGCGTGGCAATTAATGTGGGAACAATGCTGGATATTATTATTGCAACGATGGTCATTGGTTGATTTGGTTGAATGAAAACAGTATCCACAATAATGCCAGCCGCTTTAAAAATAAAGAATAAGATTGCGTTAACTGTTGTTGCTAGACCGGCTGCCATAAGGCCCGCCATGAAGGATTGTTTGAAATTTAGTCTTGTTGTCATGTTGTTTTAGTTTTTAATTGTTTGTTTTTTGTTAAATTGGTTATATGTACAACTATTATTTCAAATTTTTTTACGACCTAATTTTATTTAAAAGCGCGTTTAGATGGAAAGCTTCGGAATCGCTTAAGTTGTTAAAATTTGTTTTTTGTTGTTCAAATATCTTATCCATTTCTTTCAAAACAGAAAGACCTTCGCTTGTGATATTTATAACATATTCCCTTTTATCTTTTTCTGACTTTATCACATTTATGTATTTTTTAGTTTTTAGTTTCTTTATGATAAGTGTGACATTTGAATTAGGAGCAATCATTCGGCACAAAATATCTTTTTGACACAAGCTTTTAGGATAACTACCTCTCAGTATTCTTAAAACATTGAATTGTTCATGTGTTAAATTATGTGGCTTAAGGAACGATGATATTTTATTATGCATCCAGTTCGCGGTATATAAAACATTCAAATTCGCTTTAACCTGTTCGTTAGCGAAATTCTTCTGTTTTATATCTTGTTCTAATGAAGCCATAATTATTTTATCTGACAAAGGTATAAATAATAGTTATACCTACAACTATAATTTCAAAAATTATGATCAAAAATTTGAATCTACTTAAGATTCCAGAGTGAAAACCTTGTCTTTATACAAACAATTTGAAAAGCAGAGTTCTTCGAATAACTCGTATTGACAATGGTTATGGAGGAAATAAAAAAAAGGTTTTGTCAACTGACAAAACCCTTTTTTTATCAGTTAGTTGAATCTAAAGACTTATTATCAAACTCTTTTTGGTTGGATTTGAAACAATTAGCAATTTTATTTAAGCGAATTAATAATGAAATTAATTAAGGTTAGGTCCGACTTACCCCACATAACAGAGTTTTTCATGCAAATTATGAGAAGTCAGTTTTTTATTTTCCACTAAACCTCTAGATAAATAAGGAATTTGGCCTTGCCAACAAAACAACTTCAGAGGCAAAAATCTACTATTGGGTGATACAATCATTCCATTGAGATATTATGTTTTTTTAAAGGCAGCATGCTTTTTACTTTTGTTTCTTAATTAACAAAAAAATAAAAGACATGAAATGAGCAACCTATAGGGTTTAGAATATAAATAAAAAATCCTTGATTTACAAGGGCTTTAGAGTTTGGGGACTCCACTGACATGTTTTAGAACTCTTTTATTAAAGATTTGGAAGTTTTGATTTCTTTAAGGATTGATTTAAAAAAGATTAAATCCTGACCCCAATCAGAGTAATA